>CALWYF010000004.1 GCA_944385705.1 uncultured Oscillospiraceae bacterium | reverse complement strand
AAAATGCTCTAAGTGACTGCTTCACTAACCATGACAAAAACCATGATTAAGAAGTCACTTAGAGCATACATCTCCGGGCTTGTTTCTGAAAGTTTTCCACAATTTATTTCTTTTGCCGTTCCTCAGTCCTTTTTCACCGGGCGGATATCCAGCATCTTCCGGGCTGCCCGGGGTCCCAGGCAGCGGCTGTAGAAGTCGGGGATTATCCGGTGGATCACCGGGCTGATGTCGGCGCTGCATTTCAGGGCTTTTACCATAATGTTGGACTTCACACCGGCTATACGGCAGTGGCAGTCAATCTCCACATAGCCGAAGCGGGCGAAGAACTTTCTCAGTTTTTTCACCCTGTCCTCATCTTCGTCGGGGAATTCCGTTATCTCGGCGATTATACCCTGCTTCTGGGCATAGCGGCGGTTGATGAAGCGCATGGTCTCCACCCCCATGCCTCTTCCCCGGTACCAGGGCAGCACTCCCATATACTTCAGCAGGACGTAGCCGTAAAGGTTTTTCTCTATGACCAGGGCATAGGACACGTCCAGGCCGCTCTCCTTCTCGTAGACTATCAGCAGCTCCGCCGTGCCGTTCATCATAGCCCGGTGTAGGCTGAGCCGTCCCATCAGCTCCTCGCTGTCAAAGTCCATTTCCATAAGGGGGTAGTATTTCTCCAGCTCGGCGTGGCCGCCTTTTCTCATATCCAGCATAGCTCTATCCTCCTGTGTATGTATTATGGAAGTTTTTTATTTCAGCTCCTGGGCCCGGCAGAGCCTGGCATACTCTCCGTCCTTCTCCATAAGCTCCCTGTGGGTGCCCATCTCCACGATGTGCTCCCCCTCCACCACGGCTATCATGTCCGCATTTCTCACGGTGGAGAGGCGGTGGGCAATGATGATGGTGGTGCGGCCCTGGCTCAGCTCATCCAAGCTCTCCTGTATTCTCTGCTCGGTAACGGTGTCCAGGGCGGAGGTGGCCTCGTCCAGAATGAGTATCTTTGGGTTTTTCAGAAATACCCGGGCTATGGATATCCTCTGCTTCTGGCCGCCGGAGAGCATGACGCCCCGCTCGCCTATGTAGCTGTCGTAGCCCTGAGGCATCTCCATTATCTCCTGGTGTACCTGGGCCCTCACCGCCGCCTCCACTATCTCCTCGTCGGTGGCGTCGGGCCGGCCGTAGCGGATGTTCTCCCGGATGGTTCCGGCGAACATGAACACGTCCTGCTGTATGATGCCTATATTCCGGCGCAGACTGCTCTGCTTTATATCCCGCACGTCTATGCCGTCCACCTTAACGCTGCCGGAGCACACGTCGTAAAATCTGGGCAGCAGCTGGCACAATGTGGTCTTTCCCCCTCCCGAGGGGCCCACCACCGCCAGGCACTTCCCCGGCTCAATGTGCAGGTCTATATCCTTCAGCACCTCCACGCCGTTGCCGTAGTCAAAGCTCACGTCCTCATAGTCCACCCGGCCCGTCACATTCTCCAGCTCTATTGCATCCGCTTTGTCTTTTACCGTGGGCTGGGTCTGCATCAGCTCCATGAAGCGGGTGAAGCCGGCGCTGCCGTTCATGTACTGCTCGGAGAACTGGGCCAGCTTCCGTATGGGTGAAATGAAGGTGGACACATACAGGGAGAAGGTGACCAGGTCCACATAGTCCATGGAGTTTTGCATGATGAGCAGTCCCCCCACGGTGATGACCAGCACCTGGGCAATGCAGCAGGTGAAGTCCATGCCGCTCTGGAATAGGCCCATGGTGCGGTAGTACTCCACCTTGGCCCCCTTGAACATGGCGTTGGCCTCGTCGAACTTCCCTCTCTCCTGCTCCTCGTTGGCGAAGGCCTTGGCGGTGCGGATGCCGGAGATGCTGCTCTCGATGGCGGCGTAGATATCCGCGGTCTTTTTCTTCACCTCTATGTTGGCCTTTTTCATCCTCACCCTCTGGGACAGGGTGAACCACAGGCACAAGGGCAGCACTATGGCCAGGGTCAAAGCCAGGCGCCACTCCATGGTGAACATCACCGCCAAAGCCCCCACTATGGTGAGGGTGCAGATGAGGATATTTTCCGGCCCGTGGTGGCTCAGCTCCGTTATCTCGAAGAGGTCGCTGGTGATGCGGCTCATGAGCACGCCGGTGCGGTTCTTATCGTAAAAGCTGCAGGACAGGTCCTGCATGTGGGTGAACACGTCCCGGCGCATGTCCGCCTCTATGAGTACGCCCATCCTGTGGCCCACCACGGTGATTATGTAGTAGAGGGCGGCCTTTATCACGTAGGCCGCCACCATGATGCCCATGACGGTAAAAAACAGGGCGAACAGCCTGTTTGGCAGCAGGCTGTTCATGGATATTCTGGACACATAGGGGAAGGCCAGGTCTATTACCGACACCAGCAGGGCGCAGCCCATGTCTATGGCAAAGAGCTTTTTATGCCCCGCCACATAGGACATGAAAAGCTTGAACGGATTTCCAAAATAGTTTTTAGCCATAATCTCACCTTGCAAAGCTTTCCCTCATGGCAACGGCCATGGCGTCGCAGCGGTTGTTGAATTCATTCTCGGCGTGGCCCTTGACCCAGTGGCAGCTGACGCTGTGCTTTTCCAGCAGCTCCAGCAGCCGCTGCCACAGGTCCGGGTTCAGGGCGGGCTTTTTGTCGGATTTGACCCAGCCCCTCTTTTTCCAGCCTTCGGCCCAGCCCTTTTCCAGAGCGTCCACCAGATATTTGGAGTCGGAATAGAGCTCCACGGCGCAGCTCTCCTTCAGGGCCTCCAGGGCCTTTATGGCGGCGGTGAGCTCCATGCGGTTGTTGGTGGTCTGTGCCTCCCCGCCGCTGAGCTCCTTTTCCACGCCGTTATAGCGGAGGATGGCCCCCCAGCCTCCCGGGCCGGGGTTGCCGCTGCAGGCCCCGTCGGTATAGATCTCAACTGTTTTCATTTTCCCTCATATACCGCTCATACTTGGCCCGGAGCACATTGTACTCCTTTTTGTCGATAAGCCCGTTTTCCAGGAAGCTGTCCAGCTGCTGCAGGCGGCGGAGATTGTCCTGGTCCCGTATCTCCCCGGGGTTATAGGCTCTGGGCTTGTGGTTCTGGTGGTTGGTGTAGGCCCTTCTGGGGCGGGGGCTGCCCTCCTGCTTGTTTTTCAAATACTTCTTGCCAAAGTAGAAGGCCAGATATCCCACGGCCCCGATGACTGCCACACCGATTATCAGGGCCAGCAGAGGGCCGCTTATGCCGCCGGACAGCAGCATCAGCACCACAAAGACTGCGATATAAATAAGGGAACCGCTCTGATTTTTGGACTTACTTTCTCTTTCCCTGCCGTACATGGCTTATTCCTCCTTGTGGGACTGTTCCGCCATGTCCTCTCCGGCGGCGTCCCCGTTATCTTCCTCGCTTTCGCTGTCGGTCTTTTCTATGGAGATGACCCGGCTGCCTTCGCTCAGGCGCATGATGCGCACGCCCTGGGTGGAGCGGCTCAGCAGTGATATGGAGTCCGCCGCCATGCGTATCATGGTGGCGTCGTCGCTGACTACCAGGATATCCTCTCCTGGTCCCACTATCTTCACGTCGGCCACGGCTCCGGTCTTATCGGTGACATTGTAGTTCTTCACACCCAGACCGCCCCGGCCGTGGACCGGATATTCGCTGAGGAGAGTCCTCTTGCCGTAGCCCTTTTCGGTGATGCTCAGCAGGCTCTCTCCGCTGCCGGAGCTGCCTGCACCTACAACATAGTCGCCCTCTCTCAACTTTATGCCCCGCACGCCCACGGCAGTCCTGCCCATGGGGCGCACGTCCTTTTCACTGAAGCAGCAGGCCATGCCGTTTCTTGTGGCGATGAGGATGTTCTCCTCCCCGGAGGTCTGGAGCACGGCGATTAGCTCGTCCCCCTCGTCCAGAGTCAGGGCCCTTATGCCGCTGGAGCGGATGTTTTTCAGGGCCGACTGCTCCATGCGCTTTACCGTGCCGTTTCTGGTGACGAAGACCAGGTAGCTGTCTTCATCCACGCCCCGGCCGTTTATCATGGCGCTGACCTTTTCCCGGTCCTCCCCGGTGTCTATGGGGATGATGTTCACTATATTGGTGCCCCGGGCGTTGCGGCCGGCCTCGGGGATAGTATAGCCCTTCTTGGAGAATACACGGCCCTTGCTGGTGAAGAAGAGGATGTAATCATGGGTGGAGGCGGTGAACACCGTGTCCATATAGTCCTCGTCCTTGGTGGCCATGGCCCTGATGCCCTTGCCGCCCCGGCCCTGAGAGCGGTACTCGCTCACGGGCAGGCGCTTTATATATCCGGCGTGGGTAAGGGTGAAGACGCACTGCTCCTCTTCTATAAGGTCCTCCACGTCTATCTCGTCGGCCACGTCCTGTATCTCGGTCTTTCTCTCGTCGCCGTACTTGTCCCGTATGGCGGTGAGCTCGTCCTTCAGCACGGCCTTTATCTTCTCCGGGTCGGTCAGGAGCTCCCTGTAATAGCTTATCTTTTCCTCCAGCTCCTTGTACTCTGCCTCCAGCTTTTCCCGGTTCAGGCCCTGAAGGGAGATAAGGCGCATGTCGCAGATGGCCTGGGCCTGGACCTCGCTGAGACCGAAGCGCTCCATGAGCCGCTGCTTTGCGTCGTCATAGCTGGAGCGGATGATGTGTATGACCTCGTCTATATTGTCCTGGGCTATCAGCAGGCCTTCCAGCAGATGGGCCCGCTCCTCCGCCTTTCTCAGGTCGTACTTGGTGCGGCGGACGATGAGCTCTTCCTGGAACTTCAGGTACTCGCTCAGGATGTCCTTCAAAGAGAGTATCCTGGGCTGGCTCTGATTGTTCACCAGGGCCAGCATGTTTATGGAGAAGCTGCTCTGCATGGCGGTCTGGGCAAAGAGCCGGTTCAGCACCACCTGAGGGTTTGCGTCCCTCTTCAGCTCTATGACCATGCGCATGCCGTTGCGGTCCGTCTCGTCCCGCAGGTCGGATATGCCCTCCAGGCGTTTGTCGTGGACCTGGTCGGCGATGTTCTTTATCAGCTGCCGCTTGTTCACCTGATAGGGCAGCTCAGTGACTATGATGCGTATGCGGTTCTGGCCGTGCTCTTCAAACTCGGTGCGGGCCCGGACGATTATCTTTCCCCGGCCGGTGGCGTAGGCCTGGCGTATGCCGCTGCGGCCCATGATGATGCCCCTGGTGGGAAAGTCCGGCCCGGTGACATGCTGCATCAGCTCCGTAAGCCCCGCCTCCGGATTGTCCAGCAGGCAGATGCAGGCGTTAATCACTTCCCTGAGATTGTGGGGCGGGATGTTGGTGGCCATGCCCACGGCAATGCCGCTGCTGCCGTTCACCAGAAGGTTTGGGAAACGGGAGGGCAGGACCCTGGGCTCCTTCCTGGTCTCGTCGAAGTTGGGGTCCCAGTCCACGGTGTCCTTGTCTATATCTCTCAGCATCTCGTTGGAGATTTTGGAGAGCCTCGCCTCGGTATAACGGTAGGCCGCCGGGGGATCTCCGTCCACGGAACCGAAGTTGCCGTGGCCGTCCACCAGCATGTAGCGCATGGAGAAGTCCTGGGCCAGACGCACCATGGCATCGTAAACCGAGCCGTCTCCGTGGGGATGGTAGCGGCCCAGCACGTCGCCCACGCAGGTGGCGGACTTCTTGAAGGGCTTGTCGGCGGTGAGGTTATCCTCGTAGAGGGTATAGAGTATCCTCCGGTGTACCGGCTTCAGGCCGTCCCTCACGTCGGGGAGGGCCCGGCCCACGATGACGCTCATGGCGTAATCTATATAGCTGGTCTGCATCTCGCTGACCAGTTCCGACTCGGTTATGGCCTGATTGGGAAAGGCGATATCCTCAGGCTTGTAGTCTCTCTTGTGTGCCATTTTCCCTCACCTCCTCAGATATCCAGGTTGGCCACATATTTGGCGTTGCGCTCTATCCAGTCCCGCCTCGGCTCCACGTCCTCTCCCATGAGCACGGTGAAGATCTCGTCGGCCTTCAAGGCGTCGCTGAGGGTTATGCGCCGCAGAGTCCGCCTCTCCGGGTCCATGGTGGTCTCCCACAGCTCGTGGGGGTCCATCTCGCCCAGACCCTTGAAGCGGGAGATATCCACCTTGGCGTTGGGGTTGTCGGCTCTCAGCTGGGCGCTGAGCTTATCCCTCTCCTCGTCGGAGTAGGCCACCTTCTGCATCTTGCCTCTGGTGAGCTTATAGAGGGGCGGCACGGCGGAATATACATAGCCGTGCTCTATGAGGGGCCGCATGTATCTGAAGAAGAAGGTGAGGAGCAGGGTCCTTATATGGGAGCCGTCCACATCCGCATCCGCCATGATGATTATCTTGTGGTAGCGGAGCTTTTCGATGTTGAACTCATCCCCTATGCCGGCCCCCAGGGCAACTATAAGGGGATAGAGCTTGTCGTTTCCGTATATCTTGTCGGCCCTGGCCTTTTCCACGTTGAGCATCTTGCCCCACATGGCCAGGATGGCCTGGAAGCGGGAGTCACGGCCCTGGATGGCGGAGCCTGCGGCGCTGTCTCCCTCAACGATGTATATCTCGCAGAGGGAGGGGTCCCTCTCGTTGCAGTCCTGGAGCTTATCCGGCATCTGGCCGCTCTCCAGTCCGGTCTTTCTTCTGACCGACTCTCTGGCCTTTCTGGCAACCTCCCGGGCCCGGTTTGCCATCATGGCCTTGTCCAGCACCGCCTTGGCCACGGCGGGGTGCTCCTCGAAGTAGGTGGCCAGCTGCTCGGACACCACATTGTCCACCAGGGTCCTTATATAGGCGTTGCCCAGCTTCTGCTTGGTCTGGCCCTCGAACTGGGCCTCCGGCAGCTTCACGGAGATGACTGCGGCAATACCCTCCCGCACGTCGTCCCCGGAGACCTTGTCGTCACCCTTGATGATGTTGTTTTTCTGGCCGTAGTTGTTTATGACCCTGGTGAGGGCGGTCTTGAAGCCGGTCTCGTGCATGCCCCCCTCGGGGGTGTGTATGTCGTTTGCAAAGGAAACCAGGGTCTCGTTGTAGCCGTCGTTATATTGCAGGGATATCTCCGCAACGGCCTCGTCCTTGCTGCCGCTGAGATAGATCACGTCCTCATGGATGGGGTTTTTGTTCTTGTTTATATAGCGGACAAATTCCCTTATGCCCCCTTCGTAGCACATGGTCTCGCTTTGCTCTTTGCCGGGGCGCTTATCCTCTATGCTTATGCGCAGTCCCCCGTTGAGGAAGGCCTGCTCTCTCATGCGCCGGTGGAGTATCTCATAGTCGTAGACCGTGTCGTCGAACATCTCCGGGTCCGGCTTGAAGCGCACGAAGGTGCCGTGGCGCTGCGTCTCCCCCACCACATGGATGCCCTCCACGATATCGCCCCGGGAGAACTTCATCTGGTATATCTTCCCGTCCTTGTGGACCTGGACCTCCAGCCACTCGGACAGGGCGTTGACCACGGAAGCGCCCACGCCGTGGAGGCCGCCGGAGACCTTGTAGCCTCCGCCGCCGAACTTGCCGCCGGCATGGAGCACGGTAAAGACCACTTCCAGAGCGCTCTTCCCGGTCTGTTCCTGGATATCCACGGGGATGCCCCGGCCGTTATCCTGGACGGAGATGATATCCCCCTCCTCAATGCAGACTTCTATATGGCTGCAAAAGCCCGCCAGGGCCTCGTCTATGGAGTTATCCACAATTTCATAGACCAGGTGGTGAAGCCCTGAAGATGAGGTGGAGCCTATATACATACCGGGACGCTTGCGCACAGCCTCCAGGCCCTCCAGGACCTGGATCTGGGAAGCGTCGTATTCCTGTGCCGCTCTTTCTATGTTTTCAGACATTTACTAATCTCCATTTCACAGTATCCCCGCCTCGGCCCGGCGCAGCAGCGTGGCCGCGGCCATCTGGCAGAGATACAAAGTTCTTGATTTTCCGTCCCAGCAGACCACGAAGGACTTGGGAATATCCTCCGAGGCGTTCACGACCTGGCCCGCCTTTTCCGCCATGCTGAGGTATTTTCTCGTCAGGTGGGATTGGGAAGTGATATCCAGGTCGAAGATACCGATTATCTCCCCGGTGTTCACCACCCAGCCTTTTCCCAGATGCAGATAATTCATTTTATCCTGCCCTTTTCCACAAAGAGCACCTTTCCCCCGGTGCGCCGGGAGATGCCCTCGTCCTCGCAGCAGCTTATCAGGGTCTGTCCCCCGCCGATGCGGTTTAGGACGAACTCCTGCCTTTTCTCGTCCAGTTCCGAGAGCACGTCGTCCAGCAGCAGTATGGGGTATTCCCCGGTCTCCGCCAGGAATATCTCCCGCTCCGCCAGCTTCACCGACAGAGCCGCCGTTCTGGTCTGGCCCTGGGAGGCGTAGCTCCTGGCAAGACGGCCGTTTATATATATCTCCAGATCGTCCTTGTGGGCTCCCGTGAGACACTGGGCGCTGTCCAGCTCCGCTTGGCGGTGCCGCTCCTGGTGCTCGCAGATGTCGTAATAGATCTCCCTCACCGAGGCAAAGGGGTCCTTCACGGAGCTGACTGTCTTATACTCCATGCCCAGCTCCTCCCCCTTGCCGGAAAATTCCCGGTGTATGGGGGCCGCCGCCTCCTTCAGTCTCTGGACAAAAGAGGCCCTGTAGCGTATCAGCTGGGCGGAAGCCCTGCACATGCCCTCGGAAAATTCGTCCAGAGTGTCCAGCAGGGAGGGCTTGTCCCGCCAGTCCTTAAGTATCCTGGTCTTGTGCTCATAGAGCCGGTTGAACTCCGAGAGATACTGGGCATATCTGGGGCGTATCTGGCTTATGGCGTTATCCATGAGCCGCCGCCTCACCGCCGCCCCGTCCTTTATCATGTTCAGGTCGTCGGGGCAGAAAAGCACGGCATTCACCACCTGGCTCAGCTCCCCGGCGCTCTTTTTCACGGAGTTGACTTTTATCTGCTTTGCCTGGCCCGGCTGCAATTTTATGTTTATGGTCTGCTCCCGGTCATGGCTGAACACATCCGCCAGTATCTCCGCCGAGGAGAAGTCGAAGCCCACCAGCTCCCTGTCGAAGCGGGTGCGGAAGCTCCTGCCGCAGGAGAGCATGTACACCGCCTCCAGAAGATTGGTCTTCCCCTGGGCATTTTGCCCGGCAATAACGTTGGTGCCGTCTATAAAATCCACGGTCTCAAACTCGTAGTTTCTGAAACCGCTCAGGGCTATGCGTCTTACTATCATGCCATGACTATCTGAAATTCCATATTCTGGAATTTAACCAGGTCTCCGTCCCGGAGCTTTTTCCCTCTCATGGTGCACACTTCTCCGTTGACCTCCACCAGGCCCTGGGAGATCACCAGCTTGGCCTCTCCCCCGGTGCCCACGGCGGCGGCAAATTTCAGCAGGGAGTCCAGCTTTATAAATTCTGTGTCTATAGCTATTTTTTCCATAATTTTCAAAAATCAGTCGCTTTCCCTCAAGTATGATCTCAGGCGTGGAGGCGCACCGGCAGCACCATATAGGTGAAGCTGTCGCTGCCGTCGGCGGCCTTTATGATGCAGGGGGAGGAGGGGCTGTTGAGGCAAATGTTCAGCTCATCCTTTCCGGCGGCCTTCAGGGCATCCTTCATGTATCTGTCGTTGAAGCCGATCTCCATGCCCTCGCCGTCGCCCTCACAGATGCAGGTGTCTTCCGCCCGGCCGATGGGGGTGACACAGAGGCAGTGGATGCTTCCGTCGTTTATGCTCATGCGAACGGGGCTGCTGTTTCTCTCGCTGACGATAAGAGAGACTCTGTCGATGGTGGACATGAGCTCGCTTCTCTCCACCTTGAGGATATACTTGAAGCTTTCTGGGATGGACTTTTTATAGTTGAGAAATTCCCCTTCCAGCCTTCTGGATATAACCACGGTGCCGCCGATGGAAAAGGAGATTTGCTTTGAGCCCACGGATATCTCCACCGGCTCCTCGCTGTCGGAGCAGATGCGCTCCACATCCCCCAGAGCGGAGCCGGGGACCACGAAGCTGCAATTTTCCATCTGGGCGCTCTCCAGCTTTTCCCGGCGCAGGGCCAGGCGGTAGCCGTCCACGGATACCAGGGTGAGCTCGTCTCCGTTTACCTCAAAGAGGGTGCCGGTGTAAATGGGTCTAACGTCGTTGTCGGATACGGCAAAGATGGTCTGGTTTATCATTTCCGCCAGTATCTTTCTGGGGAGGGCTATCTTATTCACCGGGTCCACTTCCGGCATTTCCGGGTAATCCTGGGCGCTGATGCCCATGAAGTTGAATTCGCTCTTGCCGCACTTCACGTTCACGTTGTTGTTGATGTCGGTGCTTATGCTGACTATGCCGTCAGGCAGGCGGCGCATCATCTCTCCGAAGAGGCGGGCGCCCACCACTACAGAACCGGATTCTTTTATATCCGCCTCCAGGCTGGTGTATATACCCTTCTTCAGGTCATAGCCTGTGACCCTTATATCGTCTCCCGCCTGTATTAGCAGTCCCTCCAGGGCAGGGATGGGGCTTTTGCTTGCGGCAGCTCTTGAGGCCGTAGCGCAGGCGGTTTGCAGCACATATTTTTCACAGCTGAAGTTCATATCTCATACTCCTCGGAAGAAAGAAATTTTTTTATATATAAATAAATCTAAATATTTTTAGTAGTGCTAGTAGTAGGGAAAATTTTTGTGGAAAACTCTCCTGAGCCCCTGATATCAGGGCATTTCAAATGTTGAAGAAATTGTGAACAAAAAAGCCGTTTTCAACAGGGCTCAGGTGCTCACTGACTTTCAACAATGGCCTTTCAACTTAGCAACAGGCCAATGTGGAAAACTCAGACGGAATTTATATTGGAGGTGATGTCTCTCACGGTGCCGGCCATGGAGGGGTCGGTCTTGAGAAGGTCCTCCACTTTTCTTATGGAGCTGAGGACGGTGGCGTGGTTTCTGTCCTCATATTCTGCGCCTATATCCTTCAGGGAGAGGTTCGTCAAAGAGCGCATAAGGTACATGGAAACCTGTCTTGCCATGGCGGTGTTCTTTGCCCGGCTCTGGCCCTTCAGGTCCTCCGGCTTCAGGGAGTAATATCTGGCGGTCTCCCGGATGATGCTCTCGGGGGTGGGGATATAGGTGCCTATCCTTATAACGTCCTTTATAGCCCGCTTCACCGAGTCTATGGTGATAATGTCGTCCAGTATCTCCTTGTAGGCGGTGAGGCGTTTTATCACGCCCTCCAGCTGGCGGATGTTGGCGGTGATGTTGTTTGCGATATATTCCACCGCGTCGTCGGAGAGGAGCAGGCCCAGCTGCCCGGCCTTGTTCCGGGTGATGGCCATGCGTGTTTCCAGGTCCGGGGGCTGGATATCCGCCATGAGCCCGCCCTCAAAGCGGGTGCGAAGCCTGTCGTCCAGAATGGACATCTCCAGGGGTGGCCTATCGGAGGTGATGACTATCTGATGTCCTGCCTCGTAGATGTTGTTGAAGGTGTGGAAGAACTCGTTCTGGGTCTGCTGCTTGCCGGCGATGAACTGGATATCGTCCACCAGGAAGAGGTCCACGTTCCTGTACTTCTGGCGAAACTCCTCGGCGGTGCCGTCCTTGATGGATTTAACCAGCTGGTTTGTGAATTCGTCCCCCTTTATATAGGCGATGCTCTTTTCAGGGCTTTTCTCGTGTATCTGCTGACCTATGGCCAGGAGCAGGTGGGTCTTGCCCAGGCCTGAGTTGCCGTAGATGAACAGGGGGTTATAGGTCTTCCCCGGATTTTCCGCCACGGCTATGGCGGCGGCGTGGGCGAATTTGTTGGAGTTGCCCACGATGAAGCGGTCGAAGGTATAGCCCGCCATTTCCGGCAGGGAGCTGTCCACCTTTTTCTTTATGGCAAAGTCGCTTATCTCGTCGCCGGAGAGGACAAGCAAATCAAAGTCGCAGGAGAAGAGGTCGGACAGGGCGGCCTTGATGGTATCGCCGAAGCGGGAGGTGATGATGTCTCTTTTAAAATCACTGGTGGTGTGCAGCACCAGGCGGCTGTCCTCAATATCCACGGGGGTGCAGTCGGAGAACCAGGTGTTGATGGCGGTAGCTGTGAGCTGATGGGAAAGTATCTCTATTATCTTGTCCCATATATCGTTTAGTGAATTCATTTACGGCACCTCTCGGCATAAAATCCCAGTATTTCTGCCAGTATTCCTAACTATATGAGTATACCAAAATAACCTAAGATTTTCAAGAGTAAAGGGAAGACATAAATATAATATAGAAAGATATACAAAATTATAGACAAAAACCGGCGGAAATTTTTCCGCCGGTTTTTAAAAAAAGCAAATATTGCCGGGTCAAATTTATTTTTTGGGTATCAGCACTTGGGTGCCGCCCATGTAGGGCTGGAGCACCTTGGATATAGTGACTGTGCCGTCGGCCTGGAGATGGTTTTCCAGGTAGGCAATGAGCATACGGGGAGGGGCCACCACGGTGTTATTGAGGGTGTGGGGCAGGTACATCTTGCCGTCCTGGCCCTTGACTCTCATGCGCAGGCGGCGGGCCTGGGCGTCGCCCAGGTTGGAGCAGGAGCAGACCTCAAAGTATTTCTTCTGGCGGGGGGACCAGGCCTCAATATCGCAGGACTTCACCTTCAGATCTGCCAGGTCGCCGGAGCAGCACTCCAGCTGACGCACGGGGATTTCCATATTTCTGAACAGCTCCACGGAGAAGCGCCACATCTTCTCATACCAGGCCATGGAGTCCTCAGGCTTGCAGACCACTATCATCTCCTGCTTTTCAAACTGGTGGATGCGGTAGACGCCTCTCTCCTCTATGCCGTGGGCGCCCTTCTCCTTGCGGAAGCAGGGGGAGTAGCTGGTGAGAGTCTGGGGCAGGCTCTCCTCGGGGATTATCTGGTCGATGAACTTGCCTATCATGGAGTGCTCGGAGGTGCCGATGAGGTACAGGTCCTCCCCTTCTATCTTGTACATCATGGAGTCCATATCCGTCTGGCTCATGACGCCTTCCACCACGTTGCCGTGGATCATGAAGGGGGGGATGCAGTAGATGAAGCCCTTGTTTATCATGAAGTCCCGGGCGTAGGCCAGCACTGCGGAGTGGAGCCGGGCGATGTCCCCCATGAGGTAATAGAAGCCGTTGCCGGAGACCCGGCCGGCGGCGTCCATATCAACGCCGTTGAAGCTCTCCATGATATCGGTGTGATAAGGTATCTCATAGTCAGGCACCAGAGGCTCGCCGAAGCGCTCCACCTCAACGTTTGCGCTGTCGTCGGGGCCGATGGGCACGGAGGGGTCGATGATATTGGGGATGGTGAGCATGATGTGGCGGATGCGCTGGGCGTATTCCTCCTCCAGCTTCTCCAGCTCCGCCAGTCTCTCTGCGTTGGCCTTCACCTGCTCCTTTATCTTCTCCGCCTCTTCCAGCTTGGAGGGGTCCTTCTTGGCCTGGCCCATGAGCACGCCTATCTGCTTTGAAAGGGCGTTGCGGCTGGCTCTGATGTCGCTGGCCTCGGTGATGGCAGCCCTGTTCTTGGCGTCCAGCTCCAGCACCTCGTCCACCAGGGGCAGCTTTGCGTCCTGGAATTTCTTCTTTATATTCTCCTTGACTATCTCAGGATTCTCTCTGACAAATTTGATGTCCAGCATTTTCTCTTTTCTCCTTACTCAATTTTTATTGCCGGCCCGGTTAAGCAGCTCTATAAGAGCTTCCCTGTCGTCGGCGCCGTAGAATTCTATTTCGATTTTGCCGGTCTTCTTTCCGTCCACCAGCCGCACCTTCCGGCCCAGAGCCTCGCTGAGCTGGCGGGAGACCTCGGCGCTGTAGTCCACCTTCACACCCTTTGAGGGTTTTTCCTCCGGCTCCTCCGCCTCCCGGCAGAGCCTTGCCGCCAGCTGCTCCGTCTTCCTCACGGACAGGGTCTTGTCTGCAACTTCTCTTGCGGCCATCAGCTGCTTGTCATCGTCCTCAATTGGCACCAGGGCCCGGGCATGGCCTGCGGAAAGCTCCCCTTTCTCCACCATCTCCAGCACAGGCTTTGACAGTGAAAGCAGTCTCAGGGAATTTGCAATGGCAGGGCGGGAACGGCCCACGCTTTTTGCCGTCTCCTCCTGGGTCAGACCGTATTCCTCCATCAAGGTCCGGTAGCCCTTGGCCTCTTCAATGGGGTTGAGATCCTCTCTCTGAAGATTTTCCACCAGAGCCAGCTCTGCGGTGCGCCGGTCGTCGGCCTCAATGACCCTCACAGGCACCTCCTTCAGCCCCGCCAGTCTGGCTGCCCGCCAGCGCCGCTCTCCGGCAATTATCTGATAATAGCCGGTGTCCAGCTTTCTCACGGTTATGGGCTGTATCAGCCCGTATTGGGCGATGGAGTCTGCCAGGTCCTGAAGAGCCTCCTGGTCAAAATATTGCCGGGGCTGCTCCAGCCGGGGCTCCACCTTTGCTATGGGCAGTTCCAGAAGCTGGGATTCTTCCTCTTCCGTGTTGTCCTGACCGAAGAGTACTCCCAGTCCGGTGCCCAGTCCTTTCATGTTTTTAGCCGCCATGCCTTACCTCACTTTTCACTTCTGGCAATAAACTCCACAGCCAAGGCCATGTAGGCCTTGCTGCCCCGGTTTATCCTGTCGTAGACCACTCCCGGCAGACCGTGGCTGGGGGCCTCGGAGAGCCGGACGCTGCGGGGTATCACCGTCTCATAGACCTTGTCGGAGAGATAACGGCGCAGCTCGTTTGCCACCTGAATGGTGAGATTTGCCCGGCTGTCGTACATGGTGAGGACTATGCCCTCTATTCCCAGCTTCCGGTTGAGGCGCTTGGAGCACATCTTGATGCTGGTCATCAGGTCGGCAATGCCCTCCAGAGCATAATACTCGCACTGCATGGGGATGAGCACCGTGTCCGCCGCCACCAGGGAGTTCACCGTCAGCAGCTCCAGGGAGGGAGGGCAGTCCATGAGTATGTAGTCGTAGTTTTCCTTAACGGCCTCCAGGGCCTTTTTCAGCACGTACTCCCTCTCCTCAGTCTCAATGAGTTCCACCGAGGCGGCGGCCAGCTCCTTACTGGCGGGGATTACGTCGCCGTAGTCCGTGTGGACGATGCACTCGGCGGCCTTGGCCCCGTTTATCAGCATGTCGTAGGTGTTGGGCCTCTGACTTTTGGACACGCCCATGCCGGAGCTGGCGTTGCCCTGGGGATCGCAGTCCACCAGCAGCACGTTTTTGTCCATCAGGCTCAGGGCCGCACAGAGATTGACGCAGGTGGTGGTCTTGCCTACGCCGCCCTTCTGGTTTGCAACAGCAATCAATTTAGCCATAACGTTTCTCCTTTTATATCTGGAGGCATTATAACAGCTTTGGCCTGGCTTTTCAATCTCTCATTCAGCACATTTGAGATTTTGAATAAAATTTTTTATCAGCTTTTTCTGCCCATCACAGGGCCGGAAGTTTGACAAACGTGACAAAATGTGGTACAAAAGTCCGCAGCTTACAGCCCTTATTTAAAAGAATGTTTCACGTGAAACACTGGCGGAAAGAACTTCAAACAATGTTTCACGTGAAACATAACTGCCCGCAGAGGCCAAAAAAGTTTCACGTGAAACATTCCTGGGAAAGCTTAGAATCTTTAGCCCAGAAGCAGGTCCATGTCCTCGATGCTTATCCCCCGGTGGACGGCCATATTTATCCCGTAGCCTATGGCCCGGGCCCCGGCCCTCACCAGGGAGTCTATATTTCGGGGAGTGACAAAGAGCCCGGCCATCTCCTCCCCTGCAATGAGCCCGGCGTCCATCACCGTGGGAATGCCCATGGAAATCACAGGCACGCCCAGAGTCTCCCGGCTCAGCTCCTGCCGGTCGTTGCCCACCCCGGAGCCGGGAGAGATGCCGGAGGAGGAGATTTGAATGCAGCGGCAGAGCCGGTCCAGGTCCGCCCCGGCCAGGGCGTCGATGACGATTACCAGCTCCGGCCGTATCTCAGCGCAAAGCAGCTTTATTTGCAGGGCGCTCTCAATGCCGGAGCTGCCCAGCACTCCCGGGCGGCTGAGAGCCAGAGAGGAAAAAGCCTCAAAGCCAGGGGTGGAGCTCTCCTTCAGATGCCGGGTGACCAGAATACTCCCGGCGGAGAGACTGCCCAGAGCGTCGGGGGTGATGTCCGGGTTTCCCAGAGCAGCCACCAGCACCTGACTGAAATCCCCGGCACAGCGGCTCAGCAGCTCAGAGAGGGCGTTTACCAGATTGGGGAACTGCTCCGCACCTCGCTGAAACTGCTGGGGAGTGTCCAGAGTAAAATATTTTCCAATAGGCTTGCCCAGAGTTTTGGCTCCGGTCTCGTCCAATATCTCCACACTCAGCACATCCATGCCCTGAATTTTTTCTTTCTGCGCCTTCACCCCCGGCAGCTGAGTGAGTTCTCCGCTGTCCTTTCCCAGCTGCCGGAAGCTCTCACTGGCCAGGTCTGTCCTGCCTTTATACAACATGGCTGTCCCTCCAAAATCAAGATATAGTGTATCATTCCCAGAATGGCTACAATAGATAACTGAAATAAAAAAATGATAACTTTTTTTGAAAAAACACTTGATTTTTGGTGACTTCTTTGATATAATCCATCAATGCGAGTTGTGATAACTCAATTTTATAGGAGGAGGTGGCGATTGAAGCATGGCCAACATTAAATCTTCTGCAAAGAGAGACATTAAGTCCAAGGAGCTCAGAGCCAAGAACCGGGCTGACAAGACCGAGCTCAAGACCATGATGAAAAAATTTGACGCAGCCGTTGCCGAGGGCAACCGTGACAATGCCGTCAGTGCCTATAAAGTTGCTGTTAAGACTGTCGACCGAGCAGCCGGCAAGGGGCTTCTGCACAAGAACAATGCAGCTCATAAGAAGTCTGCTATGGCAAGCAAGCTCAACGAGATGGCTTGAAGGAAAACAAATTAAGGACATGCTTCCGGCATGTCCTTTTTTCATAATCGTAAGGAGCTGGGACAAATGGAAAAAAAGCTGATGCTGATTATCAATCCCTCCGCCGGTAAGGGGGCCTATAAGGTGAACCTGGGTGAGGCCCTCCAGGTGCTGGACATGGGAGGATACAGGACCAGCCTGTTCTTTACCTCCGGCCGGGGGGACGCCACGGAGTACGCCGCCTCCTATGCGGGGGATTATGACGCCGTGGCCTGCATCGGCGGGGACGGCACTCTCAGCGAAGTGGTATCCGGCCTGATGGAGCTGAGCTCTCCCCCACCCCTGGGATATATCCCCATGGGTACGGCAAACGATGTGGCCACCACCCTGGCCCTGCCCAAGAACGACACCGTGGCCGCCGCCCGACGGATAGTCCACGGTACGGCCCACCCCTTCGACGTGGGCGGCTTTGGGGACCTGGAGTACTTCGCCTATATTGCCGCCTTCGGGGCCTTTACCGAGGTGAGCTATGCAACTCCCCAGAGCCAGAAAAAAATGCTGGGCCATCTGGCCTATGTGCTCCAGGGAGCCCTGGCCCTGCCAAAGATAGAGAGCTATAAGACCCGGGTTGAGTACGACGGGGGCGTCATAGAGGGGGACTTTCTCTACGGCAGCGTGTCCAACTCCACCTCCGTGGCGGGAATAGTCCATCTCAGGGACGACCTGGTCTGCCTGGGGGACGGCTACTCCGAGCTGGTGCTGGTGAAGAACCCCGGCAACCTCACAGAGTTCAAAAACATAGTGGACAGCGTGCTCTACCAGAAGTACGACAGCGAGGACCTGCTGATACTCCATACCAAAAGAGCAAAGTTCAGCTTTGAAAAACCGGTGGCCTGGACCCGGGACGGGGAGGCCGGCGGAGAATATCAGGAGATAGAGCTGAAAAACTATCAATGTCCCCTGCAATTTATATTCTGATAAGCCAATGCCGGGAGTCCGTACATCGGACTCCCGGCATTAAACTATTCTGTCCTCTTTCAGCCCTCAGCGGCGGAAACCGAATTGGTCGAAGTTCTTTTTCAGGGCCACCTCCGTGGGAATAATGGGAGCGACGAGAAAAAGCAGCTGGATTCCCATGATAACAAGGCTGGCATTGCCTATGGTTTCCACGCTTTTTCCCAGCAGGAAAAACATGGGTATCACAGACATGGGCAGGAGTATCAGCCCCAGGATGAACCACAGCTTCCCGAAATACCTGTGGGCAAAATCCCAGGTCTCCCGACTTTTCATGGACATGGAAGTGCGGTAGCCGTAGAAGCTGTTTATATCCTTGGGAGGATTGCTCATAAAATGTCTGCCGAAGATTATCATCGTCAGGGGAATCAGCAAGGATACCGCCAGCATGAACAGCCAATAGCCCAAAGTCACCACCTCCTGAAATAAGTATAGCATGGAACAGCGCCTCCAGGCAAGAGCAGCGGAAGGGGAAAGCGAAGAGATTATCCTTGCAATATCAGGGAAAAATGTATATAATAAATGCTTATGGAGCAAGGTCTCCTGTACTGAGAGAAAGGATGAGCGCCATATGGAGCGTCAAAGAATAGCGGGAATTTTTGCCGACAGCCAGAGCCTGGGCGGACAGGAGATGACTGTCTGCGGCTGGGTGAGAACTGTCCGGGATATGAAGAACTTCGGTTTTATAGAGCTGAACGACGGCAGCTGCTTCAAGTCCCTGCAGGTGGTCTTTGAGAGGGAGACCCTTGAAAACTATGAGGAGATAGCAAAGCAGAACGTGGGCGCCGCCCTTATTGTCAAGGGCACCCTGGTGCTGACCCCGGAGGCAAAGCAGCCCTTTGAGCTGAAGGCCCGGGAGATCACCGTGGAGGGAGCTTCCACTCCCGACTATCCCCTGCAGAAGAAGCGGCACAGCGTGGAGTTTCTCCGTACCATACAGCACCTGAGACCCCGCACCAATCTCTTCTCCGCCGTTTTCAGAGTCCGCAGCGTGGCGGCCCAGGCGGTGCATGAGTTTTTCCAGAGCCGGGGCTTTGTGTATGTCCAGACCCCGATCATTACCGGCTCCGACTGTGAGGGCGCCGGGGAGATGTTCAGAGTCACTACCCTGGATCTGAATAACCTGCCCCGGAAAGAGGACGGCACCGTGGACGACAGCAAGGACTTTTTCGGCAAGGTCACCAGCCTCACCGTCTCCGGCCAGCTGAACGCGGAGAACTTTGCCATGGCCTTTGGTGACGTGTATACCTTCGGCCCCACCTTCCGGGCGGAGGTGAGCTATACCCAGCGCCACGCCGCCGAATTCTGGATGATAGAGCCGGAAATGGCCTTCGCCGATCTCAACGACTATATGGATACCGCCGAGGCCATGGTGAAGTATATCATCAACCGGGTGCTGGAGCGCTGCCCAATGGAGATGGAGTTCTTCAACTCCTTCGTGGACAAGGGCCTGCTGGAGCGGCTGCATAACGTAGTGAATAACGACTTCGGCCGTATAAGCTACACCGAGGCCGTGGACATACTGGAAAAATCCGGAAAGAAGTTCGACTTCCCTGTGAAGTGGGGCATAGATTTGCAGACGGAGCATGAGCGCTACCTTACCGAGGAAGTGTTCAAGAAGCCCATCTTTGTCACCGACTACCCCAAGGACATAAAGGCCTTCTATATGCGCATGAACGACGACGGGAAGACCGTGGCGGCGGCCGACTGCCTGGTGCCCGGCGTGGGCGAGATCATCGGCGGCAGCCAGCGCGAGGAGCGGCTGGACATGCTCACCAAGCGCATGGCGGAGCTGGGACTGAAGGAAGAGGACTACTGGTGGTATCTGGACCTGCGGCGCTACGGCAGCTGCCGTCACGCCGGTTACGGCCTGGGCTTTGAGCGCATGGTCATGTACCTCACCGGCGTGAGCAATATCCGCGACGTGGAACTCCACCCCAGAACTACCGGAAATGCGGATTTCTGAGAAAAGGAACAAGGATTAAAGAAAAACCCAGGACTGAGAAAGACTCTCAGTCCTGGGTTTTTGTATCTGCAAAGGTGGAGGATAAAGGCCCGGATTCAGCCAAGGGCTTCTCTCACATAATCTGTGCTCAGCAGCTTGTCCACAGTGCCCTTTACATCCAGGCGGGTGGTATTGTGGCTGGTGTAGCTCTCGTCGGCCATGGTGTGTACCTGGCCATTTACTACAAAGAGGAAGAAGTTTCCGCCTCTGCCCAGGGTCTCGCCCCGGAAGAGACCGCCGAAACTTCCCAGGAGCAGACCGGTACGGTGAAAAATGACATGACGTATACGGATGAACGGAGCTTACTGGATGATTCAGAACGCCTGATGATATATGAGAGCATAATCCCCACCATGGAGCAGGAACCTCTGCGGCTGCTTAGGGGCTGCCTGTGTGAGGATGTTATGGAAATTTCCAACCAGGTCATGCCCAAGACGAAGCCCCATTTTCACAACAGCTATCTTCAGGCCTTCAATATCACCGGCTTGCCGGGATTAGGGCTGCTGCTGGCCTTCAGTCTGCTGCTGGTGGTGAAGATAGTACGGCTGTTCTTCTCCTCCGCCCCCATGGAGCAAAAGGTGCTCCTGATGATACTTACGGGCATCTTCTCCTATAATCTTCTGGAGACTTCCCTGTTTGTTGCAGCGGATACCCGGGCATTTATTTACTATATCGTCGCCGGGACGGTGCTGGCCTGTTATCAGGACAGATTCCCCGAGGCCGCGGCAGAAGGGACAGCCTGAGAGGTACATGTGAAATAATTAGAATAAAGACAGCTGTCGCCCGTCCGGATTGCCCGGACGGGCGACAGCTTTGTATTGCTTATGGAGTATCATCGGCCTTATGACCGGACAGCAGCCTTTGAAGCGGCGGCCGCAGCAGCCGGTCCAGCGGGGCATAGAGCCAGTGCACCGCCTGGGCCATTATCAGGGAGGACAGCAGAGACAGGAGTACCAGAGGAAATATCCAGAGGAAGCGGTCCTCAGGTACGGGGAAATGTGGGACGAACTCCCGGTAGATTATCCCGTCGCTTATCCAGGACATGAGATAGGCGGCAAAGGACAGCTCGGCCACTTTGTATATAGCGGCCTTCAGCCTGGAGCCGAGCCTGCTCAGCTCCAGAGAATCGAGAAACAGGAAAACAAGAACGGTCAGAATATATATCTGATAATGGTCATAGAACACCGCCTGGAAATCTGCTGCGGATCCGTGAAAACGCAGCCAGGTATAACCGCAGAACAGGAGCAGGGCGGCGAGCATAAGCAGCCCGTATTTCAGGGGGCTCTTTTTGGGGCTGTATTCTCTCAGGAAAGCCCCGGTGAAATAGTAGCATATAGGGTAGAGATTTGACCACCACAGCGGATAGATATGGACGTAAGAATTAAGAAGGGAGGGGAGTAGTGACAGAGCGAAAAAAGTGACTATCAGCAGCAGCTTCTGGTTCCTGCCGGAGCAGCCGCTGTACATCATGTTCAGGAAGGGCATCATCAGGAAGAGTCCGCCGTAGAGCAGCAGATACCAGGCGTAGCCGTCCAGCTCGAAATTGAGTATGCCCGACAGTATGTCTTGCAGGCTCATGATATTGTGCAGGTACAGAGCCTCGAAGACCAGGCAGGCCAGGCAGCTGATGAAATAGATCTCCATTATCCTGAGCATGCCCAGGTAATATTTGGCCGTGAGCTTCTTGGAGCTGCACAGCCGGCCTGTGAGCATAATGAACAGGGGCACGCAGGTGGCGCAGAGCATGCGGCCCATGGCCATAAGGAAATCTCCGGTGCCGTCGATGGTGATGAGGTAGAAGCCGGAGTTGTCGTAATAGTGCATGCCCAGCACAAAAACCAGGGCGAGGCTGCGGATAAGGTCCAGATTAAGGTCACGTTTTTTTTCGGTCATTGCATACTCCTTGAAGAGAGAGGGTCTTTATCGGTGAAAAAGGGCTTTTTGGCCAGGGCTGCGGTAAAGGCCGCCACGGGCCGGTATATCCAGTCCACCAGCTGGGCTCCCAGCAGGGCGGAGATAAGGGAGACGGGCACGGTGAGAAACAGCCACTTGTACCTGGGTGCGCCGGCGGGCACTGCCGCCATGAGCATGGGGTATATCAGACTGTCGGGTATCCAGGTGAGCAGATAGGCCGGGAGGGTCAGGTCCGAAATCTTTTTCAGGCACCAGGCCAGAGGGCCGGAGCTGCTTTTCAGCCGGACACGGAAGAGGATGACAAAGAGCAGCACCGAGAGGATGTACACCTCCCAGGTGTCCTGATAGACTCCGATGAGGGAGGCCCCCAGGGCGTGGTAGTGGAAATAGAAAAAGACGCTGTAGGCAGTCAGGAAGGCCAGCAGGCCCAGGGCGGCCCGGCCCGGCTTCAGCTCCGGCATGTACTCGCTGAGATAGGCCCCGGTGAAATAGTAGCATATAGGGTAGAGCCGGGCCCACCAGATGGAGTAAAGCTGGAAATAGGTGTTAAAGAGGGAGGGCAGAACCGACAGGGCAATGAAGCTGAGCACCAGGACCTGCTTCTGCCTTTTGGAGGCGCAGCCGTGATAGGCCATGTTGAGAAAGGGGATGAGGATGAACAGGCCCAGATACATCATGATGTACCAGGCGTAGTCACAGCAGCTGTAGTTGAGCATGGCGCTGAGCATCTCTCTGGGGCTGCGGTGGGCGATGCCGCTGAGCTGCTCGAATATAAGGCAGGCGCCGCCGCAGATGAGATAGGTGACCACTATGCGTACAAGCCCCAGGTAATAACGCCCGGAGAGCTGTTTTTTGTTGTTCAGGTAGCCGGAGAGCAGCACATACAGGGGTATGCAGCAGGTGAACAGGGTCTTTACGGCTATCATCAGCCGGTCGGGCCAGCTGTAAAGCAGCTGGTCGTAGAGCCCTGTGTGGTCCAGGGAGTGCATTATGGGCACCATCAGCAAAGCCGCACAGCGGATCAGGTCCAGGTTCAGGTTCCTGGTTTTAACAGCAGTCATATATATTCCGCCTCACTTCACCACAACGTTCTCGCTGCCCAGCAGCTCCTTCAGCTCCTCCACCAGACCCTCATGGATGAGGCAGCGGCAGCCCATGCGCTTTTTCTCTGCGGCGCAGTAAAGTATCATCTGCTGCCTGCCGGGGAACATGGTGAGGATGAGCTGTATGCGCTTGAGCCTGGGGTCGTCGGCGCTGGGGAGCTTTACCCAGAGCTTCTTCTCCGGCTGAGACGGGGCAGTGGGCTGGGGGGCAGAGGCCTCCGAGACGGCCTGGCCTCCGGAATGCAGGACATCGGCGATAGGCCGGATGCTGTCCACCATGAGCTGGGGCTCTTTCTCGTCCCTGGCGGAGATACGCCCCCGGACAAAGATGGGCGCATTGTCTTTGATGTACATGCCCCCCTTGTCCAGAGCCTTCTGAAAGGCCATCAGCTCCATGGTCCCGGTGTCGTCCTCCAGCTGGATGTAGCTCATAAGGGTGTTGTTTTTCGTGGTGCGGGTCTTGGAGGAGGCCACCACCCCCGCCACGCTTATATACTGGTTATCGGCAAAATGCCTGGGCCCGCCTTCGGCGGCGAAGTCCGCCATCACGGCGCCCAGGGGCACCGCCCCCATTTTCCGCACGGCGTCCCTGTATCCGTCCATGGGGTGGCCGCTGAGATAGAGGCCGGTGGTCTCCTTCTCCATGGCCATCAGCTCCATGGGGCTGTACTCCTCCACCTGGGGAATGGCCACGACGGCGGGAGCGGAGCTCTCCTCCCCCATGCCGAAAAGGTCCAGCTGCCCGGCAATGTTGTCCCGCATGGACTGGGCAATGCTGTCCAGCACGGCCCCGGCTATCTGGATGAGGGCCTTGCGCTTGTAGCCCATGCTGTCGAAAGCTCCGGCCTTTATCAGGTTCTCCACGGCCCGGCGGTTCAGCTCCCGGCCGTTCATCCTGCGGCAGAAGTCGTCAAAGCTCCTGAAGGGGCCGTTCTCCCGCCGGTCCGCCACCAGAGACTCGATGGCTCCCCAGCCTATGCCCTTTATGGCCACCAGGCCGAAGCGTATATTGCCGGAGGAGACGGTGAAGTTTGCATCGGACTCGTTCACGTCCGGAGGCAGCAGCTTTATGCCCAGCTCCCGGCACTCGGCGATGTACTCCGCCACCTTCTGGCTGTTATCCAGCACCGAGGTGAGGAGAGCCGCCATGTACTCCCGGGGATAGTGGCGCTTCATGTAGGCGGTGCGGTAGGCCACGATGGCATAGCTCACGGCGTGGGCCTTGTTGAAGGCGTAGCTGGCGAAATCCAGTATCTCGTCGTAGATGCTGTTGGCCACTTCCTCGCTGACACCGTTGGCCAGGGCCCCGGGGATGTTCCGCTCCGGGTCGCCATGGACGAAGGCCACTCGCTCTGCGTCGATGACCTTGTGCTTTTTCTTGCTCATGGCCCGGCGTATCATGTCCGCCTGGCCCAGGGAGAAGCCCGCCAGACGGCGGAATATCTCTATTACCTGCTCCTGATAGACTATGCAGCCGTAGGTGACGGAAAGTATGGGCCTGAGCAGCTCGTGCTTGTAGCTTATCTTCTCCGGGTGGGCGGAGCATTCCAGAAAACGGGGTATGCTGTCCATGGGGCCGGGGCGGTAGAGGGAGATTATGGCGGTGATATCCTCAATGCTCTTGGGCTTGAGGGAGACGCAGACTCCCGTCATGCCGGTGCTCTCCAGCTGGAACACGCCGCTGGTGCGCCCGGCGGAGAGCATCTCGAAGGTCTCCCGGTCCTCTTCTCCCACGTTTTCGATGCGAAAATCCGGGGTGTGGCGGCGCACCAGCTGCACCGCGTCGTCCAGCACCGTCAGGTTCCGAAGGCCCAGGAAGTCCATCTTCAAAAGCCCCAGCTCTTCCAGGGTGGTCATGGGGTACTGGCAGACCACGGCCTCGTCGTTGGTGGCCAGGGGCACATATTCGTATACCGGCTTTTCGGTGATGACCACGCCGGCGGCGTGGGTGGAGGCGTGGCGGGGCATGCCCTCCAGGGCCTTGGCCACGTCTATGAGGCGCTTGAGCTTCTCGTCCCCCTGGTACATGTCCCGCAGGGGCTTGGATAATTGGAGGGCCTCGTCCAGGGTGATGTTGAGAGCCCCCGGGCCGGAGGGTATCTGCTTTGCCACCTGGTCGGCCTCGCCGTAGCTGATGTTCAGAGCCCGGGCCACGTCCCGCACGGAGCCCCGGGCGGCCATGGTGCCGAAGGTGACTATCTGGGCCACATGGTCGTGGCCGTAGAGACGGTTGACGTAGTCAATGACCTCGCTCCGGCGGTTGACGCAGAAGTCCACGTCGATATCCGGCATGGACACCCGCTCCGGGTTGAGGAAGCGCTCAAAGTAGAGGCTGTATTTTATGGGGTCCACATCGGTGATGTGCAGGCAGTAGCTCACCACGCTGCCGGCGGCGCTGCCCCTGCCGGGGCCCACGGGGATGCCGCTGCGCTTGGCAAAGCCTATGAAGTCGGAGACGATGAGGAAATAGTCCACAAAGCCCATCTTTTTTATCATGTCCAGCTCGTAGTCCAGCTGCTTGTGGACCTCCGGCCGGGTGGGAAAGCGCTCCTGGAAGCCCTGTTCGCAGAGCTTGCACAGATACTGGTAGCTGTCCCTCTCCCCTTCCGGGAGCTTGAAGCGGGGCAGGTGGTAGTGGCCGAACTCAAAGTCGAAGTTGCAGCGCCGGGCTATGTCCACCGTGTTGTCCGCCGCCTCCGGCAGCTCCGGGAAAAGGGAGCGCATCTCCTCCTCGCTCTTGAGATACAGCTCCTGAGTCTCAAAGCGCATGCGTCCGCCCTCGTCCACGGTCTTGCCCATCTGTATGCACATGAGCACATCCTGATAATAGGCGTCGGACTTGGCGATGTAGTGGGCGTCGTTGGTGAGGGCCAGGGGTATGCCCGTCTCCCGGTGGAGACGGATGAGGCCCTGGGCGGCCTTCTTCTCCTCCCGGAGATTGTGGTCCTGTATCTCCAGATAGAAGCAGTCCGGCCCGAAGAGCTGAGATAGCTCCAGGGCCTTGGCCTTTGCCCCGGCGTAGTCGTCCTTTACAATAAGCTGGGGTATGGCCCCGGCCAGGCAGCCGGAGAGGCAGATGAGGCCCTCGCTGTGCTCATGGAGCAGCTCCCAGTCGATACGGGGCTTTATATAGAAGCCCTCCGTAAAGGCGGCGGACACCAGGTAGCAGAGATTTTTATATCCGGTCTCGTCCTTGCAGAGAAGGATGAGATGGGAGTAATCGTTGTCCAGGCCGTGTTCCTTCTGGTCCATACGCCGGGGAGCCACATAGACCTCACAGCCGATAATGGGCTTGATGCCCTGGGCCAGGCAGGCCTTGTAGAAGGCCACCGCTCCGTACATGACACCGTGGTCGGTGACGGCGATGGCCTCCTGGCCCAGCTCTTTGGCGGCCTTGGCCAGCTGTTCTATGCGGCAGGCCCCGTCCAGCAGGGAATATTCCGTATGCACATGGAGATGAACAAAGCCCATGTCTACTCCTTAGGTTCAAAAGTCATGATTTTTTTCAGCCTGTGGCTGAGGCAGCTCTTGGTCACCGGCGGCTGGCTCAGCAGCACCAGGTCCGAGAGGCTGGCCTCGGGGTTGGCGATGCGCAGCAGGGCCGCCTGGTGCAGGGGCTCCGGCAGACAGTCCAGGCCGTAGTCCCGGGCAATGCGCCGGATGGCGGCCATCTGGGCCTGGGCGGCGGCCACGGTCTTGTCGGTGTTGGCGTTGTCGCAGTTTATCTGCCGGGTGATGGTGTTGCGCATCTCCTTTTCCACCTTGGCGTTGATGACGGCCATGGCGGTGCAGGGTGCGCCGATGGTGGTGAAGAAATCGGCAATGGCGTCGGACTGCTTGAAGTAGAGCAGGGAGTTGCCCCCCCGCTGGGTCTCCTTTGGGGCAAAGCCCATGTCCAGCAGCAGGGAGTAGGCCTCCCGGCTGACGCTGCGGTGGGGGGTGGCCAGCTCCAGGTGGAAGCGCTTGTCCGGGTCGGTGACGCTGCCACCCGCCAGGAAGGCTCCCCGGATGAAGGCGCTGCGGCAGCAGTCCTCCTCCACCATGCCGAAGTTGATGTGATGGGAGAGGGTGGAATCTATCTCCGCCCCGAAGGAGTCAAAAATAAGGGAGAGCTTTTCCGGCGCAGTGATGGAGAAGCTCTGCTTCCCGGCGGCGGAGGCGGGGAGAGAGTCAAAGCTCAGGCTGAAGGCCCGGCGGAAGAGCCGGGGCAGGCGCTGGGCAAAATCGCCGCTGGCGGTAATTATGCGTATCTCCCTGGCGCTGAAGGTGTTGCAGTATAGCAGCACCCCGTAGCTCTCCGCCAGGGCGCAGCATTTTCTGTCCAGCCTCTGCTGGCAGAGCTCGGCCTTGGCCTGGGATGAAAAGGACATGGCGGCACCTCTACTTTTCGATATCCCTGTTGATGTTCACGGAGCTGACGCCCTCGGCCTTCAGATGGTCGCAGAGGGCGGAGGCTATGGCCACACTGCGGTGGCGGCCGCCGGTGCAGCCAATGGCCACGGTGAGGCTCAGCTTCCCCTCCTCAATGTACAAAGGCAGGAGAAAGTCCAGCATATCCGTTATCTTTTCCATAAAGGTCCGGGTCTGGGGGCATTTGAAGACAAACTCCGCCACCGGCAGGTCCAGACCGCTGAGCTGGCGCAGGTCCTCCACGTAGTAGGGGTTGGGGAGAAAGCGCACGTCGAAGACCAGGTCCGCATCCATGGGCAGGCCGTGCTTATAGCCGAAGGACATGACGGTGACGTCGATCTCCCGTTTGGCCCCCTCCCCGGCAAAGAGGGAGAAGAGCTTGCTTTGCAGCATGCCCAGGGTGAGGTTGGAGCTGTTGACGATGTAGTCGGCCCGCTCCCGGATGGGAGCAAGGAGCTCAATCTCCTTGTAGACGGCGGCCTCCACCGGGGAGCCGTGGCTGGCCAGGGGGTGGGGGCGGCGGCTCTCCTTGTAGCGGCGGATAAGGGTGCGCACGTCGGCGTCCATGTACAGGATGCGGCAGTTGCAGCCCCGCTCCTTCAGCTGGTCTATGGTCTCCAGCAGCTGGCCGAAGCCGTCCTTTTCCCGCACGTCGGTGACCAGGGCCACCTTCTCATAGCGCCCGGCGGTGGCGATGCACAGCTCGGCAAAGCGGGGCATCAGGGCTATGGGCATGTTGTCCACGCAGTAGTAGTCCAGGTCCTCCAATACGTCGGCGGCCCGGCTTTTTCCGGCGCCGGACAGGCCGGTTATAATCAAAAATTCCATGCTGCCTCCCTGGCCTTATGACCCGCTCTGTTCCTGCCCGTCCTCCCGGCTTCCGGGGCTGCTGATAAAATGCAGAGGAACGGCGGGGCCTTTATCCTCCAGGCGATAGTCCGGGGGCAGGATTATCATCTCCGGCTCCAGGGCTATGCCGCTGTCTTCGTAAACTTTTTTCCGCACGTCCCGCATGAGCCGGTGGACATCGTGGGAGCTGGCCTTGCCCAGATTCACCACGAAGCCGGCGTGCTTTTCCGAGACCTGGGCGTCCCCCACCCGGTAACCTTTGAGACCGGCCCGGTCGATGAGGGCGGCGGCGTAGTTCCCCTCCGGGCGCTTGAAGGCGCTGCCGGCGGAGGGCAGGTCCAGGGGCTGTTTGTCCCGGCGCTGCCGGTTCAGCTGCCGCATTTTTGCGGCTATCTCCTCCCCGTCCCCTTTTTCCAGGCGGAACACGGCGGACAGCAGCACGCAGCCCCCCATTTTCTGGAACAGGCTGCTGCGGTAGCCGAAGCTGCACTGCTCCTTTGTAAGCTCATAGAGCCGCTGCTCCGGCAGGTAGTAGAGCACCACGCTCTCCACTGCGTCCTTCAGCTCCCCGCCGTAGGCTCCTGCATTCATGATGAGGCCGCCTCCCACGCTGCCGGGGATGCCGGAGGCAAACTCCAGACCCTTAAGGCCGTTCTGCTGGGCAAAGCTTGCAAGCTTTGCCAGGGAGACCCCGGCCTCGGCGTAGATGGCCCCGTCGGGGAGCAGGAACATTTTGGTGAGCTTGGCGGTGCTGATGATGAAAAGTTCCTTGAGCCCCTCGTCGGGGAAGAGTATGTTGGTGCCGTTGCCCAGAATGTAGGGGGCAAGTTGGTTTTCTTTAAGGAAGTAGCATATCTTGGAGAGACTGCTCACATCCGAGGGCACTGCCAGGGCCCGCACCGGACCGCCTATCTTAAAGGAGCAGTGGGCGGACATGTTCTCGTTTTCCAGAAGCTCCAGGCCGGGCATGGCCTCTTTTATCCGGGCAATGGCTTTTTCCAGGTTTTCCATGGGATACTCCAGTCAAAAATCAAAGTAGTCCTGCGTCAATGGCGTAGTCATGGGCTCCCGCCAGAGCCTCGGCGGCGTTGAAGCCCATCTTTTTCTGGCGGTTGTTCATGGCGGCCAGCTCCATTATAACGGCCAGGTTCCGGCCGGGACGCACGGGGATGGTGACCTGGGGCAGGGTGACGCCCAGGATGTCGTAGGTCTCGCTGCTGAGACCCAGACGGTCGTAGGCCTTGCCCTCCTCCCAGCGCTCCATCTTCACAACCAGGTCGATGTTGGTCTCCGGCTTCACTGCGCCCACGCCGTAGATATGGCGCACATTAATAACACCTATGCCGCGAAGCTCCATATAATACCGGATAAGCTCCGGGGCGGAGCCTATGAGCTCGTCCTTGGAGATGCGCTTTATGTCCACGGCGTCGTCGGCAATGAGGCGGTGGCCCCGCTTTATAAGCTCCAGAGCCGTCTCGCTCTTGCCTATGCCGCTGTCTCCCATGAGGAGTACGCCCTCACCGTAGACCTCCACCAGAACCCCGTGGGTGGTGATGCGGGGGGCCAGATGGCTCTTCAGGGAGCTTATCAGGTCGGCCTGAAATTCCGAGGTGTCCATAGGGGTGATGAAGAGGTTCCGGTCATACTTCTCCGCCATCTCCGTACACTCCGGGAAGGGCTGGGCCCCGTGGCAGATGACCAGGGCAGCAATGTCGTACTGCATGAACTGTTCAAAGGTCTGGAGCCGCTGCTCCGGGCTGAGGGTGTCCAGGTAGGTGCTCTCCACCCGGCCTATCATCTGGATGCGGTGGGGGTCGAAGTAATTGTAAAAGCCGGTGAGCTGCATAGCGGGGCGGTTCACGTCGGTGGTTTTGATGATGGCTGTATCATAATCCTTGGAGGTGTGCAGAGGCTGGAGCTGGTGCTCCTCTGCCAGGGTCTTCAGTTTGACGGAATACTTGCTTATCATGGCGGCATCCTCCATTCCTGAGCAATAAATATCTATGCTACATTGTAATCGCTTTCCCCGGCTTTGGCAATATAAATTTTACGCCCGGCTGTGTGTGCAGGGGAAAATGTTGATTTTGGTTTACAGAATTGAAAAATTTCTCTTGCATTTGACCTTGGTATCTGCTATTATATAAAAGCTGTCTAATCAGCGAAACACAAGCAAGGAGGTGCTTCAGTAATGGCAAAATGCGAATTTTGCGACAAGGGCGTTACCTTCGGCATCAAGGTCAGCCATTCTCATCGTCGGACCAACCGTGCATGGAAGCCCAATGTGAAGCGCGTCAAGGCCATCGTGGACGGTAGCCCCAAGCATGTTTACGTCTGCACTCGCTGCCTCCGCAGCGGCAAGGTCACCCGCGCTGTGTAATTTTAATTTAATTTAAATTACCCGAAACAAAGCCTGTCTGCTCAGAAGACGGGCTTTTTTCGGTTCTATGGGCAAAAACTCTTTTCAGCCTCCTTTAAGACGGTTGACCTGGGAATAGGGCTGTGATATTCTTAGTGCATAGTCCCGAACAAACCGTAACAGGAAACCGGAAAAGGAGAGAGGAAAATGAAAGGAATGAAAAAAGCGGCTGCTTTGCTGCTGGTCCTGGCCATGGTATTCAGCCTATGCGCCTGCGGCAAAAGCGAGCTGGTAGGCACCTGGGAGGGCCGGGTGGACATGACGGAGCTGGCGCTCAGCGAGGTGGACGAGGCCATGGCCCAGCTGGGCAGCAGCCTCAGCGGCGGCCGGGAGTTGCCCCGGGTGACGGATTATGTGGAGAGGCTGACCATCAGGTATACCATGGTATTCAATGAGGACGGCACCTACAGTTCCCAGGTGTCCCAGGAGGATATTGATGCCATGGTGGAGACGCTGAAGGTGGGCTTTGCCGACTATCTCAGGCAGCTGTATTTTGTTCTGCTGTGCGAGACTCTGGCCCAGATGGGGATCAACCAGGAAATAAACAGCATTGAGGAGCTGGAGAACTTTTTGGGCATCACCATGGACGAGGCCATAAACGAGTCCCTGGGCATGAGCCTGGAGGAGTATGTGCAGGTGCAGGTGGACGACAGCTTTAGCGAAGAATTGAGCACTGAGGAATTTAACGGCAGCGGCAATTTCAAGAACAAGGACGGAAAGCTCTATCTCTCTGCCGGAACGGAGTACGCTGTTGACCCTGCGTACTACGACCTGTATGAGCTGGAGGGAGATACCCTGACCCTGAATTTCGGTACTGCTCCTGAGGGGGACGAGGAGTCGGAGCTGTTCTATCCCCTGGTGCTGCACAAGGTCGCCTGAGCCAAGCCTGCTGAGGAACAAATTTAAAATTCAATAGAACTAGAAAAACAGCGCCGCAGATTTTCTGCGGCGCTGTTTGTATATCTGCCCATTGTGGCTCAGTGGCCGGAGGGCTTGCGGTCAAGCATATCTTTTTCAAAGGTGCGGTCGGCATAGGCCAGATCCAGGAAAATTATCAGCAGCAGGATACCGGCGCCCCAGATGGAGCGGCCCCCGAAGAGGCCGGCAGCCAGGGTGGAGACCACGGCTCCCGCGGCAAAGGAACAGAGCATAAGTATATGGACCAGGAAGCGGCGGCGGATATCCCGGTCGTCGGGGTGCCGCAGATGCTTGGTGAGAAAGACGCCTACCTGGCGCACATGGTTGGTGCAGAAGGTGGTGGCCATGGGGATGTGCTCGGCCTGACGGAAGGTGTTGTACTGCATGGAGCAGATGAAGTTGATGCTCACCTGGGATATCTGGAAGGGCCAGCTGTCGGGGACAAAGCCCAGCAGCAGCACCACTATCAGCTCCAGGCCCACCAGCATGGTGTCCCAGCGGAGGAAGTGGAGGCGCTTGACTTTGTTGGGCAGCAGCTCGGAGATGACGGCCCCCAAAAGATAGGCGCCGATGGGGATGAGGTAATACAGGGCCTTGCTCCAGTGCCCCTGACCCAGAGCCATGGACAGGAGGACCACGTTTGCTGTCTGGGCGTTGCAGAAGACTCCGCCTCTCAGGCAGTAGGTGAAGCCGCCCAGGTAGCCCCCTGCGGCAATGAGCAGAGCATATATCCAGATCTTCTCACATTCCAGTACAGGTTTTTCCGGGTTCAGGGCAGGCTGATTCATGGCAGCCTCCTTTCAATATTAATCCCGGCCGCTCAGAGAACGACCGGGATGATATCAACTGTGCTGATTTTATCAGAGCTGCTTCTGGGCGTTGATCTTCACGCCGGGGCCCATGGTAGAGGCGGTGACGCAGGAGCGGATGTACTGACCTTTTGCTGCTGCGGGCTTGGCCTTGTTGATGGCGCCGATAAGGGCGGCGTAGTTCTCGTAGAGCTTCTCTGCGCCGAAGCTGACCTTGCCGATGGGGCAGTGGATGATGTTGGTCTTGTCCAGACGGTACTCCACCTTACCGGCTTTGGCCTCGGAGATAGCCTGCTTCAGGTTGGGGGTGACGGTGCCGGCCTTGGGGGAAGGCATCAGGCCCTTGGGTCCCAAAAGCTTACCGAGACGGCCCACGGTGCCCATCATGTCGGGGCTGGCGATAACGGTGTCGAACTCGAACCAGTTTTCCTTCTGGATCTTCTCCACCAGGTCCATGCCGCCGGCGTAGTCGGCGCCTGCCTCCAGGCACTCCTCCTTGCGCTCGTCCTTGCAGAAGACCAGGACGCGGACGCTCTTGCCGGTGCCGTTGGGCAGCACGATGGCGCCGCGGACCTGCTGGTCGGCGTGACGGCCGTCGACGCCCAGCTTCACGTGGAGCTCAACAGTCTCGTCGAACTTGGCCTTGCTGGCGCTGATGACCAGCTTCATGGCCTCCATGGGGTCATAGAGGGCCTGCTTATCTATGAGCTTTGCGCTCTCTTTATAATTTTTACCTCTAAACAATTTGATTTCCTCCTAATAATGTGGTTGAGTCGGATGGATAAATCCTCCCACGTTTAAGCGAAGGGAAGCCGGCGGGCCGGCTTTGCTTGGCTTATGGCTCAGTCGCCTACGACTACGCCCATGGAGCGGCAGGTGCCGGCGATCATGCTGATGGCGGACTCGATGTCGGTGCAGTTGAGGTCGGGCATCTTCTGCTCGGCGATCTTGCGGACATCTTCCTTGCTGATGGTGGCCACCTTGTCCCTCTGGGGCACGCCGGAAGCGGTCTCGATGCCGCAGGCCTTCTTGATAAGGAGGGCGGCAGGAGGAGTCTTGGTGATAAAAGTGAAGCTGCGGTCGGAGTACACGGTGATGACGACGGGGATCATCATGCCCATGTCGCCCTTGGTGCGCTCGTTGAAGTCCTTGGTGAACTGACCGATATTTACGCCGTACTGGCCCAGAGCGGGGCCGACGGGGGGCGCCGGAGTTGCCTTGCCGGCGGGAACCTGGAATCTTACGTATCCAACAACTTTCTGTGCCATTTAAAGCACCTCTTTCTTAATTTTAGTGTTTGACGACTTCCACCTGATCCAGCTCCAGATCCACGGGGGTCTCTCTGCCGAACATGGACACCACAACGCGGACCCGGTTCTTCTCCGGCTCCAGCTCGTCCACGACGCCAAGGAACCCGGCCAAAGGTCCGTCGTTGACCTTGACCTCATCGCCCAGGCCGTAGCCCACGACGATCTCTTTGCGCTCCACGCCCAGATCATAGATCTCCTGCTCCGTAAGGGGAACGGCCTTGCCGTCGGACCCAACGAAGCCGGTGGCACCGCGCACATTATGGATAAGGTGCCAGCTGTCGTCGGTGAGTATCATTTTCACCAGCACGTAGCCGGGGAACACCTTGCGCTCGACGGTCTTTTCGCCGGCGTCGGTGTATTCGGTGACGGTCTCCATGGGGATGTTGACCTCTTTGATAAGATCCGTCATCTTTCTGTTTTCCGCCGCTTTCATCACAGCGGCGGCAACTGCGTTTTCATACCCGGAATAGGTATGAACCACATACCATTTCGCTTCTTCGGCCATATCGCTTACCCTGCCAGAGTGAGCAGTCCGTTGACCAGCATGGTGGCCAGTTCGTCAAAGCCCCAAAGGACAATAGCGGAAACAAACATTACGCCCAGGGAGATGAGCACGTTCTTACCCAAAGCTTTGGGCGTGGGCCAAATGACCTTTTTAAGTTCGCTCTTCATCTCACGGAACCAGCGGCCTATCCTCTGAAAGAAGCCGGGCTTGGTGTCGTCCTTTTTGACGGCGGTGACGGCCTTGCTGGGTGCGCTGCCGCGTTTCTTTTCTTCAGCCATTTTAACGCATCCTTTCAGAACTTACTTGGTTTCCACATGCTTGGTGTGCTTTCTGCAGAAGGGGCAATACTTGCTGCGCTCCAAACGGTCGGAAGTGTTCTTCTTGTTCTTGACCGTGTTGTAGTTCCTCTGCTTGCATTCTTCGCATCTGAGTGTGATTTTAACTCTTGCGCCTGCAGCCATTCTTTCGGCACCTCCTATTTTATTTACCCGGCATTGCACCGGGCATTGCCTCCCTGTATATGGACGCCGGGGACTTTTTCGGCTGCGCAAAAAAGCGCACGAAAAAAAGACCTCTCGTCCGACAGGTAACACATACTATATCATAAGCCAGGGACAAGGTCAACATTTTTTTGAACTTTTTTCCCGGAATTTCCCTTGCCGTTCAAGGCTTTTGGTGCTATATTCACTGTGAGATAAAACTACAGTTAGGAACAGGAGAGCAAGATGGATTACAAAGAGGCTCTGGAATACATAAACGGCGTGTCCTGGCTGGGCTCAAAGCCGGGCCTGGAGCGGGTGGGGGAGCTGCTGGAGAGACTGGGCAGACCTCAGGACGGCCTGAAATTCATACACATTGCCGGCACCAACGGCAAGGGCAGCTGCGCCGCCCTTCTCTCCTCGGTGCTGAAATGCTGCGGCTACAAGACCGGGCTTTTCACCTCCCCCTATCTCTTCCGCTTCAACGAGCGCATGCAGATAAACGGCAAGCAGATAGAGGATGAGGCTCTGGCGGACACAGTCAGCCGGATAAAGCCTCCGGCTGAGGCCATGGAGCAGCACCCCACGGAGTTCGAGCTGATGACGGCGGCGGCCCTGCTGTGGTTCAAAGAGCAGAGCTGCGACATTGCCGTGCTGGAGACGGGCCTGGGAGGGAGGCTGGACGCCACCAATGTGATAGATTCCCCTGAGGTCTCGGTGATAATGAACATCGGTCTGGACCACACGGAGGTGCTGGGGGATACCCTGGAGAAGATAGCCGCCGAAAAGGCGGGGATAATAAAGAGGGGCCGCCCCTGCGTGCTGTATCAGCAGCAGGAGAGCGTCATGGACGTGATAAGGGCGCGCTGCCGGGAGCTGGACTCGGAGCTGACTGTGGCGGACTTTTCAAAAATCGAAAAGGAATTCGACAGCATCTACGGCCAGAGCTTCAGCTACAAGGGGGAGCACTATGCCCTGCCCCTGCTGGGGGAGCACCAGCTGAAAAACGCCGCCGTGGCCCTGGAGACGGTGGAGCAGCTGCGAAAACTGGGCTGGAAGCTGGAACAGGGCGAGGTGGAGCACGGCATCTATGCCGTGAGCTGGCCCGGCCGCTTTGAGATAATCCATGACGAGCCCATGTTCGTGGTGGACGGGGGCCACAATCCCCAGTGCGCCCGCACCGTTACCGCAAATCTCCTGAACTATTTCCCGGAAACTCACCGGGTGCTGCTGGTGGGCATGCTCTCGGACAAGGACTGGGCCGGTACCATGGATATCCTCAACGAGGCGGCGGATGAGTTCGTGGCCACCACTCCGGACAGCAACCGGGCCCTGCCTGCGGAGGAGCTGGGGAAATATCTGGAGAAGTTCGGAAAGCCGGTGCAGGTCTGCCCGGATATAAAGGAGGCGGTGGGGGCCGCCATGGATTCCGCCGGGGAGGAAGGCATGGTCTGCGCCGTGGGCTCCCTGTACTCCGTGGGCCCCATCCGGGCCTGCTTTGACCTGCATTGAGGTGAGACCATGAGGATAATGGCCATAGATTACGGCGACGCCCGCACCGGTCTTGCGGTGAGCGACCTGCTGGGCTTTATGTGCGGTGAAGCCTGGACCGTGGAGGAATGGAACCCCCAGCGTCTGGCCGGGCGCATAGCCCGGGAGGCAAAGGAACGGGAGGTGGGCACCCTGGTGCTGGGTCTGCCAAAGAACATGGACGGCAGCGAGGGACCCAGGGCGGAAAAATGCCGGGAGTTCAAGGCGCTGCTGGAGGAGGAGTGCGGCCTGCCGGTGACGCTCTGGGACGAGCGGCGCAGCAGCATCGAGGCCCACGCCATTCTCCACGCCAACGGCAAGAAGGAGAAGAAGCACCGGAAGACTGTGGACGCCGTGGCGGCCAGCCTGCTGCTGGAGGGTTACCTGGGCAGTCTGAAAAGGTGATTTCATCACGGAAGGACAGGGCTTTTCCTTTTATAATAAAAACAGAAGATAAGGGCTCCCGGAGAAGCTCCGGGCCTGCATAAAGAGAAAAGGGGAAGAGCCATGAGTATATTGGACATTTTCAAAAGACCTGATATAAACGCCGGAGTGGAGGAGTACCGGAACAATCCGGGAGCCCTTCTTGTGGACGTGCGTGGAGCCGACGAATACCGCCAGGGACATATACCCGGCAGCGTGAATCTCCCCTTGCCCAGCCTCAGCGGCCGCAAGAGCATAGGCGTGGGCAAAGACAGCCCCGTGTATGTCTATTGCCTCAGCGGAGCCCGGAGCAGCCAGGCGGCGGCCATACTCCAGCGCATGGGTTATAACAATGTGAAAAACATCGGCGGCATAGCCGGATATAAAGGAGAGGTGGAATATTAAATGAAAGTTGTCATTGTAGGCGGTGTGGCAGGAGGAGCTTCTGCGGCAGCCCGGCTCCGCCGTCTGGACGAGCAGGCGGAGATAGTGGTCTTTGAGCGTTCCGGTTACATTTCCTATGCCAACTGCGGACTGCCCTATTACATCGGCGGCACTATAGAGGACCCGGAGGAGCTGACCCTTCAGACCCCGGAGAGCTTTTATTCCCGTTTCCGGGTAGACATGAAGGTGCACCACGAGGTCACCGCCATCCACCCGGAGAAGAAGACCGTTTCCGTCCGGAATCTGGAGACCGGCGAGGAGTTTGAAGAGAGCTATGACAAGCTCATCCTCTCCCCCGGGGCAAAGCCCACCCAGCCCAAGCTTCCGGGCGCGGGGATAGACAAGCTCTTCACCCTGCGCACCGTGGAGGACTGCTTTAAGATAAGAAACTACGTGGTGGAGAAGAAGCCCAAGTCCGCCGTGCTGGCGGGAGGCGGCTTCATAAGCCTGGAGCTGGCGGAGAACCTGCGGGAGCTGGGCCTGGAAGTGACCATAGTCCAGAGACCAAAGCAGCTGATGAATCCCTTCGATTCCGATATGGCCGCCTATATCCACAACCAGATGCGCCGCCACGGGGTAAAGCTGGCCCTGGGCCACACCGTGGAGGGCTTTGAGGAGAAGGACGGCGGAGTGGACGTGCTGCTGAAGGACGCCGCTCCCCTCCATGCGGACATGGTGGTGCTGGCCATCGGCGTCAGCCCCGACAGCCGCCTGGCGGCGGAGGCCGGGCTGGAGCTGGGCATCAAGGGCAGCATCGTTGTAAACGACAGGATGGAGACCTCAGTTCCGGATATCTACGCCGTGGGTGATGCGGTGCAGGTGAAGAACTATGTCTCCGGTCAGGATGCGGTGATCTCCCTGGCGGGCCCGGCAAACAAGCAGGGCCGCATTGCCGCCGACAATATCTGCGGCGGGGACAGCCGTTATCCCGGCTCCCAGGGCAGCTCCGTGCTGAAGCTCTTTGACATGACCGCCGCTGCCACCGGCCTTAACGAGACCAACGCCAAAAAGGCGGGCTTTGATGTGGACAAGGTGGTCCTCTCCCCCATGAGCCATGCTGGCTATTATCCCGGCGGCAAGGTCATGACCTTGAAGGTGGTCTTTGAAAAGGGCACGTATCGGCTCCTGGGGGCCCAGATAGTGGGCTATGAGGGAGTGGACAAGCGGATAGACGTGCTGGCCACTGCCATCCACTGCGGCATGAAGGCCACAGAGCTGGCCACACTGGACCTGGCCTACGCTCCCCCCTACTCCTCCGCTAAGGACTCGGTGAATATGGCGGGCTTTATGGTGGAGAACCTGGCCAAGGGCCTGGTGAAGCAGTTCCATGTGGAGGACGTGGAAAAGCTACCCAGAGACGGCAGCGTGACTCTGCTGGATACCCGCACCGTGGCGGAGTATTCCAGAGGCCATGCCCCCGACTTTATCAACATCCCCGTGGACGAGCTGAGAGAGCGCATAGGGGAGATCCCCCAGGGAAAGCCGGTGTACGTCATGTGCCAGAGCGGCCTGAGAAGCTATGTGGCCTGCCGCATACTCACAGGTCACGGCTACGACTGCTACAACTTCTCCGGCGGCCACGGCTTCTATTCCACCGTCACCTCCGACCGCTGCCTCATCCGGGAGGCCTACGACTGCGGTATGGAGAAGCTCTGAAAATCAAACAGTAAAACCAAGGCAAAAGGCCGGCTGCATTTGCAGCCGGCCTTTTAGACTTTGCATCACATTATACTATTATATTATATATCGTTTCTCACCAGGTCATCCAGAGTCTCCCGGCGCACCGCCAGGTAGTCCGAATCCTCCGTGAGCATCACCATGGCCGGGCGGGCCAGGCGGTTGTAATTGGAGGCCATGGAGTAATTGTAAGCCCCGGTGGTGCATACGGCCAGTATCTCTCCCCTCTCCGGCTCCGGCAGCAGCACGTTGGGCTGGATGACGTCGTCGCTTTCGCAGCAGCGGCCCACCACGTCGCAAAGGAGATTGGCCTCAGCCTTCGGCCGGGAGGCCAGCAGCACAGTATACTTGGAGCGGTAGAGGGCGTAGCGGGGATTGTCGGACATGCCCCCGTCAACGGAGACATAGTTTTTGTAGCCGGTGATCTTTTTCACCGTGCCCACGGTGTAGAGGGTGAGCCCGGCGTCGGCAACGATGCTGCGCCCCGGTTCCATGATGATTTTGGGCAGCTCCATGCCCAGCCGGGCGCAGGTCTTTTTCATGTGCTCCGCTACGTCGGCAATGGCGGCGGGGATGTCCACATAGCCGTCCTCCTTTACGTAGCGCACTCCGTATCCGCCCCCCAGATCCAGGATCTCTAGGTGCAGATTGTAGTCCCGGTTGCAGCTGTCCATGAATTCCAGCATAATGTCGGCGCTGCGCTCAAAGACGTCCTCCCCGAAGACCTGGGAGCCCACGTGGCAGTGGAGGCCCTTCAGTTCGATGGAGGGCAAACCGAGGGTGTGCTCCAGCATCTCACGGGCCTGGCCGGTCTCGATGGCGGTGCCGAACTTGCTGTCCACCTTGCCGGTGGCTACGGCGTCGTAGGTGTGGGGATCTATGCCCGGGGTGAGGCGCAAAAGCAGCTTTTGGCGTATGCCTCTCTCGGAGGCTATCCGGGCTATGGCGTCCAGCTCCTCCCGGTTATCCACCACAAAGTAGCCCACACCCATATCCATGGCGAAGGCTATGTCCCAGTCGGTTTTGTTGTTGCCCTGGAAGAAGGCCCGCTCCAGGGGGAAGCCCGCCTTCATGGCGGTGTACAGCTCCCCGGCGGACACGGCGTCAATGCCCATGCCCTCCTCCCGGGCAATTTCATATATGCGCTTGAAGGAGTTGGCCTTGCCCGCATAGATGGGCAGGGAGCCGGGGCCGAAGCTCTCCCGGAAGGCTTTTGTGTACATCTCCATGTTCTCCCTTATGCGCACCTCATCCATGAGGTAAAGAGGAGTGGAGTATTTCTCCGCCAGCTCCACCGTGTCGTGGTTACGGAAATAAAGGTGGCCGTTTTCACCTACAGAAAGATTGTCGCTTATAAATTCATCCTTTTCCATACAGACCTCCGCCGGGTAAAAAATCTCAAAACATAGTAGCATATGTGCCGGGAAATATCAAACAAAAAAAGGCGGGAGAAGCTCTTTTCTTTTCCGACTGAAAATAGGGATGCCGGTCACCGGCTTTAAAGAAAAAAACAAGGCCGGAGGAAAATAAACAGAAAATTAAAAAACATGGGAAAAATCCGGGAAAATTTCTCCGGAAAATTAAGGATGGCTTCAGCTTCGCCCGTTATAATTTGGAGACAGAAAGGCAGGGGAGAGTCCCTGCCTTAAAGCCCGAATCCGGAAAGGAGCAGCATATGGACGTGGAAAACAAAGACGGCGCCTTACAGGCGGCGGACAAAGAGATACAGCTGCGGGACGAGGAGCTCTTCGATTCTCTCCGGCGCAGCAAAAAGGAGCGCAGGAAAAAGCGCATACGCACTATAGCCATAGTGGTGGGGGTGCTGGCGGTGGTGCTCATTGCCGCCGTGCTCATTCTCCGCCGCCAGGTGCGGGAGAACTTCGCCATGGACCAGGGCGAGGTCCTCAGCGCCACGGTGGAGCGGGGCACCATCAGCACGGTGGTCTCCGGCTCCGGCATGCTGGAGAACGTGGACACCGAGACGGTGACGCTGCCGGAGGGCGTGGAAGTCACGGAGATACTGGCCCAGTTCGGCGAGAGCTTCCAGGAAGATGAGCTGCTGGCCACGGTGGATATGGCCAGCGTGAGAAGCGCCATGTCCACCCTCCAGTCGGAGCTGGACACTCTGGACGATGAGATATCCCAGGCCGAGGGCGATACCGTGGACAGCTACATCTCCGCCGGCGTGGCGGGCCGGGTGAAGGCCATATATGCCGAGGCAGGCTCCGGCGTGGCGGATGTCATGGTAGATAAGGGGGCCCTGGCCCTCATCTCCCTGGACGGCTATATGGCCCTGGATATAGAGACCGACGCCCTGACGGAGGGGGATGCGGTCACCGTCACCCTCTCCGACGGCAGCGAAGAAGAGGGCCTGGTGGACTCCGTAGTGGGAGGCACCGCCACCGTGCTTATAAGCGACGACGGCCCGGCGGTGGATGAGACGGTCACGGTCACCGACGGTACCGGCAAGGAGCTGGGCAGCGGCAGCCTCTATGTCCACAGCCCCCTGAAGGTCACCGGCTATGCCGGGACGGTGAGCGGGGTGTACGTGACGGAGAACCAGACGGTGAGCGCCTCCGGCACCCTTTTTGCCCTCACCGACACCGGCACCAGCGCCGGCTATGACTCCCTGCTCCAGAGCCGCAGCGAGACGGAGGAGGAGCTGCTGGAGCTTTTGAAGATACAGCAGTACGGCGGCCTCACCGCCCCCATCTCCGGTACGGTGTATTCGGTGACGGAGCTGGAGGAGCTGGAGAGCGGGGAGACCGATGAGGTCTTGACCATTGCCCCGGATGTGAGCGTGTCGGTGACCATCAGCGTGGACGAGGACGACATCCTCTCCCTGGCCCTGGACCAGACGGCGGAGGTCACCGTCAGCTCTCTGGGGGAGGATGTGCTCATGGGCACGGTGACGGAGATAGACAAGACCGCCTCCGACGGCAGCTATACCGCAGTGGTGACCCTGGACAAGGTGGAGGGCATGCTCCCGGGCATGACCGCCGGGGTGGATATAAGGATCGAGGGCGTGGACGACGCCCTGCTCATCCCGGTAGAAGCCCTGCACCAGACCAGCAGCGGCTACTATGTGTATACCGAATATGACGAGGACAGCGGCGAATACGGCGGCCGGGTGGACGTGGTGCCGGGCCTGAGCAACAGCAGCTACGTGGAGATAAAGTCCGGCCTGGCCGAGGGGGACACGGTGTACTACACCGAGAGCCGGAACGCCTTTGCCGCCATGGGCTTCGGCGCCATGGGCGGCGGCCAGAGAGGGGACTTCGGCGGCGGTGAAATGCCCTCCGGCGACTTCGGGGGCGGCGAGCGGCCCACCGGTGACTTCGGCGCCGGCGAGGCCCCCTCCGGCGGTATGGGCGGCGGCATGCCCGGCGGCAACTGAGGGGGCGAAGGCATGATAGACATCAAGGACCTGTGCAAGGTGTACATCGTGGGGGACGAGAAAGTCCGTGCCCTGGACCATGCCACGCTGCACATCTACCCCAAGGAATTCGTCAGCATCATAGGCCCCTCCGGCAGCGGCAAGTCTACACTTATGAACATCATCGGCTGCCTGGACGTGGCGGACGCCGGGAGCTATCACCTGGACGGCCTGCCCATAGAGTCCTATTCGGAGAACCAGCTGGCGAAGATACGCAATGAAAAAATAGGCTTTGTGTTCCAGAGCTTCAACCTTATCCCAAAGCTCACGGCGGAGGAGAATGTGGAGCTGCCCCTTATCTACCAGGGCCTGCCCCGCCAGGAGCGGGCGCAGCGGGTGCAGGAGGCTCTGGAGCGGGTGGGCCTTACCAAGCGGGCAAAGCACCTGCCCACGGAGCTGTCCGGCGGGCAGCAGCAGAGGGTGGCCATAGCCCGGGCCATAGCCACCCGGCCCAAGCTCATTCTGGCCGACGAGCCCACCGGGGCCCTGGACTCCAAGACCAGCCAGGAGATAATAGACATTTTCCATGAGCTCCACGACCAGGGCAACACCATAGTCCTGATAACCCACGACCCCAATGTGGCAAAGCAGGCGGCCCGGTCCATACACATTCTGGACGGGCGCATTTCGGAGGTGAAGTTATGACGCTGTCATTGAAAATGGCTCTGCGCTCCATAGGCTCCAACAAGCTGAGGGCCATACTCACCATGCTGGGCATCATCATCGGCGTCATGGCCCTGGTGGTGCTGGTGAGCCTGGTGAGCGGAGCCACCAGCTCCGTAACCGACACCATCTCCGGCCTGGGCAGCAACCTGCTCACCGTGACCATAGAGGAGGACAAGGGCAAGCCCGTAGATACGGAGACCCTGGAGACCTGGCTGGACGAGGAGGAGACCCTGGGGCTCATCGCCCCCTATATCTCCGACACGGCCCAGGGCTCCGGCAGCGAGGGCAGCGGCAGCCTCACCCTCTACGGCACCACCGCCGAGTACTATGACATCCAGGGCCTGCAGCTGTCCATGGGCCGCTGGCTGAAGGACGCCGACCAGGAGAATCACAGCTATGTCTGCGTGATAAACGAGACTGCGGCGGAGGAGCTCATCGGCTATACCGACTGCGTGGGTCAGGCGCTGAACCTGAACGGCACAAAATATACCGTGATAGGAGTGCTGGCGGATGACGACAACAATCTCACCAGAGTCTTTTCCTCCGGCAGCATGGTGGCCTATCTCCCCTATTCCTCTCTGGTGCGCCTGTCCACCACCGCCCCGGCGGAGATAGAGAGCTTCTATGTCAGCGCCGGGGAGGGCCACACCGTGGAAGAGGCGGAGCAGACCATGACCCGGCTGCTGATGGAGCGCTTTGATGAGGACGACGAGGCCTTTGAGATAAGCTCCCAGGACGCCCTGGAGGAGACCATGAGCTCCGTCACCTCCATGCTCACGGTGATGCTGGGAGGCATAGCGGGCATATCCCTGGTGGTGGGCGGCATAGGCATAATGAATATCATGCTGGTCACCGTCACCGAGCGCACCCGGGAGATAGGCATACGCAAGGCCATAGGGGCCAACCGCCGGGCCATACTCACCCAGTTTCTCATGGAGGCGGTGGTGCTGTGCATGATGGGCTGCTGCCTGGGCATCTTCCTCAGCTGGGCCATATTGCAGATAGTGAACACCGTGGTGGCCAGCCTGGATATGTCTTTCAGCCTGAACCTGCCGGTGGTGCTGATAGCGGTTGTCTTCTGCTTTATAATCGGCCTGGTCTTCGGCCTGTACCCCGCCAACAAGGCGGCCAGGATGAAGCCCATCGACGCCCTGCACTATGGAGGTTGAGACCATGGAAGGATTTTTTGAAAAAGTGAAGAAGAGCCTCGAGACCCTGAAAAAGCTCCCCGAGCACCGCCGGGCCGGGAGCGCAGCCTCCCAGCCGGAGAAGGGGAAGCTCCCTGGGGCAACCCGGAGAAAGTATATCGCCTGGGGCTGCGCCGGGGCACTGGTGCTGCTGCTGGCGGTAATGCCCATGGCGGCCAGCCGCAGCTCCGCCGATGAGCCCCAGGCCAGCATAGTCTCCGACCAGGCCCAGCTCCGGGAGCTGGAGACCCAGGTGCTGGGGGGCGGCCAGCTGTCCGGGGAGGCGGCGGTGAGCGTCACCGTACCTGAGGGCGTGAAGATAGAAGAATACCTGGTGAAAAACGGGGACAGCGTGGAAGAGGGCCAGGCCGTGGCCCGGGTGGACTCCGTCAGCGTCATGAGCGCCATAGCCTCGGTGCAGGACAGCCTGGACTATCTGTCGGAGGAGATAAGCGCACTCAGCAGCGAGGCGGATACCCAGACCGTCTCCTCCGGGGCTGCGGGCCTGGTGAAGCAGGTCTATGCCCAGGCGGGGGACTCGGTGTCGGAGCTGATGCTGGACAAGGGAGCCCTGGCGGTGCTGAGCCTGGACGGCCTTATGGCCGTTGAGACCGAGACGGACAGCGCCCTGAGGTCCGGGGAAAAGGTCCTGGTGAGCTTCCCTGACGGCAGCCAGGTGGAAGGCAGCGTGAAATCCAATGTGGAGGGCATTCTCACCGTCACCGTGGAGGACGATGACTACGAGCCGGGGACGAAAGTCTCCCTGTACACCGAAGAGGGGGAGAGCCTGGGCAGCGGGGAGCTGTATATAAACAGCCCCTGGAAAGTCACCGCCTATACCGGGGATGTGTCCTATGTGTATATCCAGGCCGGGCAGCAGGTCTATGAGGGCCAGAGCCTTTTTGGCCTGGAGAACACCGGCCACAGCGCGGAATACCAGCTGCTGGTGGATGAGCACCGGGACTACGAGGAGCTGATGCAGGAGCTGTTTTCGCTGTATGAAAGCCGGACGGTGACCGCCCCCTGCGACGGCATAGTCACCGGCGTGGATGAGGAGGGCAGCTATATGCTCCTTTCCGCCCAGGGCAGCACCGGCGGCCTTGTGGCAAGTCCCCTGGTGAGCCGCAGCTTTGCCTCCGGCAGCACCGGCGGCATCGTCCTCCTCAGCGCCGCAGAGGGCGACACCCAGCCCATCGAAGACGGCACTCAGCCCACCGTGGGCAATACCCAGCCTCTGGGCGGCGTGGAAGGAGAAGGCGGCGGCACGGAGCCCGAACCCGAGGGAGAACCGGAGCCTGAACCCGGCGGAGACACAGGCGGGCAGATAAGCATCACCACCACGGCCCTGCCGGGAGCCACCGTGGGCCAGAGCTACAGCGCCCAGCTCTCCGCCTCCGACGGCACGGAAGCCGTCAGCGGCAGCTGGAGCGTTCAGGGCCTGCCTGAGGGATTGAGCCTGGATGCCTCCACCGGCCTCATCTCCGGTACCCCCGCCGCCGCCGGCAGCTATACTCTCACCGTGGGCTTCACCGCCGACAGCGGCGGCGGGGCCCAGACCAGCCTGAACCTCACGGTGAGCGCCGAGCAGAGCCAGCCTTCCGCCAGCTACTACGGCTACGCCGCAAAGCTGACGGAGATAAGCAGCGGCAGCATCAAGGTGATGCAGACCCCCTATTCCTATACCATAACGGACCTGAGCTCCCTGCCCTCGGTGACGGTGAGGGATGCGGACCTGACGGTGGAGAAGAGCTATGATGCCTCGGCTCTGGACCTGACGGGCCTGAACCCGGGGGACAACGTGCTCCTGGTTACTGACGAAGCCGGGCAGCCGGTGCTTGTGAGCAAGCTGCCGGAGAGCGGCGGCCAGGCTCCGGACCAGGGCGGCATGGAAGGCGGCATGTCCGGCATGGGCGGTATGAGCGGAGTCATGGGCGGCATGTCGGGAGGTAGCAGTGCCGGCGGCTCTGCGAGCCAGGAGGAGAGCTATCAGCTCTACAGCCTGGAGGAAGTGAGCATCGCCTCCGTCACTTCCCAGGAGCACATGAGCCTGGAGATACAGGTGGATGAGCTGGACATCTCCGGCATCAGCCTGGGCCAGGCGGCGGTGATAAGCGTGGACGCCCTGGGGGGCGAGCAGTTTGAAGCCACGGTCACCGGCATAGCCAATACCGGCGAGAATGAGGGCGGCAACAGCAAGTTTGCCGTGGAGCTGACGGTGGAAAAGAGCGGCGACATGCTGCCGGGCATGAGCGCCTCCGCCTCCATCTCCCTGGGCACATCCGGCCAGGTGCTGTGCGTGCCGGTGGCGGCTTTGGGCAAGGAGGGCAGTCAGGACGTGGTCTATACCGGCTGCGATGAGGACAGCGGCAGCCTGACGGACCCGGTGGCGGTGACCACCGGAGTCTCCGACGGGGAGTATGTGCAGCTGCTCTCCGGCCTGGAGGAGGGCGGGGAGGTCTACTACGCCTGGTATGACGGCGGCAGCTCCTCCGATATGCCGGACATGGAACCGCCTTTTGAACGGTAAATAAAATGAAAAAATCCCCCGGACGGCTTCGGAACAGTGCCGTCCGGGGGAATATCAGAGAAACCATGTTTCCACAGTCTGGAAAAATTTTCAGTATCTGTAATAAAAAACAAAAAAGCATAAAATGCCCTTGACAGAAAAGCATATATAATGAAAAGGCCGGGAGAAAGTGTAAAAAAATAGGATTTTTTACAGGCATCCCCGGCTTTATTTTTCCCCCGCAAAGCACATACTGAATCATGCGATGAAATGTGCGGGAGGGAAAACATGAAAAAAACAATAATTACGGCGCTGTGGACGCTGTTTGTCGTCAGCTGTCTCACGGTGCCCGCCTTTGCCCAAGAGCTGCTCTTAGGCGGCCAGGTGGTAGGGGTACAGATAAGTATGAAAGGCGTGCTGGTGGCGGGCCTTTCCCAGGTGGAGACGGCGGAGGGCAGCTGCTCCCCTGCCAAGGATGCGGGCGTGCAGCAGGGCGACGTCATATTGAAAGCCGGAGGGCAGACTGTGAGCAAGGCCGCCGACGTGATAGCGGCGGTGGGACAGGCTCAGGGCGCTCCCGTTGAGCTGGAGCTGGAGCGAAACGAGAGGGCCATGAACATGAAGGTGCAGCCGGCCCGTTCCGCAGAAGGCCAGTGGCTGCTGGGCATGTGGCTGAGAGACGGAGTGACCGGCATAGGCACCGTCACCTTTCAGGACCCGGAGAGCGGAGTCTACGGCGCCCTGGGCCACAGCGTCTGCGATTCCGACAGCGGCATACGCCTGCCCCTTGACCAGGGCAGCATCTGCGACGCTCAGATAATCGGCATAAATCCCGGGGCCGTGGGCGCTCCCGGGGAGCTCAACGGCTGCGCCGACATGGGCAAGACCCTGGGCAGCATAGAGCTGAACACCGACTGCGGTATTTTCGGTGAGAGCTACGGAACTTTGGGCAGCCGTAAGATAGAGAGCGGCCCCATGGCCACAGGCCCGGCCACCATGATATCCACCCTCAGCGGTCGGGTCACCGGGGAATACCAGGTGGAGATAAACCGCATCTATAGGGACAGCAGCGGGGAGCACGCCCTTATCAGCGTCACCGACCCGGAGCTGCTGGAGAAGACCGGGGGCATAGTCCAGGGCATGTCCGGCAGCCCTCTGATACAAAACGGCAAGCTGGTGGGAGCTGTGACCCATGTGTTTGTCAACGATCCCAGCCGGGGCTATGCCGTGAGCATAAACGACATGCTGAGAGCGGCGGGCATCCAGGACAAGGCAGCATAAACTGAAAAACAAAAACTCTCCCGCCGGGAATTTCCCGGCGGGAGACATGTTTAAAGGCTTTTCGTTTTTCACCCTGCGCAGGGCGGCTCAACCGCAGAAAAAGGGACTGTCGGCATTATTCTGGTCTATCTCCAGCAGGTATTCCAGCATTTCCCTGTAGCCGGTCTCGGTCTCCGGGCTGTATTGCAGGTCGGTGGGGAACATGGCTATATAGCGCTTGCTGCCGTCGGTGCCGGCCACGGTGTAATGGGGCAGGTCCTTGTAGCTGTCGTCGTCCAGGTCATAGGCCGTGATGGTGACCAGATTGCCGCCGTAGCCCGCCTCCCTGGCCGGGCCGTAGTAAATGCCGATGGAGTTCTTGCCGTGAACGGAATATTCCAATCCCGTCCCCGAGGGAAGATAGAGGGTGAAATAGGCCGTCTCCAGACGAGCCAGCCCCTGGCTGGAGCGGAGACTGATGTCCTGGGCAATGTCGTAGTCTCCGGAAGCAGAGGCGGAAGCTCCGCTGCTGAGGGCCTTGTCGATCTCGATGTCCTGAGAGAGGTCTCCCTCCGGCTCCATCCAGAAGAGGCGCTCAGCGAGCTTGTAGTATATCATGTTCCCCAGCAGGAAGCCCTCGTCATAGTCGGGCAAAGATAGGCTGTTGGGGCACTGGGAGTCCTTGCCGGTCTGCAGATCTATCAGGTGCAGCTGGCCTTTGTCCGCTTTGTAGTACAGGCTGTCCCCCGTCACCCACACCGGGGAATAGGGGGAGATATCCTCCTCCAGATCCAGCTCTTCCCAGCTGTCCTGTCCCAGGTCGTATACATATATGTAGTCGTCATCGTCCCCGGTGGTGATGTAGGCCTTATCCAGGAAAATGCCCAGCTGGCCCTGACTGTCCAGCTCTGCCAGGGTCTTCCTCTCCTTGCCGTCCAGACTCACCAGGATGAGCGCACCCTCCCCGTTGAGACAGTATACGCCGGCATCGGTGAGCTGGAAGCACTCTATATCCTTCTCAAGAACTTTGCTTTCTCCGCCTTCCTTGGGCAGCTTGTACAGACTGCTGCCGTAGAGGAAGAAAATGTCCTCTTCATCCATTTGGAAGCCGTGGCTCAGGTCGTGGTCGTCCAGGACCTTCATGTAGCTTTTGTCCTGGGCGGACTCCTCCATGGACAGGCGCACCAGACCGTCCTCAGTGGCCATGTATATATGGTCCTCGTCCAGGGCGATGTAGGACACATCGGAGGACAGCCGCCCCTCGGAGAGATAGTCGTAAGGGATGCCGTCCTCATCCAAAAGGGCGCTGCACAGGCTGTTCTCATAGCCCCAGAATATAACTCCGTTTTTATAAAACAGAAGAGAGGAGTCCACTACGTTTTCCCGGTAGTCCCGGGAGGCCTGGGAGCTGCTCTTCTTTTTAGCGGTCTGAGTGGCGGCATAGGCGGAAAAGCTGCTGCCGCTTATGGAAAAAATCAAGGCGAGAGCCAGTAGGGCGGAAAGCAGTTTTTTCATAGATATCCCTCCAGATAGCAAATTGGCCGGGGCATATATACAATATTATATTAGAGCTGAGGACTTTTGTAAAGAAAAGAAGGCGGTGTATATAGAAATATCCGGGCTTTGCGTTTCAGGACGCAGCCCGGATAGATTTATACGTGGGGGACTATAGGACGTAGAGCCGGGCAGAGTCTATCTCTGCCTGTGGTCGCCCCGGTGGGCCCGGCGCAGGCCGATCTCCGTTCCCTGGCAGATGCGAAGGAAATTCTCCCGGTGTTTGAAGAGTATGGCCGCGGTGGCCAGGGAGAGTATGGCTGCCAGAAGCAGGCTGCCGGTGAGAGCGGTGTAGGCCGGAACTATCAGCACGGTGGTAACGGTGCCCACCACAATGTAGTCGCTTATGAATGTTACCAGCACCACTATGAGCAGAACTATCAGGGCGAACTTCCAGTTAAGGGCCAGAGTCATGCCCAGATAGGAGGCAAAGCCCTTGCCTCCCCTGAAGCGGAGATAGAAGGGGAAAATGTGTCCCAGGACGCAGGCAACCCCTGCGGCAGCGGTGATGCCCGGCAGGTATCCGGCAAAATGCCGGGCCAGGGCCACGGCCAGCACGGCCTTGCCGATATCGTGGATGCCCACCAGCACCCCAAAGCGCCAGCCCATAAGCACCATGGCATTGGAGGCGCCCAGGTTCTTGGAGCCGCCTGCGCGCATATCCACACCGTTGAGCTTGGACAGATACAGGGCCATGTTGGAACAGCCCAGCAGGTAGGACAGAAAAACTATAAGAGCATAGAGAAGTATGTTCATGTTTGAGCCCTCCTTTCCGTCCCACATGATACTATATAAGAGAGCTCTTGTATAGTCCTAAGTAACCAAAGCGCCCATAGTCAATATGCCCAAATTATCCCGGTAAATACTGTCGAACTGAGACAGGGGCAGAGGGTTTACGCCCTGCCCGGCCTCGATGGTGTATCCCGGGCGGTCAAAATCCTGGATGAACCAGTCCTTGTATCCGGCAAAGCCGGAGGCGTAGGGAGTGTCCTCGGCGGTGTAGCCGGAGACGGCGGCAAAGGTCCCGGCTATATCCCGGGCGCCCGGAGGCTCCAGGTCCAAGTACTTCCAGTATATCACCTTTCCCTGGGTGTGGTAGGCCAGGATCAGGGCCGGGTCCAGGGCCAGAGTATAGTCGTACATTGCCCGGGCCTCCGGGGCGGAGAGCACGGAAGGCCCCACATAGTCCGCCGGAGCGGGAGAGACAATGCCCTGGCCGAACTTGATCTCCCTGGCCTGCTCCCAGCCGGCAGGGTACTGGAGATTCAGGTCCACTCCCCTAATGTTGGCCTTCCAGCCCTGGGGGAAGGAATAGGCGGGGTAGTCGGCGGCTATGCGCCGGGCGCCGTTGTAATACTCCCCGTCCTGAAGCTCCCCTGCGGCCAGGTCCATCCCGTCGGGGTTTACGGCGGGAACGATGTACACCGAGGCGTAATCCAGAAGCTCCGCCGCACTCTGGGAAAAGATGCGCCCTCCCGAGGCAAAGGCGGCTGAAAGCTCCTCGGTAAATTTCAAAAGCAGGGGAGTGCATATCCACTCGTTGGCGTGGTGGCAGGCGTTGTACAGCACCCGGTTTTTTCCGCTGCCCAGGTTCAAGCGCCACAGGGGACGGCCCATAACGCTACGGCCTATCTCTCCGGTGGATATGAAAGGATAGCGGGCAGCCAGGCCCCGGACGCAGTAGCCCACCAGAGCGGAGAAAAAACTGATGCCTGTGGGCACCACCGGGAAAGAAAAAGGCACCACCAGCTCCTGACCCGGCTGGAGGTTCAGAGGCTCCAGGCCAGGATTCGCCAGGAATATGGCCTCCTGGCTGCTGCCGTAACGCCGGGCAAGGAGATAGACGCTGTCTCCCGGCTGGACTCTGTGGAGTATATAGCCCAGGTACCAGGGCAGTATGGCCCTGTGGGTCCTGGGCCCGGCGATACCGTCGGCGCCTATACCGGAGGCGGCCTGGAAGCTGCGCAGAGCTGCCTCCGTGGCTCTGCCGAATTGACCGTCGGTATCCAGCTGACCGTAGCCGGCCCGGTTCAGGGCCAGCTGAAAAAGCTGCACGGAAGGGCCGCTGCTCCCGTATCTCAAAAGCCGCATATGTTCGCCTCCCTTTGAATTTGCTGCAGGCCCGGACGGGGCAGGGGCCCCGGGGGCTGTTAAAGTATATGCACACAAAGGGGAAAAATAACGGCAAGCAGCAAATCTTGTAAAGAATTTTATGATGAGATATAAAAAACTGAGCAAAAAAATTTTCGGAAAAAATAAAATATTTTTCGAATAAGATTGCTGGATGAACAAAAATACAGGTAAAATCTCTGAAAAGTCTTTGTAAAGTCAAAAACAAGAATATTTACAAAGAATACAAGCTGACGTTAATTATGCGCTAAAAAACACGCCATCGCTGACAAATACTTGTTAAGAATATATAATGAGCGAAGCTGAAACAAGCAATATTTTTTAGAGGAGGAAAATAAAAATGAAAAAGTATCTTGCACTGCTGTTAGCGCTGTGCATGGTGTTCGCTCTGTGCGCCTGCGGCCAGTCCGAGGCTCCTGCCGAGGAGGCTCCCGCTGAGGAAGCTCCCGCAGCCGAAGACGCCGGCACCGATGCTGCAGCCACCGAGGGCTGGGCTCCCGACGGCCCCGTCACCATGATCGTCTCTTACGCCGCCGGTAACGGCACCGACGTTACCGCCCGTATTCTGGCTCAGTACGCCGAGAAGTACGTAGGCCAGACCATCGTCATCGAAAACGTGGACGGCGGTTCCGGCTCCATTGGCTGGTCTCAGCTGGCTGCTGCCGAGCCTGACGGCATGACCATCGGCTTCATGAACCTGCCCAACTTCAACAGCTCCATCGTCAATGAGCTGGGCACCTACACCACCGACGACTTCACCGCCATCTGCAACCACGTCACCGAGACCTCTCTGGTCATCGTCCGTGCCGATGACGAGCGCTTCCCCGACATCGACTCTCTGGTAGCCTATGCCAAGGAGAACAAGACCGTAGCTTCCACCAACGGCGCTCAGGCCTCCAACCACATCGGCGCCCAGGCCTTTGCCAATTCCGCTGACTTTGTATACACCGACCTGCCCATGGGCAACACCGCCGACGAGCTGACCAGCCTGCTGGGCGGCGAGGCCGACTGGTGCGTGGCCAAGGCAGCCGACATTGCCGGCCGTACCGACGTGCGCGTGCTGGCCTCCTTCTCCACCGAGCGTCTGCCTGACATGCCCGATGTTCCCACTCTGGGCGAGAAGGGCTACTATGACCAGTGGCTGGGCTCCTCCCGCTGCGTAGTTGCACCTGCCGGCGTGAGCGATGAGGTAGTCGCCTTCTACGAGGCCGCCTTCAAGGCCACCATGGAAGATCCCGATTACCTGGCCGCCGCCTCCGAAGTAGCCACCGACTACAAGGATGCCGCCACTACCGCTGCCCTTATCGAAGAGCAGCAGGCCTTCACCGAGGGTCTGTCCGAGGGCTTCTGGTACGAATAATTTCTAAACTCCTTTGGGAGCAGGGGCAGGGCAACCTACCCCTGGCTTATCAAAAAAAGTCCGAAAGGGCTTTTTTTGATAAGCCTCTCCCGCCAAAGTATCACATCAGATATTACCTGCAATAAGGAGGGACAAACCTTGAAAATGAAGAAGACGGACATAGGCGTCGTAGCTTTCATGTACGCCGTCTGTGCCTTCTTTTATGTCTATAGCTTCGACCTCAGCGAGGGCAGCAAGTCCTATCCCTTGTTTACCATAGCCCTGCTCTTCGGTCTGACCACCCTGTACCTGGTCCAGATGATCCTGGCCGCCAAGAAGTACGGCGTGGAAAGCGGCACCGACTCGGTCTTTGCCGGATTCCTGCCCAAACAGCTCATTCTGTCCGTAGTCCTTACCCTGGCCTATGTGTTCCTGGTGGACGTGCTGGGCTTCTTCACCGCTACTACCCTGTTCATGATAGCTTCTTTTGTATACCTGAAGGTCCCGGTGCTCCATTCGGTTATAGCCCTGGTGTCCATGGATCTGCTCATTTACCTGGCATTCGTGCTCTTCCTTGGCGTGCGTCTGCCTGCCGGAATACTCATTTAAGGAGGGCTTTGACTTATGCTTGAAACTTTACAGCTTATGGGTCAGGGCTTTATAAGCGCCCTCTCTATCCTGAACCTGCTGGCCATGATAGGCGGCGTGGCTCTGGGAATAGTCATCGGCTGCCTGCCCGGCCTTTCCGCGGCCATGGGCGTTGCCCTGATGCTGCCCCTGACCTTCACCATGCCTGCCGATACCGGCCTTATCGTTCTGGGCGCCATCTACTGCGGCGCCATCTTCGGCGGCTCCATTTCCGCCATACTGATACATACCCCCGGCACTCCTGCCTCTGCAGCCACTGCCATTGAAGGTTATCAGATGACCCTTAACGGTCAGGCCGGTAAGGCCCTGGCCACTGCCTGCTGGAGCTCCTTCTGGGGCGGCCTGCTCAGCTGCATTTCCCTTTACTTCTTCGCCCCCATGCTGGCCCAGCTGGCCCTGAAGTTCATGTCCGCCGAGAAGTTCTGGCTGGGCATTTTCGGTCTGACCATAATCGCCGGTGTCTCCAGCAAGTCCATAGTCAAGGGCCTGATGTCCGGTGCTCTGGGCCTCATAATCTCCACCATCGGCCTGGACCCCATCGACGGTACCAAGCGTTTCATGTTCGGCCAGGCCTTCCTGGCTGAGGGCATCAATACCACCTGCGCCCTGATAGGCCTCTTCTCCATGTCCCAGGTGTTCATCCTGGCCGAGAAGGAGATCAAGAAGCGGGCAAAGGCCGCCAAGTTCAGCGACAGGATCGCCCTTACAAAAGAGGAGCGTAAAAAGATACGTCCCACTGTTATCCGTTCCTGGATAATCGGCAACATCATCGGTATCCTGCCCGGCGCCGGCGCCTCCATCGCCTGCTTCATGGGCTACAACAGCGCAAAGCAGTTCTCCAAGCATAAAGAGGAATTCGGCCATGGCGCCATTGAAGGCGTGGCCGGTTCCGAATCCGCCAACAACGCCGTTACCGGCGGCTCCCTGATACCCATGCTGACCCTGGGCATCCCCGGTGAATCCGTCACCGCAGTGCTTATGGGCGGCCTGATAATTCAGGGACTGGCTCCGGGACCTGAGCTCTTCACCAAGCACGCCGCCATGACCTATACCTTCTTTGCAGGCTTCGTCCTGGTGCAGTTCTTCATGCTGGCCATCGGTATGCTGGGCTGCCGCGGCTTTGCCCAGATCTCCCGTCTGTCCGACGCCATCCTCATCCCCTGCGTCACCGTGCTCTGCGTCATCGGCTCCTATGCCATCCACAGAAACATGAGCGATGTTATCATAATGCTCATCTTCGGCGCTCTGGGTTACTTGATGCGTAAGTTCGACCTGAACACCGCCGCCGTGGTGCTGGCCTTGATCCTGGGACCCATCAGCGAAAAGGGTCTGCGCGGCGCCCTGCGTGTCAGCGACGGGGACATCGCCTGCCTGTTCCAGTCCCCGGTGAGCTGGGTGCTGATAATCCTCAGCATCGTGGGCATCTTCTCCCCCTTCCTTATGGAGAAATTTGAGAAGAAGGTCACCGGAGGAGAAGTGCTGGACGAAGAGTGAGCCTGAAGGCCCCTTCGTGCCGTACACCTTCCCCGGACCTCATATCCTCCAAGCCTCCGGCCCCAGGGCCGGAGGCTTCAGCTTGTCAAAAAGTCCTTGCAGACTTTTTGACTGCGCTTCTCCCGCCAAGCATTTTGCCAAGGGCAAAATGCTGCTTCGCCCGAAAAGTCTTGATTTTCAAGGCTTTTCTGTGGCGGGTTATTGTATCGCGAGGCGGGCCTTGCCCCCTCGCGCTCCCCCGCTACTCTATTAATTTGAACTAACGTATAGTTTTTCGACAGTCTGAAGCCTCCGGCCCCAGGGCCGGAGGCTTTTCTTGTGAAAGCTATACAAAAAAGACGGAAGAAATTTGGCTGGAGCGGAAGAGACTTTCCTTGAAAAAACTGCATGGATAGGTTAAACTGATAAAAGGGTATATGTATACCCGTAATCTGACTGCGTGTCCGGCTCTCCATTACCAAGCCGGATACAGCTTTAATAAGGAGGAACAGTAAACATCCCTGAGGCTCAGGGTGCGGCAGTGTGGAGACCTGCCGTAATGCGGGTGGCGGTGCCCCTGCGAGGATGCCAGCGGCGGAGGCCCGGTGTTCAGAGTCGGAAAGAATGGCAACTGTAGTACTGAAAAACGTGAAGAAGATCTATCCGTTCGTCAGCGGCGAGAACAAGAAGAAAAAGAAAAAGGGACATGACGAGCCGGAAGAGAAGAAGGTCAATCTCCAGATCACCGAGCAGGGCGTGGTAGCCGTGCAGGAGTTCAACCTGGAGATAGCGGACAAGGAGTTTATAGTTTTGGTAGGACCCTCCGGCTGCGGAAAATCCACAACCCTGCGTATGGTGGCCGGCCTGGAGGAGATCACCGAAGGCGAGCTGTATATTGACGGCAAGCTGATGAACGACGTGGCTCCCAAGGACAGGGATATCGCCATGGTGTTCCAGAACTATGCTCTGTATCCCCACATGACAGTGTATGAAAATATGGCCTTCTCTCTGAAGCTGCGCAAGGAGCGCAAGGACATTATCGACCAGAAGGTGCGGGAGGCTGCCGAGATATTGGATATTACCCAGTATCTGGACCGTAAGCCCAAAGCCCTGTCCGGCGGCCAGCGCCAGCGTGTGGCCATCGGCCGCGCCATAGTCCGTGACCCTGCCGTCTTCCTTATGGACGAGCCTCTGTCCAACCTGGACGCAAAGCTCCGTAACCAGATGCGTGCAGAGATAATCAAGCTGCGGGAACGTATCAATACAACCTTTATCTACGTCACCCATGACCAGACCGAGGCCATGACCCTGGGCGACCGCATCGTCATTATGCGTGACGGCTATATCCAGCAGATAGGCACCCCTCAGGAGGTGTTCAACAATCCCCGGAACCTCTTTGTGGCCGGCTTCATAGGCACCCCCCAGATGAACTTCTTCGATGCAAAGCTGCTGAAGGAGAACGGCAAATACTATGTGCAGCTGGCAAACGTTAAGGTGGAGCTGAGCCAGGACAAGCAGGAGCGGCTCCTGGCCAAGGATGTCCAGCCCCAGGAAGTCATCCTGGGCGTGCGCCCCGAGCACACCAATCTGGTGGAGGGCGGCGTGCCCGCCAAGGTGGACGTGTCCGAAATGATGGGCTCCTCCGTGCACCTGCACCTGTCCGCCGAGGGCCGGGACGTTATCATCATCGTCCCCACCATCGACATGAAGGGCAGCTACAGCATCGGCGACAGCGTCAGTTTCAGCTTCAACGGCAATGTGGCCCATATCTTCTCCAAGGAAAACGAAAAGAACCTGGAGTGGTAAGCTCAGAACCGATTAATAACACCAGGCCCCCGGTATTTCCGGGGGCCTTTTTTAGGGGCAGCAGCTTTTTCGGGCAAGTGCTCTTTGTGCAGCGCCGACAAAAATGATGCAAAGGATTCTGGCAAATTGGCCAAATATCCAAAACTGAAAAAAGCTCTTGAAAAATAGAACGGCTTTGAGTATAATCCTCAGGAAAAGAAGATTTGGTCCAGTGGGAATTGAAGCCCGCGGGTTTTGAATCCCGTTGAACTAAGGTACACAGAGACCGGCAAAATCGCTCATAGGGGAAGGCCCCGAAAGGATTACGGGCTGCGGTATTTTTGTCTTGCCGGATAAGGCAAGGCATTTTTTGCGGCCATTTTTCGGCACCGTGCCCTGAACGTGCCTGCCCGGCCTCAGTACAGAGAAAACTAAATAAAAAGAGAGGTACGAAAAATGGGAAAAGAAAAGACTGCAAACGAAGGTCCCATCTATGACGCCCGCACTCTGGGCACATCCAAGATGCTCATCCTGGGCCTTCAGCACATGTTCGCCATGTTCGGAGCCACCGTGCTGGTGCCCGCCCTCACCGGGCTGGACGTCGCCACCACTTTGCTGTTTGCAGGCTTGGGCACACTGCTGTTCCACCTGCTGACCAAGCGCATGGTGCCCGCCTTCCTGGGCTCCTCCTTCGCCTACCTGGCAGGCTACAGCGCCATTGCTCCCAACGGAGAGGCCGAGCTGCTGCCCTATGCCTGTTTTGCTGTGGCCGTGTCCGGCCTCATGTACGTTATCCTGGCCGCCATTATAAAGGGCGTGGGTGTGAACAGGGTCATGCGCTTCTTCCCCCCCATCGTCACCGGACCTATCATCATTGCCATCGGCCTGATCCTGTCCTCCTCCGCCATTGACAACTGCAGCGCCAACCCCCTGGTGGCCATCGTGGCTATCCTGGCGGTCATCATCTGCAACATGTGGGGCAAGGGCATGATAAAGATCATCCCCATCCTGGTGGGTGTGGTGGCCTCCTACCTGGTGAGCATGATCGTCGACCCGGCCTCCCGGGCCACCGTGGCCCAGACCGTGGCCCAGGCCGACTGGATAGGCATTCCCATCCATAAGGACGCCACCGTGTTTGGCCTGTTCATGAACGGCGCCGACACCGGCATGCTGGTCACCGCCTGCATCACCATCGTACCTCTGGCAATAGCTACCATGATGGAGCACATCGGCGATATCTGCGCCATCTCCTCCACCGTGGAAAGGAACTACCTGGTGGAGCCGGGCCTGCACCGCACCCTCATGGGCGACGGCCTGGCCACCACTCTGGCCTCTCTCTTCGGAGCCCCTGCAAACACCACCTACGGTGAGAACACCGGCGTGCTGGCCCTGTCCAAGGTCTATGACCCCAGAGTCATCCGTCTTGCCGCCCTGTTTGCAATCATCCTCAGCTTCTGCCCCAAGTTTGCCGCTCTGGTCACCGCAATGCCCGCCGCAACCATCGGCGGCGTGTCCCTGGTGCTCTACGGAATGATCTCCGCCGTGGGCGTGCGCAACGTGGTGGAGAACCAGGTGGACTTCACCAATACCCGCAACGTGGTCATCGCCGCCCTTATCCTGGTGCTGGGCCTGGGCATAGCCACCAGCTCCGAGGGCGCCGTGCACATCGGCTCCGTCAGCCTCTCCGGCCTGGCCGTGGCCTCCGTGGTGGGCATCGTCCTCAACGCCATCCTCCCCGGAAAGGACTACCAGTTCCAGCACGAGAGCCAGGGCGCTACCTCCGTCAACTTCAAGGTGTGACTTAATAAAGCATCAGATAATTTTAAAGCGATACTCGGTTTAAAACCGGGTATCGCTTGTTTTTGTGAAAGGAAAACCACGGGCAATGCCCGTGGTTCAAAAGAGCTTATAGCTATGAGTATGAAAAGATAAACCT
>CALWYF010000003.1 GCA_944385705.1 uncultured Oscillospiraceae bacterium | reverse complement strand
CTGGGAGACGCAAACTCCATCCTGGGCCCGGAGATGAAGTCCACCGGCGAGGTGCTGGGCATAGGCAAGACTCTGGCGGAGGCCATGTTCAAGGGTCTCACCGCCTCAGGTCTCAAGCTGCCCTCCAGCCACGAGATACAGGACAGCGGCGTGCTGATAAGCGTGGAGGACAGCGACTATCAGGAGGTCATGGCCCTGGCCCGGCGCTTCTACGAGCTGGGTCTGAAGCTCTACGCCACCACCGGCACTGCCAAAGCCATAGGCTCCCTGGGCCTGCCTGTCACCGCCCTGCCCAATGCCACTGAGAGCAATGAAATAGGCTCTCTGATGGAAAGCGGCAAACTGCGCTACATCATATACACCGGAGCCATGAAGGACGCCACCATGGGCGACTACATCGCCCTGCACCGGCGGGCCATGCAGCTGGGCATACCCTGCCTCACCTCCCTGGATACCGCCATGGCTTTGGCGGACATTATTGCCAGCCGCTTTACCCAGGAGAATACGGAGCTGGTGGACATCAACTCCATGCGCCTGTGGCGGCAGCGGATAAAGTTCACCAAGATGCAGAGCTGCGGCAACGACTATATATTCATCGAGAATTTTGACAACAGCATCAGCTGTCCCGAGTCCCTGTGCGTCAGCCTCTGCCGCCCCCATTACGGCATCGGCGGCGACGGCATAGTCCTCATGGAGCGCAGCAGCATTGCCGATGTGAAGATGCGTTCCTTCAATAAGGACGGCAGCGAAAGCCCCATTGCCGGCAACAACCTGCGCTGCGTGGCCAAGTACATGTTCGACCAGGGCTATGTGCGCAGCGAACACATCAGCGTGGAGACCGGCAGCGGCGTGAAGTACCTGAAGCTCTTTATCCGGGACGCTCAGGTCAGCTCTGTGGCCGTGGACATGGGCCGGGCCAGCTTCAACCCCGCCGACCTGCCTGTCACCTCCGATGGGCCTATGATAAGCAGTCCCCTCACCGTGGGCGGAAAGGAGTACTCCGTCACTTGTCTGTCTGTGGGCAACCCCCACTGCGTGGTCTTCTGCGACGCCATAGACGCTCTGGACCTGAAGACCCTGGGGCCCATGTTCGAGCATGCCCCGGAATTCCCAGAGAGAATAAACACCGAGTTCGTACGGGTGGTAGACCGGCACACTCTGCGTATGCGGGTGTGGGAGCGTGGCAACGGGGAGACCCTGGCCTGCGGCACCGGAGCCTGCGGCGCCGTTGCGGCGGCGGTGGAGAACGGCTACTGCGATATGGGCAGCGATGTAACCGTCAGCCTTCCCGGCGGCGACCTCACCGTGAACTACAGCCCGGAAAAAATCATCCTCACCGGCAGCGCCATCAAGGTCTACCGGGGCACCTTTGAATATTAAGCCGTATCAAAATAAAAACATGCCCTCTGCAGAATCTCTCAATTCTGCGGAGGGCATGTTTATGTCCCATACAAACTCAGTAGCCGAAGCTGCTGTAATCTATAAGGTAGTAGTCTATAGTGTCTATGTCTTCCTGCACCGGCTCCCAATAGTCCCCGGAATCCTTAATCTGCACTATCACCGAGCGCTCCGCACCGTTGCCGGTGCCGGGTATGGCCTCTTCCACCATGTCCATTATCCGCTGGGCATATATACCGTCGGCCTTGATATAGTCCTCCTCGCTCATGGCAGCCAACTCTTCCTCGGTGTGGACACCAAACTCGTCAAGCACGTCTACAAACACTTCGTTAAACTGTTCCGGGGAAAACCTGGTCATAATGTCGATAGGCCGGAAAGACACCTCAACAGCGTAGTTTCCGCTTTCCATCATGGTGCTGGACTCAACGGTGTAATCGCTGTAGCTGTAGATTCGGGCATACAGATCCACAAGCCGCTGAGTACTCTCCTCCGTGGGATACTCGATGAGGCCTATGGCATTTTCAAAGAACTGGGCCTCCACCAGCAGCCCGTTTTCATATCTCTCCTGCATATCCTCCTCTGTCAGGCTCAGTTCCTCCATATAGTCCTCGTTGAACTGCCCTTTGTAGGTCATATCCAGATAGCCCTGGATATAGGTGGCCATCCGGTCGGACTCATCGCCCAGCAGGCCTGCGACGGTGCTGCAGGCCGCAAGGGACAGCACCAGCACCACACTCAAGAGCACCAGCACCGCCTTCTTCATCTTTTTCATAAATCCTCCCACTTTCATAATCAAATATTTGTGTTCTCCTTTTTCCCCGTTTCCCGGCCTCAGTTTATGCCGGAATTTTCAGCTTCAGTATAGCATAGGCTTTCTTTCCTGCATAGCCCCAAAAAGTGAATTTGGCCAAATCACCTCTCAGCCCTTCCGGATGAATTGTTAACACAATGTTCAAATTAGCCCGTCCTAAATTCAGCGAGCTTTCAGGCCCCGGACTTATATTAATAGTGTTGAAACATTCTGTATGGCAAGGAGGAAAACTATGATATCCGTTGAACACCTGACGAAATGCTACGGGGATTTCGTCGCTGTGGACGACCTTAGTTTTGAGATCGACGAAGGCCATGTATACGGCTTCCTGGGCCCCAACGGTGCCGGGAAGTCCACCACCATGAACATCATGACCGGTTGTCTGTCCGCCACCTCAGGGCGTGTTCTCATTGACGGCCACGACATCTTTGAGGAGCCAAAGCTGGCTAAAAAGCTCATCGGTTATCTGCCGGAGCAGCCGCCCCTCTATATGAGTGAAAGCCCGGTGGAATATCTCCAGTTCGTGGGGGAGGCCAAGGGCCTGCGGGGTGAGGAGCTCCGGCAGCAGATTGCCCAGGTCATTGAGCAGACCAGGATAGGTGATGTGCAGCACAAGCGCATCTCCGCTCTTTCCAAAGGCTACCGCCAGAGAGTCGGCATTGCCCAGGCTCTGCTGGGCAAGCCCCGGGTCATCATCCTGGATGAACCCACCGTGGGCCTTGACCCTATTCAGATAATCGAGATAAGGGACCTTATCCGGGAGCTGGGCCGCAGCCATACGGTTATCTTCAGCTCCCACATACTTTCGGAGGTCCAGACCATCTGCGACGAGATACTGATGATAGCCCACGGCAAGCTGGTTGCCTTTGACGAGCCGGGCAAGCTGGAAAAGCGGCTGCTCAGTCCCAACGAGATAAACCTGGTGACGGATGCCGGGGCGGAGCAGGCTCAGAAGCTCCTCTCCCCCATTGAGGAGATAAGCTCCGTCAGCACAAGTCCCATGGACGGCGGCTATCTGAGGGTGGAGATAAGAACGGACAGCGGCGATATCTACTCTGTCTCCCGGAAGATTTTTAATGCCTTCAAGAGCTCCGGCAAGGTCTTGCTGGAAATGAGCCTGAAGAAAGCCAATCTGGAAGATCTGTTTATAGAGCTCAGCGAGGGCGCCGATGACGGCGGCTCCAATGCCGATTCCAATGAAAGCGAGGCCAAAGAGAAATGACAGCCGTACTTAAACATGAACTGCGTATCTATTTCCGCTCTCTCACGGCCTATGTGTTCGGAGCTTTCCTGCTGGCCTTCGTGGGCCTAGGTTCTATGCTCTATAACCTTCAGGCCGCTGTGAGCAACTTTGAGTTCGTTCTCAGCTTCGGCTGCCTGGTCTTCGTGGTCATCGTGCCCATCCTCACCATGAGAGTCATCGCCGAGGAGCGGAAGCTGAAGACCGACCAGCTGCTCTACTCCCTGCCTATCTCCACCACGGAGGTCATTATGGGCAAATACCTGGCCCTGCTTTTGGTATACCTTATTCCCCTCTGCATTATAAGTCTGTACCCCCTTATCTTCTCCCAGTTCGGCGACGTATATCTGCCCACCTCCTACGGCTCCATCTTCGCCTTCTTCCTGCTGGGAGCTGCCCTCATTTCCATAGGCTTATTCATCTCCTCCCTTACGGATAACCAGGGCTTTGCCGCCGGTATCGGTATTGCGGTCATACTGCTCAACTACTACAGCGTGAGCCTTTCGGAATACGTGTCCACCTCGGCTCTGGGCTCCCTGATAGCCCTGTGCGTCATCATCTTTGCCCTGGCCCTGATAATCCGCTATGTCACAAAAAACGACAGTCTGGCCTACGGCTTCTGCATTATCCTGCTGGCGGCTCTGGCCATACTCTGCTGGGTGGACGTTGAAGCTCTTGAGGGGCTTTTGCCGAATATCATGACTAAGCTGTCTCTCTTTGAGCGCTTCTATGTCTTCGTAAACGGCGTATTTGACATGACCGGCGTGGTGTACTACCTCAGCGTCATCGTCTTTTTCCTGTTTCTGTCCGTCCAGTCTCTGGAGAAACGGAGGTATAACTGATGAAACTTTCCCAAATCTTTAAGGGCGGGGAGAACAAGAGGGAAAACCGCCTTGCTCTTAAGGCCGGCTCCTACTCCCTTATGGTCTCCGCTCTGGTACTGGCCATACTGATAGTGGTGAACATCTTCGTCTCCGCCCTGCCCAGCTCCATGACCAAGTACGATATCAGCGCCACCAAGCTCTATTCCATCACCAGCAACACCAAGGTGGTGGTCAACTCCCTGGACCAGGACGTGACCATATATTGGATAGTCCAGTCCGGTCAGGAAGACGCAGTTATAGAAAATCTGCTGAGCAAATACGAGGCTCTCTCCGACCACATCAAGGTGGAGAAGAGAAACCCCGACGTCTACCCCACCTTTGCCCAGCAGTACACCAGTGAGACTGTGGCCAACAACAGCCTGGTAGTGGAGTGCGGGGACCGCAGCCGCTACATCGGCTATGACGATATATATCTCCAGGAGGCGGATATTTACTCCTACTCCTATTCAACTTCCTTCGACGGCGAGGGCGCCATCACCTCCGCCATTGATTACGTGGTAAGGGAAGAACTGCCCCAGCTTTATGTGCTGGAGGGCCACGGGGAGAGTGAGCTGCCGGCCACCTTCAGTGAGCAGATAGAAAAGGACAACATGGAAGTCAACTCCCTGTCCCTGCTCACCGTGGACGAAATCCCCGAAGACGCCGCCTGTCTCATCATCTATGCTCCCCAGAGCGATATATCTGAAGAGGAGTCGGAGATGCTCTCCGACTATGTCTCCCACGGCGGCAAGCTGCTGGTGATGTCCGGGCCGGTGCAGGATGGCAGTCTGGACAATCTCAACAGTCTGCTGGATAAATACGGCGTCACGGTCACCGACGGCATCGTGGTGGAAGGCGACCGGGAACACTACGCCTTCCAGGCTCCCTATGTGCTGCTGCCGGATATGGCCAGCCACGATATAACCGACTCTCTCATTGAAGAGAACTATTTCGCCATCATGCCCATATCCCAGGGCCTTACCGTGGGAGAGAGCAGCAACGGCACCGTCACTCCCCTGCTCACCACTTCCGACTACTCCTACAGCAAGGCCGACGCCTACGACCTGGAGACCTACGAAAAGGAGGAGGGCGACACCGACGGGCCCTTCACTCTGGCAGTGTCCATTGAGGACAGCAGCGGAGGCGGTATAGTCTGGTTTGCCTCTTCCAGTTTTCTTGAGGATATGTACAACGCCTTCTCCTCCGGGGCAAACGGTGACCTGGCCATGAATGCCCTGTCCTCTCTCGTCGGTCAGAGCGAGGCAATGGCTATCCGCAGCAAGTCCCTGAACTACAACTATCTGACCATCAGCGAGGCCACATCTTCCCTGCTGAAGACAGTGATGATAGGGGTCTTCCCCCTGGTGTACTTCGGCATAGGCGTTTATGTTATAGTTCGCAGAAGGAGGCTGCAAAATGAAAAGAGCTAAAAAACTGTATATACTTCTGGGTGTGCTGGTGCTGGCCTGCGTCGCCACCTTCATCCTCACCAGGATGGAGGAGCAGAAGGAACAGATAAAGACCAGCGGCGAGACCATACTCAGCCTGGACCCCTCTTCCGTCACCGGCCTCAGCTGGCAGTATGATGAAGAGAGCCTGTCTTTCCACAAGGACGAAAGCTGGCTCTACGATGAGGACGACAGCTTCCCCGTCAGTGAGGATAAGATAAACGAGCTGCTGGGAGTCTTTGAAAATCTGGGCGCCGCCTTCACCATAGAGGATGTGGAGGACTACGGCCAGTACGGTCTGGATGAGCCTATCTGCACCATTGATATAGAGGCCGGGGAGGACAGCTATGAGATAGAGCTGGGAGACTTCAGTCAGATGGACTCCCAACGCTACCTGTCCCTGGGTGACGGGAATGTATATCTGGTGACCTCAGACCCAATGGAGCTCTATGAAGTCACTTTGAAGGACATGATCGACAACGACACCGTACCCGCCCTGGAAAATGTTTCCCGGATAACGGTGGAGGGCGTGGACGATTACACCATAACTTATGACGAGGACAGCACGGAGAGTCCCTGCGAGGACGATGTATACTTTACCACCCTCAGCGGAAGCACTCTGCCTCTGGACACCTATAGGGTGGAGAGTTATCTTGATGTGCTGGAGAGTCTGGATCTGACCGACTATATGACCTACAACGCCGACGAGGTGTTTTTGGAGAGCTACGGTCTGGACGACCCGGAGCTCAGCCTCACCGTGGACTACAGCTATGAGGACGAGGACGGTCAGGAAGTCTCCGACAGCTTCAGTTTCAGTCTGAGCCGCAGTCCTGAGGACAGGGCCGCAGCGGAAGAGGCGGAGGCCGAGGCGGAAGAGGCGGAAGAGCCGGAGGAAGAGGACGAAGATGCCCAGCAGATCCCCGCCTATCTCCGGGTGGGTGATTCCCAGATAATCTATCAGATTTCCCAGGAAAAGTTTGAGGCCCTTATAGAGGCAAGTCGGGATGATTTGCGCCACACCGAGGTCTTCACCGCCGACTTTGCCCAGGTAACCGGGATAGATATCAGTCTGGAAGGTGAGGATTACTCCATGGTCTGCGAGCAGGCCCAGGACGGTGAGGAAGAGGCCCTGTGGCTCTGTGATGAACAGGAGTTCAATGTCACCGCCCTGCAAAGCGCCATTGAGGGCCTGCGTTCCTCCAGCTTCACCCAGGAGGAACCTGCCTCCGATGCTAAGGAGGAGATAAGCCTCAGCCTCTATCTGGACAACCAGGACTTCCCCCTGATAGATCTGGCCTTCTACCGCTATGACGGGAACGACTGTCTGGCAGTTGTGGACGGAGTGCCCACTTCTCTGGTAAGCCGCTCCGATGTGGTGGAGCTAATCGAGGCGGTAAATGCCATAGTTCTCAGCTAAAGCCCCCTGTTTCCCCCGACGGCAAGCTTTAGCCTGTTGTTTCCTTCCCCCCGGAAAGTGATTCCCTCCGGGGGGAACTTTGTTTATATGGCGGCCGGGCGCTTTTTTGTACCCTGGGAAATAAAAAGTACCTCCTTGTAAAGTTTTTTCCCTGTGCTATACTGCAAGTGTGAAATATAACATCAGGGAAAGGCAGATAAAAATGTACAACTTTAATTACTTCACCCCCACCAAAGTGGTTTTCGGCCGGGGCACAGAGGAACAGGTGGGCAAATTGATAGCCCAGTTCGGCGGCAGCAAGGTGCTCATACACTATGGCGGCAAGAGCGCAGTGCGCTCCGGGCTCATCGACCGGATAAAGGCGGCTCTGGATTCTGAGGGCATCTCCCATGTGGAGCTGGGCGGCGTTGTGCCCAATCCCCACCTGGGCAAGGTGAGAGAGGGCATAGAGCTGGGCAGGAAGGAAGGCGTGGACTTCCTCCTGGCCGCGGGCGGCGGCAGCGTCATCGACTCCGCCAAGGCCATAGGCTACGGTCTGGCCGAGCCGGACAAGGATGTGTGGGAGCTCTACGACCACAAGCGCAAGGCGGCGGCCCACGTGCCCGTGGGCGTGGTGCTTACCATCTCCGCCACCGGCAGCGAGATGAGCAACAGCAGCGTCATCACCAATGAAGACACCGGCAAGAAGCGCTCCTACAACGACGACATTGCCCGGCCCAAGTTTGCCGTGATGAACCCGGAGCTCACCATGAGCCTGCCCGACTACCAGACCGAGTCCGGCTGCTCCGACATCATGATGCACACCATGGAGCGCTATTTTACCAACGGCGGCAACATGGAGATCACCGACGCCATAGCCGAAGGTCTGCTGCGCACCGTCATGAAAAATGCTCTCATTCTCCACACCAACCCGCAGAATTATGACGCCAGAGCCGAGGTCATGTGGGCCGGCAGTCTCTCCCACAACGGGCTCACCGGCTGCGGCTGCGACGGCGGAGATTTTGCCTGCCACAACCTGGAGCATGAAATGGGCGGCATGTTTGACGTAACCCATGGCGCCGGCCTCACCGCCATCTGGGGCAGCTGGGCCAGATACGTTTATAAGGATTGTCTGCCCCGCTTTGTGAAGTTTGCAAAGAACGTCATGGGCGTTGAGGGCAGCGACGATGAGGACACCGCCCTGAAAGGCATTGCCGCCCTGGAGGCTTTCTTCCGCAGCATAGGCATGCCCGTAAATATGCGGGAGCTGGGCATAGAGCCTACCGAGGAGCAGATACTGGTCATGGCCCGGAGCTGCGCCGAGGCCAACGGGGGCAAGAAGGGTTCAGCCAAGGTTCTCTATCCTGAGGATATGGCGGAGATCTACCGCCTGGCTAAGTAAGGCTATATATGCAGACCACCCTCCCATATCCGGGAGGGTGGAATTTTCTTGCTTCTCTCCTCCTGTAACACATGACAAATGGGGAAAAATCAGCTATAATATAAGCCATACAGAGGAAAGGCGGCAGACCCATGGAGGAGAAGATATACGTCACCAACGAGATAGAAATAACTTTGAAGGTCATAGGCGGCAAGTGGAAGCCTCTTGTCCTCCGCTACCTGAGGGACGAGGGGGAAAAGCGCTACAGCGAAATTCTGAAGTACCTGGGCAATGCCCCCAAGAAGACCCTCACCACCCAGCTGAGAGAGCTGGAGGCCGACGGCATAGTGGAGCGGAAGGTGACGCCCACGGTTCCGGTCCAGGTCTCCTATGTGATAACGGAGCACGGCAAAACCCTCTACCCCATACTAAAGGCCATGTGCGACTGGGGCAACGCCAATGTGGGCGGCCGCTATGTAATGACCCACCCCAACTGCGACTGCAAAAATGGCAAGAAAAAGAAGGAATAAAGAACGCAATGGCCCGGCGGTAACCCCCGCCGGGCCTATATCATTGTCTGTCAAAGGAGCTGAAATATATGGCGCTCACCGCCTGGGCGAACTGGGCCACCGTCACATCCCCCCGCCCGGCCAGCTGCTCCATCAAAGGAGTGAGAGCCAGACTGTCGTCGGCGGCGTGGAGCTCCATGTCCGGCAGCAGCTCTTTGAAGCCCTCCCGGATAAGCTCAAAGCAGGCGCTCTCCTTCACGAAGCGGCCGAAAAGATAGCGGCTCTTTGTTCCGGTGTCCAGCAGATACTCCATCTCCCGGGTCATCTGGGCCAGGTTCCGCCCTATGCGCCTGAACAGCTCCCGGGCTGCCTCGTCTCCTTTGGCCGCCGATTGCATCAGGTGCTCCAGGCAGGGCTTTCGCATATCTCTCGGCTCCATGCTTATGCACAGCAGCTCTCCCCTCTCTGCCGTGAAGCCCTCCAGCAGCTCACTCTTCAGCTGCCAGGCCATGCGGTAAGCCGCCGCCTGGCCCAGATAGCGGCGCAGTCCCGGCAGGCCGGAGTTCTCGTTTTTCACCGAGCGCAGATCCTCTGCCGGGTAGGCCCGCCATTTCTCGCTGCCCAGGTCCACCAGCAGGTCGTAGAGTTCCAGGGGGATATCCGGTATCTCTCCGCTGCCCTTTATCCAGCCGGTACCCAGGTCCGTGCCCAGGGAGTGGGCCACTATGCCGCCCTGCCCTTCTTCCCATTCCCGGCTCCAGGCCAGCTCTGCCGCCGCGCTGAAGGCAGCCATGGGCCCGTCGTTCACTATCTCCACCCGGCCCCCGGGCAGGCACAGCTTTTCAAGCTCTGCACCCAGGCTGCTGAGCTTCAGAAACTCTGTCTCATAATCCAGCTCAGGGTTCTCCCGCATACCCTTGGTCTTTGGAGTCTCCCCGCCCAGGATGCGGTTGTGGATGACCACGTCTGGAAAGCTGAGACCAATGCCGGAAAACAGGGGCTGCTCTCTGCCGGAGCAGGCTTTTATTGCCTCTTCCATCTGCTCATGGGTGGCCTCCTTTTCCAGGGCCCGCTCCACAAGGAGCCTGGCGGGGCTGGCCTCAGGCATTGCCTCCACCGAGAGCCGGGCCTGCATCAGCCTTGCCAGCAGCAGTATGGGATGTATCAGTCCCTCTGCCCTTGGGCTCTCCGCCGGGTTCCAGTCGTATTCCTTTACCGCCAGAAGTCTTCCCTCCAGGGCCAGGGCCAGCTTTATGTCCGTGCCCCCCACGTCAATGCCGCAGAAGGCCCCGCTGCCGCAGCTCTCCACGGCCCGGCGGAGCTTGGCCTCCAGAGTCTCTCCCGACTCGGCCTCCGGTTTGGGGCTTGCCCCGTGATTTTCAAGGCCCTCAAGACCCATTTCAAAATCCGGCAGGCCCAGACTGCGGCAGAGCCTCCCTGCAATGTTCAGCACCTTCTTCAGCCCCGGCTCCCTTTGGAAGGAGTCCAGGCAGTCCTCCGCCAGCTTTCTCAACTCCCCGTCCTCCATATCCAGGCACAGATACAGAGCCCGGCCGCTGTAGCAGGAGAGGATATTGAAGGTCCGGGCCTTGAGATATTCCAGGAGGAAGGAGCGCTGCTCTCCGTTTTCCCAGAGCGGGACGGGGCAGGTATAGGTTTTCTCCATACCGTCCAGGCAGCAAAGGCGCACAGCAAGAGCTTTCGTCCCCGGCTCCGCGGCAAAGGCCTCTCTAACATCGCTTATCCAAACAGCCTCTCCCTTCCGGGAGAGGCCGATGTATTTGTCTATAAGCTTCACTTTTATTCCTCCGTCAGATCCAGGCCCTGCTCTATAAGTTCACGGCGGAAGCGCTTTGCGTCGTTATAGAACACGCTTCCTCCCATTCCCGTACAGCGGGCGCACTCCACATTGGTGGGGCTGTCGTCCACGAACCAGCACTCCTCCGGCTTCAGGCCGAAATCGGAATAGAGCCGCTCATATATCTCGTGCATGGGCTTTAAAAGCTTCACGTCCGCCGAGACCAGCTTGCCCATAAAGCACTCCGAGCCGGGAATACGGTGGAAATACTTGTGCAGGTCCGAAGAAGCGTTGGAGAGGAGATAGATGCCGTAACCCTTGGCTCTCAGCTCCCGCACCAGCTCCGCCATGCCGGGCACCGGCATGATCTCCCCATGCCACCAGCGGCAGCACAGCTCCTCCGCTGCGGCGTGGAGCCGCTCCGGCAGGCGGCGGCACATGTCCTCCGCCGCCTCCGCCGGCAGCTTGGTGCCGTGGTCGGTGCTGACCCAGTCGGCGCTGCGGAACACTTCCCGTTTCAAAAGGGCGGCGTCCTCCCCGGTGTAGCCCAGGCGGGCAATATAGGTGTCCGGGTCAAAGTACATGAGCACCTGTCCCATGTCAAAAACTACGTTTTTAATCATACGGTCTCCTTTTTCTTTTTTCCAAACACTACGCCCATCCGTTCCATGCGGCGGCGCCACTTTGCCCTGTGGTCCAGTCTCTCGCCCAGGTCCCGGGCACCCACGCCGTAGACCAAGTATAGAATCAGTCCGCTGACCAGCATTATAAACACCGTAGAGGCACAGCGGCGGCCCGAGGCGTTCACGTTATAGCCATAGAGCCCCTCCTCGGCGCACATGGCCTGGATGACCATGGCGTAGCTGGTGCCGTAGGAGCTGGCAAAGGTGGCGGACATGTCGTACTCGGTAAAGAGGGCGTTGAAGTTCAGGGCAAACACCGCCAGGACACTGGGCAGGATGATGGGCAGCTTTACACGCATGAACGTGGTAAAGCCCCCTGCCCCCAGGTTCCGGGCCGCATCCTCCAGCTCCTCGTCTATGGCGTAGAAGGAGGCCCTTATCATTCTCAATGAGAAGGGCAGCTTCACCACGGTATAGGCCATGATGATCAGCAGCCGCACGTTCTGGGCATAGTAGAGATTATAATTGCCCACGTACCAGATCGTCTCGGAATTGAAATAGGTGCGGTAGGAATAGCAGATGAGTATGGTAGGCAGCAGCCAGGGGAAGAGCAGGGCATATTCCAGCACGATGCCGGACTTCTTGCCCTTGTGCTTGAAGATATAGTTGCAGGCCACCACCACTATGATGCAGGCCAGAGCTGCCGCGATTATGGACAGCATAAAGCTCATCTTGATGCCGCCCAAGGTTGCCTCGTTTGCAAACAGGCCGGAGATGGAGCCCTCTCTCACCTTGTACTTGCCCCGGCTGGTGAGGTACATATAGTCCTCCTGGCCGAAGAAGTTCACCAGAGTCCAGCTGCTCAGATCCAGCTTCTTCATACGTATGGCACTGTAGGTCTGGAAGGAGAAGACTATTATCATCACCACGGGTATCATGTAGATGACAAAGAGCACATAGGCGTAGATATGGGCCAGGACATTGGCCACAGGGTTCGTTATCTTCTGCTTTTCCAGCTTGGTCTTGGTTTTGGACACAGAGAGGTAATGGCCCTTGCGCTCATAGGCGGAGAGCACCGTAAGCAGGATGATGGTGAACATGGCCAGGATGATGGACAGCAGAGCCGCCCTGGCCTGGGGGAAGGCCTCGTCCGCCGTGGAGGAACCGGCCAGGCGCACGATCTCCGGGTTTATGGAGTCATAGCCCAGCAGGGTTGGGGCAGACATAGCGCAAAGGCCGGTGATAAAGGTCATGACCGTCAGAGAGAACATGGTGGGGATAAGGGTGGGAAAGACCACCTTCCACAGCACCTTGAAGGGCTTTGCTCCCATGTTCCGGGCCGCCTCCACCGTGTTGTAGTCTATGCCCCGGATGGCGTTTCTCAGAAACAGAGCGTGGTTGCTGGTACAGGCAAAAGTCATGGTGAAGAGCACAGCGTTGAAGCCGGTAAACCAGTTTTCATTGAATCCGGGAAAGGCGTTGGCCAGGGCTGTGGTGAGTATACCGTCTGGGGCATAGAGGAACAGATAGCCGGTGACCAGGGCCACGCCACTATAGATAAGTGTGGTCATATAGCCCAGGCGAAGTATCTTTGCCCCCTTGATGTCAAAATACTCGGTGAGCAAAACTATGGACACGCCCACTATATTCACCGTCACCACCAGGCAGAGAGCCAGCTTCAGAGAGTTCCACACATATTTGCCCATGTTCCCGGCAAAGAAGAAGCGTATAACCGCCAGCGGGTCTCTCTCCCCCTGGGCATTGGTAGTGGTGAAAATGCTGGTCAGGGTGTTGAGGCAGGGCAGAAGCATGAAGCCGAAGAACAGGTATATGAATATACCCAGCCCTATGATTCTGAACAGGAATTCCGCCCGCAGTCGTCCATCCAGGCTTTTGCTCACTTCTCCTCCGCCTCCTCTCCCGAGGGCTCATAGGCCATGATATGGGCGGGGTTTATAAGCACTTTGACCTTCTGATTTGGAGAGTATATATTCACCCCGTCGTTTTTCTCTATGACTTTCAAAGTCTGGCCGCCGGCGGTGATGTAATACTTTATGTACAGCCCGTAGTATTCCAGGCTGTCCACCACGCCATCCAGCTCCAGCTCCCCGGGCCGGGCCGGGGAATTCACATGGATGCGCTCCAGGCGCATATAGTTGTGCTTTTTGGGGTCGACCTCAGCCCCGATTTTTTTAAGCTCACCCACGATCTCCGGCCCCAGCCGGTTGATATCGCCGATGAAGTTGCAGACAAATTCAGTTTCGCTGTGGTTATAGACCTGGTTGGGAGTACCCACCTGCTCTATCACGCCCTTGTTGAAAACGGCGATACGGTCGGACAGGGTCAGGGCCTCCTCCTGGTCGTGGGTGACATATATGGTGGTGATGCCGAACTCCTTCTGCATCTTTTTCAGCTCGTTTCTCAGCTGCACCCGGAGCTTTGCATCCAGGTTTGAAAGGGGTTCGTCCATGCAGATTATGGCCGGTCCCGTCACCAGGGCCCGGGCTATGGCCACACGCTGCTGCTGGCCGCCGGAAAGCTGGGACACGGCCTTCATCAGCTGCTCGTCGCTGAGATCCACCTTCTTGGCTATCTCCCGCACCCGCTTATCTATCTCCGGTTTTTTCAGCTTCTTCACCTTCAGGCCGAAGGCAATATTGTCGTACACGGTCATGGTGGGGAAAAGGGCATAGCTTTGGAAGACTATGCCGATGTTTCTGTCTTCTATGGGCACATGGGTTATGTCCTTGCCCTTGACTACAACGCTGCCTTCCACCGGCTCAATGAAGCCCGTGAGAGTGCGCAGCGTGGTGGTCTTGCCGCAGCCGGAGGGGCCCAGGAAAGTGAAGAACTCCCCTTCCTTCACGTGGACGTTGATGCCGTGCAGGGCAGTAAAATCCCCAAACTTCACCACAATGTCATTGAGCCTTATCATAAATCATTTCTCCTTAAAGTTCTCTCTTTTAAAAACTGCTCTTTTGCGCTATGGCGAGCCCTGAGGCTCGCCATAGCATTTAGGGTATTTACTTATTGAATCAGCCGGCAGCCTGGGTCAGGGTAGCCCAGTCCAGATTCTCCCAATCGGGCTCGGCAACTGCGGCGCTCTGGTCGGCCCAGTAGAAGCCCAGGTTGGTCATGATGTTGGTCCACTCGCTGGAGTGGGCGGCAACATACTCGGCATAGTTCATATCGGTGCCCTCAACAGGGGTAAGGGCAAAGTTCTTGATGGTGTAGATGGCGGGGATGCCGTCGGGGTAGAGGATGGCGGCGGCGGCAGTGTTGCAGGGATAGGAGTCGAACTCCTCTCCCCAGGCAGCCTGTACGTCGGCGGAGCCGAACCACTCGGCAAAGGCCATGACGGCCTCGGTCTCCTCGGCGCTGCGGCCGGCCTTATCCAGGATGCCCAGATACTCGGCGATGTAATAGGTGCCGTCGTCTATATCCACCAGCGCCCAGTTCTCAGGCTCCAGAGCGCCGATAAGGGGATGCTCGGAGCTGTCGGCGGCAGCGTCAATGTTGCCGTAGAGGGAGGATGAGTAGTAGGTGGAGACCTGAACGTCGCCCTTATTCAGGGGCTGGAAACCGTACTTATAGTCGTCATCGGAGGAGTACACGCCGTCAGCGCAGTACTTCCACAGAGTCTTCCAGCCATCGATGCTGATGCCGCCGGCGGGGGACTCAGGGTCAACGAAGGCATAGAGCATGGCAGAGTTTATGTTGGAGTTGGTGGTGCCGCCCACCTTGTTCTGGCGGTACCAGCTGTAGCCGCAGTCCACCACGTCTGCCCAGTGCTCAAAGTGGAGGCTCTCGCCGTTGGTGCCGTACTCGTCGGTACGGTAGAGCATCAGCACGTTCTGGATGACCAGGCCGTAGGCTGCGCCGGGATAGACATACTCGCCCACTTCTTCGGCCCAGCTGGGAGTCCAATCCACCAGCTTCAGGTTCTCATAGGTGCCGTTGACGACCTGGCTCCAGCGGGTCTCGTTGAGGCCAAAGAGGATATCGCCGTCCTTGTTTTCATTGGCGGCCTGGATGGCTGCATCGTCGCCGGAGATGACGCTGTTGTCGTCAATGGAGATGGTGAAGCCGGCGTCCTTGGCCTCGTTTATAAGCCAGGTGGTACGCTCGGTGGAGTTGGAGTTGGAGTAGATGCGGATGGTGTAGCCGGAATAGTCCTTTTCTCCTCCGGCATCCTCAGCGGGAGCAGGGGCGGCTTCCTCGGCGGGGGCTGCCTCTTCCTGGGCCGGTGTCTTGGCACAGGCACCCAGAGTCAGCAGCATTGCCAGGGCAAGCAAAAGCGCAAGCAACTTCTTCATTTTAGCTTTTCTCCTTTACAATTTTATTGGCAGCAATATAGCTGTATTAATTATACCTGCTCTCCCACGGAAATTGGAATGGGACAATTCTGCGATTATACTGTTGATTCTGTCAGGAGTGCCTTTTAAAATGCAGAAATTTCCCCGGGCTTTTTGTGGATTTTTAACAACAGGCCTTGATTCAGCGGCAGCGGTCCTGATACTCCGAAGGTGAAAGGCCGGTGAGCTTCTTGAAGGTGCTGCCGAAATAGGCCACGTCCTTATAGCCCACCATGTCCGCCACCTCATAGACCTTATACCGGCAGTCCCGCAGAAGCTTCATGGCCATGTGTATCCTGTAGCGGGTGAGATAACCCACCACGGTGTAGTTGGTCTCCTTTTTGAACACGTGGCTCAGGTGCCCCTCACTGACCCCCAGGTGCTGGGCAATGCCGGTAATGTTTATGCCGCTCTCGGCAAAGTGCTCCGCTATATACTCCAGGGCCTGGAGAACATAGCGGCTCTTGTCCCCCTTGGACAGCAGCAGCCCCTCGCTGAGGCTCAGCCCGCTGCGCTCCTGCTCCTTCTGGTGTACCCGCTCCACCGCCGCTATCAGCTCCTTGTCTTCAAAGGGCTTGAGCAGATAGTCGTCGGCTCCCAGCTGCAAGGCCGAACGCACATATTCAAAATCGCTGTAGGCGGTGAGAAGTATCACGTGGGCCCGGCAGCCCCGGCAGCGCAGCTCCTGGAGCATCTCTATGCCGTCCATTCTGGGCATGCGCACATCGGTGATTATAAGGTTAGGACTGTAGCGCTCCACCGCCAGCAAGCCCTCTTCGCCGTTGGCGGCTTCTCCCACCACCACGCAGCCCATGGCCGCCCAGTCAACCCCCAGGACTATGCCTCGGCGCACCACCGTCTCGTCATCTATCACAAGAACCTTCAGCATCCTTTTCCTCCTTCTTCCTCATGGGCATACGCAACTCCACCCGGCTGCCCGTGCCCGGCACAGATACGGCGGATATACCGTACTCCTTTCCATAGTACAGCCGCACTATTCTGTCCACGTTCCTCAATCCCAGATGTCCCGCAGGCAGCTCCCGCTCCGGGCTTTTAAGCCTCTCCAGTATCTCCGGGGGTATGCCCTGGCCGTTATCCTCCACAGCCAGCACCAAGGTCTCCCCCTCCGCCGAGGCGGAGAGCTTTATATAGCCGTCGTCCATGTTGGCTACTCCGTGAATTATGGAATTTTCCACCAGGGGCTGGAGAATGAGCTTCGGCACCAGACAGTGCTGGAAGCTCTCGTCTATATCCGTCTCCCAGGTGAAGCGGTCTTCAAAACGCACCGACTGGATATCCAGGTACTTTTCCAGCAGCTCAAGCTCCTGCTCCAGGGTGATCAGTTTATCCCCGGAAATGCCGGCTCTAAGCAGGGCCGCCAGGCCCGTGGCCATAGCCGCCACCTGGGGCACGTGGTTGGTGATTCCCAGCCACTTCATACTGTCCAGGGTATTATACAGAAAGTGGGGATTCAGCTGAGCCTGGAGCATGGACAGCTCCGTCTCGTTCAGCTCCCGCTCATGCTGCACCGAGCGCTCCAGATTTTGCCGGTACTCCCGGGTCATGCGGTTGAAGCTGGAGCTGAGACGTCCCATCTCGTCGCTCCTGTCGCTTGAAAGCTCCACCTCGTAATCACCTCTCTCTACCCGGCCCATGGCCTCATCCAGCTGGTTCACCGGTTTTGAGAGGTAATGGCTGATTATCCAGGCGCACACCAGACTCAGCACCAGACACAGCAGCCCCATCATCAGGCAGGCGTAGTACACCGAGCTCATGACCGCAGGGGTATAGGCCTTTGGCTGCTGCAATATAAGGGTGAGATCTCCCCGGTCCAGCGCCCTGAGGTAGACGCTGTAATATCCGTCCCCCAGTTCCAGGCCGGAGAGGACGGCCTCTCTCATGTCGTCTATTTTTTCTCCGGTATGTATGCTGTCGGAGCTGTAGACCTGACGCCATGTGCCGTCCAGCAGGAAAACATCGTTGGCGGAGCCGAAGCTGTCTCCCAGCAGGCTGTCAAACCCCGCCTCGGTCACCCGGACCAGAATATATCCCAGTATGCCTCCGTCATAGCTGCGCACCGCCCGGGCCAATGTGAGTCCCGGCTCCCGGCCGGCCTGTATGCTCAGTTCCCGGCTTTCTCCCGCCGAGCGCAATACTCCCCAGCCGGTGGGCAGCACCGCTTCCAGCTGGCTGCTGTCGCTGCTGTAGAGGCGGCGTCCCTCCCCGTCGTAGACCTCGGCCACGGCATAGTCTCTCAGCTGGGCGCTCTCCTGATACAGCACCTGGTACAAAAGCTTGGAGTCGCTGCCGCCCCGGCGCAGGGCGCTGCGTACCACGGTGCTCTCCGACAGCGCCTGGGTGAGGTCGTCCGCCTGCTCCAGCATGGTATCCAGCTCCTGCTCCAGAAGCTCCAGCTCGTCCATGGCCTGCTGGTACAGCAGCTCCTGGCTGTTGCCTATGGCCAGCTGCATCACCAGCACATCACAAAGCAGCATGGGCAGCAAAGTCACCAGGAGAACCGTGACGAATATGCGGTTTCTGAAGGAGCGTTTTATCCATTTTATCATTTTTCCGCTCCTTCAAACTGCGCTCTCCACAGGCTCAGCAAATTTTTTTGCTCTCCGCTGGCCCAGCTTATGTCATAGTCTATGAGCTTGATATCCTCCGTTTCTCCCCCGGGGCCGCAGACTCCCCGGCGGGAAAAGTCCTCCTCCAGCATCTGCTGTATCTCCGGACTGAGCATGAAGTCGATGAAGCTTCTGGCGTTGGCCTCATGGGCACAGCCGGACACCACCGCCGCCCCGTCTGGCAGGGCGCTGGTGCCCTCTCTGGGATAGATGATAGCTATATCATAGCCTTCCGCTATTCCCTTCAGGGCCGTCTCCTCCAGGGTGACGCCTATGTAGCAGCTGCCCTCGGCCACGGCGCTGACCACCTCTCCCGAGGAGGAGAGCTGGCGGCCCTTGAGGTTATATGCAAATTTTTTCAGATTCTCCTCCCTGTCTCCGGGCAGGGCCTGGAGAAGGGTACAAAGTCCCGTATAGCTGGAGCCGGACACCTCCGGGTCGGCAAAGGCTATCCTCCCCCGCCAGGCAGAGTCCAGAAGGCTCTCCCAGCCCTCCGGCGGATTCATGCGCACCAGCTTGGTATTGTATATCAGCACCACCGGCAGCACGGAAAAGGGACTGTAGCTGCCGTCGGCACTGCGGTACCGGGGCAGGATGTTATCGTTGTAAACGCTGTAATAAGGGCTGAAGCAGGAGGCATAGGCGCTGAGACTGTCCGCTCCGCCCCCCAGCATCAGATCGCAGTCCGTATCTCCCCTGGCTATCCTCTCCAGCAGCTCCGTGGTCCCCCCGGTCTCCAGCTCCACCCAGATACCGGTGCGCTGCTCAAATTCCCTTACCAGGGGCTCGTACACCTCCTGCTTGTGGGAAGTGTATATCACCAGCCGCTGCTCCTCCGGCGGGGCAAAGGCGCTGCCGTCGGTGCCCCCGGCTCTGCCGCAGCCTGCGGCCAGCAAGGCAAGAAGGGCAAGAATGCCCGCCGCTGTTCTCTTCATTTACGCCGTCCCCCCTGCTTTTGTTTTTTCTGATTTTATCACGGATGGGCACCTTTTTACAATGAGGGCAATAAAAAACCTGCTGCTGATGCAGCAGGTTTTTTCAGGTTTGCTTACAGGATATGCACGGCATCGGGCTCGAACCTCAGAGCGCAGCTATCCCCCACCTTGTATATCTTCTTGTTTTTGGGGTTGCTCTCGGTGAGCTTGACCAGGGTATTGCCCACCATGACCTGATAGTTCTGATAGGAGCCCATAAAGCAGCTGAGAGTGACCTTGCAGGGCAATCCGCCCTCCTCGGCCAGATGGGCGGATTCCGGCCTCAGCACCAGGGTATACTCTTTCCCCGGCTCCAGCTTGCCCTGACTCTCCACCTCAAGGCTGTTGCCCTCTATGCTGAAGGCAGCCTTACTGCCGCTCTGGCCGGTAAGAGTGCCCTTGAGGAAGTTTGCCTCGCCGATGAAGTCGGCCACAAACTCGCTGTTGGGGTGGTAGTATATCTCCTGGGGCGTGCCCACCTGGGCCACCACGCCCTTGTTAATGATAATTATGCTGTCGGACAGGGCCATGGCCTCGCTCTGGTCATGGGTGACATAGATGGCGGTAATGCCCACCTCCTGCTGGATGCGCCGGATCTCGGTACGCATGGAGACGCGGAGCTTTGCATCCAGGTTGGAAAGGGGCTCGTCAAAGAGGAGCACCGAGGGCTCGATGACCAGGGCGCGGGCCAGGGCAACGCGCTGCTGCTGGCCGCCGGAGAGCTGGTTTGTCATGCGCCCTTCCATGCCGCTGAGCTCCACCAGGTCCAGGATCTTCATGACCCGCTCTTTTATCTCGTCCTTATGCACCTTCCGCAGCTTCAAACCGTAGGCCACGTTGTCAAAGACATTGTAATGGGGCAGCAGGGCATAGCTCTGGAAGACCATGGCCGTGTCCCGCTTGTTGGGGGTCAGTTCGTTTATGGGCTCGTCTCCCAGATAGATCTCGCCCTCGTCCGGGCTTTCAAAGCCGGCGATCATACGCAGAGTGGTGGTCTTGCCGCAGCCGGAGGGACCCAGGAGAGTTACGAAGCTGCCCGGCTCTATGGTCAGGGAGGTGTCATGCACGGCATAGAAATCCTTGCCGGTCTTGGGGTCCTGATATATCTTGGAGATGTGCTCCAGGCGGACGCCTTTTTTTGTTTTTTCCATGGCTCAGTTGTCCTCCTTTATTTTCCGGCTGGTGCCGAAATGCTTTATGAACAGGTTCATCAGCACCACGGCGCCGTAGGTTATTATGATAAGTATGGTGGCAAAGGCACAGGCCAGGCTGTAGGAGCCCTTTTCCGCAAACTCGTTGATCTGCACGGTGATGAGCAAAAACTGAGGCGTCACCAGCAGTATGATGGCGGAGATTGCGGTTATGCTGCGCACGAAGGCTGTGACCAGGCCGGAGAGGAAGGAGTCCTTTATCAGGGGCAAGGTCACGGTCATGAAGACCTTAAAGCTGTCGGCCCCCATGTCATAGGCGGATTCCTCTATGGACTTGTCTATCTGCTGCAAAGCGGAGATGCCGCTGCGGGTGCCGGTGGGCAGGGAGCGCACCACGAACACGATAATAAGTATCAGTCCGGTGCCGTAAATGCCCTGAAGGAAGCCGGTGTGGAACACGCCGCTGGCAAAGCCCCTTATGTAGCCAACGCCCAGCACCGTGCCGGGCACGGCCATGGCCAGCATGGACACGGCCTCGATAAAGCCCTTGGAGCGGAACTTCCGTTTTACCACCAGGTAGGAGATTATCATGCTCAGCAGGGCCGTTATGGGAGCTGCTATAAGGGAGAGCAGGAAGGAGTCTGTAAAGGCCTGGAGGCCGTGGTACCTGGTGAAGATGAGGCCGAACCACTTCCCGGTCAGGGGGAAGAACTTATAGCCCCAGGTTGGGAAGAAGGAGCCTATGGGCACGCAGATATACATCATTATGACGAAGCAGGCGGCCAGGGAGCAGAGTATGGTGAGGGGTATCTTCACGCTCCTGTCCTCTATGAGCATCCTGCCTCTAGAGGCCTTGCCGGTGAGGGTGGCGGCGGTCTTCGCCTCCAGGTAATATTTCTGCACCGCGAACATCAGCAAGGTTATGCACAGCAGCACCACGGCCATGGCCGCGGCCCCCGCCTTGTCGTAAGCGCCGGTTATCTGAAGGTAAATCGTGGTGGCCAGGGTGTCGTAGGAACCGCCGATTATCATGGGGTTTGCAAAGTCGGCGATGGACTCGATGAAGGTCACCAGAAAGGCATTGCCCAGACCCGGCAGCATCAGGGGGAAGGTGACGCTGGTGAAGACCTTCATCCGGGTGGCGCCCATGTCCCGGGCCGCCTCCTCCAGAGAGGGGTCGATGTTTTTCAAAAGTCCCTTCAGCATCATGTAGCACACCGGGAAGAAGGTCAGGGTCTGGACTATCACTATGCCCCAGTAGCCGTAGACGCTGTTGTCGTATATGCCCAGCAAAAAGCGGGTGATGATGCCCGCCTTACCGAAGAGCATTATCATCGAAAGGCTAAGCACGAAGGGGGGCGAGACCACAGGCAGCATGGACACCACCTTGAAAAGCCCGCCGACGAAGCGGTTCATCCGCACATATACCTCCACATAGGCAAACAGCAGCCCGATAAGGGTGGAGAGTATGCCCACGAGAAAGCCAACTTTCAGGGTATTGGTTATTGCCGTGGTGAAGGTGGGCATCTGGAATATCCTTTTGAAGATACTCAGCGTAATCCCTTCCTCACCGTAAAAACTATCCACCAGCAGTATTGCCAGAGGGTAGAGAATAAACAAAGTAAGAAATGTTATCAGCAGGACAATGGTAGTGACCATGACCGGGTCGGCCATCAGCTTTTTTCTGTCCAATGCTGCGCCTTGACCTCTTGCCATAAAAGCTCTCCTTTCTTTTCCGAACTGGAGACAGTCCCCTGGGGACGCTTTTTAAAAAATGGAGGCGGCGCCAGCCGCCTCCATTCTATGAGACATGCTTTTTGTTTTCGGATCACTCCGTCTGGAAACGGTCATCTCCGCCGCCCAGGGCATTCATGACCTCCTCAACATAAGTGGTGATGTTGGCGGTAGCATCTTCAAAGTCATAGTCCATGACGTTCTCCGGGTCAAGGCCGAACTCTGCGGCCTGCTCGGGCTGCTCGGCATTGTCAATGACCAGGAACTGATAGGAACCGTTGTCCTTGGCTATGTTCACGCAGTCGGGAGACAGGGCATACTCTATCCACAGCTTTGCGGCATTGGGGTGAGCTGCACCCTTGAAGATGGCAGTGGCGCCTATCTCAAAGGAGGTGCCGGAGCTGGGGATTATCAGCTCGATATTGGTGTAGCCGTTGTCCAGGATCTGGGTGATGCCGTCATGGAGGAAGCCGATGCCTATGACGCACTCACCGGTGCCCACGTTCTTGGAAGGGCCGGAGCCGGACTTGGTATATACCTGCACGTTCTTGTCCAGGTCTACCAGGTACTGGATGCCTTCGTCATGGCCGTACTTCTGGATCATGGTGTTGATGACCAGCTTGGCGGTGCCGGCGGTGTTGTAGTTGGACAGCCAGATAAGGCCTTTATACTCGGGCTTGAGCAGGTCGGGCCAATCCTGGGGAGCCTCCAGCTCCATGCGCTCCAGCTCGTCCTTGTTCACCATGAAGCCCAGGATGCCCTTGTATATGCCGTACCAGCAGCCGTCGGGATGACGGTACATGTCGCCCATCAGGTGAGAGGCGTTCGCAGCCTCATAGGGCTCCAGCAGGCCCTCGGCAGCCACAACATTGTAGGGGTCGGTGGTGCCGCCAAACCAAACGTCGGCGGAGGGATTGCCGTTCTCTTCCTCTATCTTGGCCTGGACCTCGCCGGTGGACAGGCGCTGGTACTGGGTCTCTATACCGTAGAGCTCCTCAAACTTGGCGCAGGCGGCGGCCAGATACTCCTCCTCGCAGGAGCCGTAGACCACCAGCTGGCCCTCGGCCTGGGCCAGGCTCACCAGATCATCCTCGGCGGCCTCTTCCGCAGGGGCCTCGGCAGCGGGCTCCTCGGCGGGAGCCTCCTCGGCGGCGGGCTCGGAACTGCCGCAGGCGCACAGGGACAGGGCCATCAGCAGAGCAAGCAGCAATGCCAGAAACTTTTTCATTTACTTTCCTCCTTACAGAAAATTTTTCAGGACCGGACTTCTGTATATAACTTATAGAAATTTCCTCCGGTATGGTGCTTAAATTGTATAGCTTATAATAAAAACTGTCAATGTCCCCGAGGGTCGATTCACAGTTTTTTAATAATTTTATCAGTTTAGACCGGCATTGTTCCGGCCGTCCCCCCAGAGGACCGGGCCGATTCCGCTCCCTTCCCCATATTCCGACACTCCCGGTGAAAATTAGAAGAGCCCGGGAACTTTGAAAATTCCCGGACTCTTTCTATTCTCAAGAGCTTTCCTTACATAAAGCGCTCCAGATATTGAGCTATATTTTCCTTCAGGCGCTGGCGGGAGCTGCTCATCTCCTCTTTCAATTCCCTGTACTCCTGTCTCAGCTCCATCACCTTTCTGCGCTGCTTCTCTCTCAGCTCGTCCCAGGCTTCCATGCTGTTGGACATAGCCCGGATAAAATCGTCGCTGGGCCGCTCATGCTGGGGGTATATTCCTTTGCGGTAGTTTTCAATGACCGTTTCATAGCGGCGGCAGGCGTTCCCCACTGATTCATCCCAGGAGATGTACAGGCGGCTCTGGGCCTGCAGGCCCACCCGTTTCACCGTCTCCGGGCACTGGCACAAAGTCTCCAGCTTTTCGGCCATGGACCGGCTGTTTTCCTCTATAAGAAAGCCGGTCTCCCCGTCATCCACATCCTCGGCGGCGCAGCTGCCCCGGATAAGGACGCTGGCCAGGCCGCAGGCCGCCGCCTCCCTGACCACCAGTCCGTTGGTATCAAAGCTGGAGGGGAAGAGAAAAAGGTTCGCCCGGCAGTACCAGGCTCTCACAATGTTCCGGTCATGGATGGCAGGGCAGAAAAACACCCGGCCCTCCAGGCCCAGCTTATTGCAGTAGTCCACTATCTCATCCCGGTCCGTACCGCCGCCCACGAAGACCATGCGGAAATCCCGGCCGCTGTCGGAAAGTTCCTTTAAGGCGTCCAGAATGATGCGTATGCCCTTATACCACATCATGCGTCCCAGGAAAAGGAACACCGGCAAGCCCTCCGGCAGGTCATAGTCCCGGCAGGTTTGGGCTACCAGTTCTTCATCCACCCGTCCCCGGGGCAGGTCCACCCCGTTGGGCATTATCAGGTAGTCCCCCTTATAGCCCAGTGAACGCAGATTTTCCCCTGCTCCCCGGCTCACGGTCCACACCTCATCACAGGCGGAGATGTTCTCCACCAGCATGCGCTTGGCCTCCTCCTGCAAAATCTTGCTGCTGATGGCCTTGGCTATATCTATATCGAATTTGGTATGGTAGGTCATCACCAGAGGGACATCTATCCTCTCCCTCAGCAGCCGGGCCAGGAGAGTGGAACTGATTGGGCAGTGGCTGTGGATAATGTCAAAATTCTGCTCGTCCAGCCGCCGCTGTATTTCCGGGGAAAAGGGCATGCCCGCCCTGTAGCCCACCAGCCGGGTAGTGTCCAGGCTGGGATAGCGGCATACGGGGAAGTCAAAAGCCGAGTCGTCCGCCTGGGGATTGGAAGGTGTGACCACCGTAGCAGAGCCGTAGCTCCTGTTTATTATCCCGGCATAGTTCACCACGGCATTGGCCACTCCGTCTATTTCCGGTGGAAAGGAGTCGTTCACCAGACAGACATTCAGCTTTTTCATTTCTTTGCCTCCTTTGGGCCTGATTTTTTCATGTTTACCATTATAGTCCAGGGGCATCGGGATTTCAAGCGCGGGCACTGATTGACATTCCCGCTCCCGGGTGTTACCATCATATAAAGTTCTGCGCAACAGGCCGGGGACAGTATCCCTGCCGGGCCGCGATGCAGCATACAGGAGGATTCTTTCAATGTTCAGATTCAACCACTTTAATTTCAATGTCATGGATTTGGAGCGCAGCCTGAAATTTTACCATGAGGCTCTGGGTCTCAAGCCGATCCGGGAGAAAAATGCTGCGGACGGCAGCTACAAGCTGGTATTCCTTGGCGACGGTGAGAGCGACTTTTCTCTGGAGCTGACCTGGCTGAAAGGCCGGGACAAGCCCTACGATCTGGGAGAGGGTGAGTTCCATCTGGCCTTCACCGTGGAGGATATGGACGCCGCCCATGCAAAGCACCAGGCCCTGGGCTGCATCTGCTTTGAAAACCCCGCCATGGGAGTATACTTTATAGAAGACCCGGACGGCTACTGGATAGAAATAGTACGGAAAAAATAAGTTTGCTTTACCATTATTGACAAAGGAGAGGACAGTCATGCAGGATATACTCATAGTCGTAGACATGCAGAACGACTTCATTGACGGTGCCTTGGGCACCAAGGAGGCCGTGGCCATAGTGCCCAGGGTAAAAGAGAAGATAGTATTCTTCAGCGGTCCGGTTATCTTCACCCGGGATACCCACCCGGAAAATTACATGGAAACCCAGGAGGGGAAAAACCTTCCGGTTCCCCACTGCATAAAGGGTACTGAGGGCTGGCAGATACGCCCGGAGCTGGACAGGCTGCGGAAAACAGAGCCCGTGGACAAGCCGGGCTTCGGCTCCGTGGAGCTGGGGCGGATGCTGCTGGAGATGAATGAAAAGGAACCCATCGCTTCCGTCACTCTCATCGGTCTCTGCACCGACGTGTGCGTCATCTCCAACGCCCTGATAATCAAGGCTTTTCTGCCGGAGGTGCCTGTTAAGGTGGATGCCGCCTGCTGCGCCGGTATAAGCCCCCGGAGCCATGACAACGCCCTTTCCGCCATGGCTATGTGCCAGGTGGAGATTCTCAACAGTCAGGGGGAGACTTAAATGGAAGATCTGAAGCTGAGGAAGAAAAACCTGATAATGTTCCCCCTGGGCACCGTGGGCAGGGACATGGTTTATAATCTGTTCACCAGTCAGCTGCTCACCTTCGTGCTCTTTACCCGCTTTCTCACCGCCGCCCAGCTCACCGCCATCACCGCCATAATGGTGGCAGCCCGTGTCTTCGACGCCCTGAATGATCCCATCATGGGCAACATCATAGAGCGTACCCGTACCCGCTACGGAAAATTCAAGCCCTGGATGGTCATAGGCATCCTTTCCACCTCCGTGGTGGTGTATCTCATGTTCAACGTGAAGCTTCAGGGCTGGGCCTTTGTATGGTTCTTCGGCGTGATGTACTTCATGTACTCAATAACCTACACCATGCACGACATCTCCTACTGGGGCATGATACCCGCCCTCAGTTCCGATGCCAATGCCCGCAACCAGTTCACCGCCCGCACCACCCTCTTTGCAGGTATCGGCAGCACCTCCGCCTCCATCCTCATCCCCATGCTCACCGCCGGCGCCCTTACCATCGGCGGCAGCGCCTCGGTGGCCTATGGGCGCATTGCCCTGGTCGTGGCTATAATTGCCCCGCTGTTCATGTGCTTTCCCCTCTTCGGCGCCCGGGAGCGCAGGGACGACATGGAGCAGAAGGCGCCTCCAATCAGTATAAAGAAGATTTTTACCACCATCTTCTCCAATGATCAGCTGCTGTGGGTCTCGCTCATTTTCCTTATCCAGCAGCTGGGCAACAACCTGGTGCTGGGCGGTATAGGCTCCACTTACATATACTTTGAGTTCGGCTACACCGGCGGTCTCTATTCCCTCTTCACTACCGTGGGCATGTCCGCCACCGCCTTCCTCATGATATTCTACCCCGCCATATCCCGGCACATCACCAGGAAAAAGCTCATGGGCCTTATGATGCTCATAGCCTCCGTGGGCTATGTGCTCATGTTCCTGCCCGGTCTGCTGCTGCCCTCAGGCACGGTAAAGTTCGTCTTTATCGTCATCGGCTACATGCTCTCCAACTTCGGCCAGTACTGCTACTACCTTATTATGATGATATCCATTATCAACACCGTGGAGTACAACGAGTACAAGACCGGCTCCCGGGACGAGGCCATCATCGCCTCCCTGCGGCCCTTCATCACCAAGTTCAGCTCCGCCCTGGTGGTAGCCGTCACCTCCTTCACTTATATCATTCTTGGCGTCACCGACTTTACCAACCGCATCTCCACCCTGGAGCAAAACTGCACCCAGGGACTCATCACCGAATCCGACAAGCTCAGTCAGATAGCCCAGGTGCTTCAGGGCGTCCAGTCCGTCCAGAGCGCCGGTCTGCTCATCGCCATGACCCTCCTCCCCTGGCTGCTGATGTTCCTGTCCTACATTCTCTACAAGCGGCATTACAAGCTGGATGAGGCCGAGTATGAGCGCATATGCGGTGAGATAGAGCAGCGCAAGAAAGCCGGTGCCGCAGTATGAGCCTTACCCGTCTGGCCCTGGCTTTTGCCGCTCCCACCCCCAAGATAGAGAGCTTCCAGCGTTACCTCTTCATAGGCCCCCACCCCGACGATATTGAGATAGGTGCCGGAGCCACGGCGGCAAAGCTGGCCTCCTCCGGCAAGGACATCTGCTTTCTCATCTGCACCGACGGACGCTACGGCGACGGCTGCGCTCCCAAGGGGCTCAGCCGGGAGGATCTGGTGGAACTGCGCAAGGAGGAGAGCCGCAAGTCCGCCCAGGTACTGGGCGTACGTGACCTGCGCTTTCTCGGTCTCTCCGACGGCGGCTTTTACGAGGACGTGGAGCTGCTGGAGGGTATAGCCACAGTTATGGGGGAATTCAAGCCCGACTGTGTTTTTGCTCCCGATCCCTGGGTCAGCAGCGAATGTCATGCCGACCATCTGCGCTGCGGTCAGGCCGCCCGGCAGCTCAGCTGCTTTGCTCCCTACGCCGGTATAATGGAGCGGCTGGGCGCCTCCGAGGCCCCGGTGAAAGCCCTGTGCTATTACATGACTGCAAAACCCACGGCCTATGTAAAGACAAGTGGCTTTACCGAGAAACAGTTCCAGGCCATTTTCGGCTGCCACCTGTCCCAGTTCCCCAAAGGCTCCGATGAAGCCAAGTCCATAGCTCTGTACCTGAAGCTGCGTTCGGCGGACATGGGGCTTCGCTGCCTCTCAACTGCCGGCGAGGGCTTCCGTGCCCTGGGGCAGATACACATGCACTGCCTTCCTGAGGCGGGAAAATAGAGCCTTTAAAAATCAGCGGCAGCCAAAAAGCTGCCGCTGATTTTTTTGCCCATTTCGGGCTATAATTCCACCGACGCAACCGGGTGCAACCCCAGGTTGCGAAACTTCAAGCCGGTAATGCTTGCCCGGCGGAGACTCTTCCGCTATAATGAGGCAAGACTGAAAGCAAGGAGAACTGCACATGAAACTATCGGAAAAAATCTATAATTGCCGCAGGAAAGCGGGCTGGTCCCAGGAGGAGCTGGCCGCACGGCTGGGTGTGTCCCGCCAGGCCGTCAGCAAGTGGGAGACCGGGGATGCCGAACCGGAAGTGGCCAAGCTGCGGCTGCTCTCCCAGGTCTTCGGCGTAAGCATTGACTGGCTGCTGTCGGAGGAGGACGGAGAGCCCGTGCCGGAGAGCGCAGCAGCTCAGGCCCGGCCGGAGCTGTCGGAGCAGCTGCCCGGCATAGTGGGCAAGCTATTTCGCCGCTACGGCTATCTGGCAGGTGTATATGTCATCGTCTCGGGCCTCGGCATCAGCCTGGTGGGCTTTCTGGCCAGATACATTTCCAAGCGAATGTTCAGCGGCTTCGGTCTAGGCTCCGGCTCCTACGGCATGTTTGACGGCGGCTTCGGGCCTTCTCTGGATAGCTTTGCCGTCAACAACCCGGTGTACATCATGGGCGGCTTTATGATGCTCGTAGGTATCATTATAGTGATAGCCGGCATAGCCCTGGCGGTGTATCTTAAAAAGCAGGGGAAAAAATAGAATGAACGGCAGAACTTATTTAACAGTTCTGCCATTCTTTGTTCCTTGCGGCCCGGCCGGGCCTGTGGTATCATAGTACCATGGAAATCAGAGAGAAAAAAAGCTTTGGCCTCATGGCCCTCTTTAAAATTTGTCCCTTCGCCCACTCCGCCGTTCTTATAGGTGCGGCGCTGCTGGCCCTGCACCTGCTGAGCCGGGGCAACAGAGCTTTCACCGAAAAGCTGGTAGCCGATTACATACAGCCCTTTCACCGCTGGGCGGCAGGGCTCTGCGCCGGTCTGAGCAGCATAGCTTTGGCGGAGATACTCATCTGGGCCTTCGCGCTTCTGGTGGCGGGGCTGGTGATTTACAGGCTCGTCGGGCTGCTGCGCCCGGGCAAGAGGTTGAGGAGCCTTTATGCCCTGTTTATGACGCCGCTCTCTGCGGCTCTGCTGGTCTATGCCGGCTACAGTCTGCTCTGGGGCAGCTACTACTATGCCGACAATTTTGCCGCCGACGGCGGCTTTGAGCAGCGGGAGATATCCGTGGATGAACTGGAGACGGTGACCAAATACTTTGCAGACCTTTTGAATGAATACGGGGAGCAGGTCAGCCGGGACGAACGTGGCTTCTACACCGTAGACAAAGCCGATATCATAGCCCGTTCGGCGGAGATATACCAAAACACGGAGCGGCTCCATCCCAGCCTGGCCGGGCCGGACCTGCCGGTAAAGGGCATAATCTCCTCCCGGCTTTTGAGCTACATGGATTACACCGGTTTCTTCTTTCCCTTCACCGGGGAGGCCTGTGTGAACACCGACTTTCCCGACAGTCTCTTCCCCTCTACCGTGTCCCATGAGCTGGCCCACCAGCGCCGGGTGGCCCGGGAACAGGATGCAAACTTTGCCGCCGTGCTCTCCTGCATGGAGTCCGGAGATGTGGACTACGGCTACTCCGGCTGTCTGCTGGCCTACACCTATCTTGGCAATGCCCTGTATGACGCCGCCTACAGCCGCTGGGAGGCAGTGTATGAAAGTCTCAGTGACTCAGTGCTGCTGGACATGGCCCTGAACCGGGCCTATTGGAACCAGTTCGAGACCCCGGTGCAGACCGTGTCCAACAGCTTTCACGAAGGTCTGCTCCAGAGCTATGACCAGGAGCTGGGGCTGAAGAGCTACGGAGCCTGTGTGGATATGCTGGTGTGCTACTATCTCCCCCAAGCCCTGGACCACGCCGCAGAAAATAATCAAATATCTGAAAATAATTCTTGACAAATCCCGAAAAGCATGTATAATAGCTCTTGCGTTTAGCGGGATTGTGTAAAGGTAGCACAGCGGACTCTGACTCCGTATGTGAGGGTTCGAATCCTTCTCCCGCTGCCACGTCGGAGCAAGCTGCATATCGCTTGCTCCGATTTTTTATGCCTATGGCAAAAAATCAGAGGGCGCTCATTCCGCTGCTCCTCTTTAGAAAGGTGAAAGCTCCCCGGTTCCGGGGAGCTTTCACTGTTAAGCATTGTTCACTATTCGTTATTCCTTATTCTCTATATCACCCCTCCCAACCAAAGTGCAAATATGGCCGCTGCCGCTCCCAGCGCAAAAACTGACATGGCGGTGGGAAATACCGGGCGCACCGGGTCGGCAGGTATGGCTTGGTCCACATAGTCCCGGGCTGCCTCCCGGGCCTGTTTCAGAAGCTCCTGGCTGCTTATGCCGGGGGTCTGGAAATAGTCGTCCCGAAGGATGAACATTGCCTGGGTAAACATGGGGTCCGGGGGCTGCACCACAATGACCCGGCGCATATTTCCCCGCACTACCGGCAGATTCTCCCGGCGGCGTCTCCTCCTGAGAACGCCGAAACTCAGCGGCAGGCCGGTGACCAGGTCCATGAGCCTGTCCCTCATCCTGTATCTCATAGGCGCTCCTCTACTCTCACAGTAACTACGGTCATATCGTCGGCGGCCCCGTAGCGCTTTTCCGATTCCTTCAGCACCGCCCGGGCCAGCTCCTTCATGTCCTCCCAGCCCCGGAGCAGCAGTTCCTTGAGCCAGTCGTCCTCCGTGTCCGCCAGTACCCCGTCGGTGGCTATGACGGCAGTAGAGCCGGGGCGCAGGCGCATGCGCACGATGTCCGGGGCTATGCCGTCCCCACCGGTGAGGCCTGCCGCCAGAGTCTCACATTTTATGCGTTTTATGTTGCGGCCGTTCTTGACATAGGAGGGGGCCGCCCCGTATTTATAAAAACAGGTCTCCCCGGAAAACAGGTCTACGCACATCAGATCCACCGTGGCATAGCCCCAGCTGTCCCCGCCCCGGAGCAGCAGCACGGAATTAAGTATCTTCATTGCCACCGCCGGGTCCACTCCCGAGCGGAGGAATTTTTCCAGAATATCCACGACCTGACCGCTGTCCTTGGCCGCCTCATCTCCGCAGCCCATGCCGTCGGCCAGAATGACGCAGAGCACTCCAGCGTCGGTTTTGAAATAAGTGCCCTTGTCGCCGCTGACCCGCTCTCCCCGTTTTTTCAATGCCGCAATGCCCACAGACACCGCCAGAGGCTCGGCCTCCAGCAGGGTGAGGCTGGAGCTGTCCTCTCCCAGTTCGTAGGGCTGGCACAGCCTGGCCCCCACTACCTGGGAGAGCTTTTCCAGATAGTCCGCGTCCTTTATCAGCGGGGCAAGAGTGCCGCACTCGATGGTGACGCGCAGCCTGCCGCTGCCGTCCCGGTACACTGAGGCATCGGCGTCCATGTCCAGGCTGCGGAGATAGCGCAGCAGCCGCCTCTCAGTGAGAGGCTCAGCCCCACCCTTGCTGCCCAGCTCGCTGGCCACGCTCCCCAGTATCTCCGAGATGTCCAGATACTGGCCCCAGGCCACATTCCGGTTCTCCGACAGGTAGGAGCGCAGCTGACGGCGGTAGGACATGCCCCGCAGTTCTCCGTTTACCGCCGCCACAAAGGCCGGCAGGTTCTCGCACTTTTCCCGGAAAAACTCCGGCAGGTCCTGCACCTCCAGGCTGCCGTGTTCTATCATGGCCTGGGTGGCGTCGTTCATGGCAGAGAGGGTATCCATATACTCTGCGTTCCAGCAGCGGTTCTTGTACTTGCAGCGCACGCAGACCTCGTCCGCCGCCCGGTCATAAATACGGGCTATGTTCTCGTCGTTATAGGGCTCGGTTATGCTACGGCGTACCGTGTCGAAGAGCTGGGCATAGGCCTCGCTGAGGTTTTTCACCCGCCCCGCCACAAAGCGCCGCAGCCCTGTCTCTCCGCTGCCCCGCTCCATGCTCTGGAGCATCAGCCCTATGTGCATCAGCAGTGTGGAAGGCAGCAGCATAAATATTACCGAGGCACAGAAAGTCTCAAACAGCGCCCCTACATACACTTGGGTGTTCCAGGCACATATCACCGCCAAAGCCCCGGAGAGGATGAAGCTGAGGACAAAAAGCACCCGGCCGTGCTTACCGAAGACCCCGGACAAAAGCCCGGAAAAGGAATAGGCCATGGTATAAAAAGGCGCACCCTGATGGGCCACGTCCATGGCCAGGCCCAGCACCGTGCCTACGGCAGCCCCGGTGAGCAGGCCACCCTTCATGGCTGAGGTCATTACCAGCAGCAGGGCCAGCACTCGGCCCAGAGAGACAGTGTCAAATATCACCAGGCGGGAAGCCGCCATCAGCAGGCAGGCCGCCATTATCATCACCGATACGCTGTGGCGCAGCTCCGCCGTCTCAGTGGTGCAGGGGCGGGAGTTCAGCGCCTCCCGGAAGAAATAGGTACCGCCAAAGGCCAGGGCCGTCTCCAAAAACAGCTCCGCCGCCAGAGGCACCGTCCCCACTGCCGTGGAAAAGCTGCCCAGAAATCCTGTAAAGCCCATTACCAGAGCCGCCGCCGTGGGCATAAAATAAGGATTTTTATATATGCTCAGCTCATGGAACACAAAGGAAATGGTATACACCAGCACCGCCGCCGCTATGTAGCGTATACCCCACTCTATGCCCCCGCTTATAAGGTAGCCCAGGGCCGCCCCCGCCAGAGCAAAGACCCCGCTGACCCCCGCCCCGGAGCAGGCCGCCATGGCCATGCCGAAGGGCGCTCCGTTCTCCAGCACCCGGGCGCAGGCCATGGCGCAGCCCAGACTCATGTAAATGCCGCAGCGGCCCGCCAGAAGAAACCGGCCGTCCACCTGCCCAAGGGTCCCCCCGCCTTTCAGCGCCCTCAGTTTTTCCTGTCCCCCAAACTCCATCATCTTGCCTCCTGAGTTTACATAAGATAAATTTATTATAGTTATGTAATACCAAGAAGTCGGTCATTCGGCGCTGTTGAATAGGGATTTATAATAAGGAAAAATAAGCGGAAAACACAGTGAGAGTATCTGTCACCGCATATCTTGTCCTTGTAATAAAAACTTTGGCGTGGTAGAATATTCCGGTGAGAAAAATTGCGGGAGGTATCACAATGAGCTATATAAGAGACATAAATCTTGCCCCTTCGGGAGAAATGAAGATAAAATGGGTGGAGCGCAATATGCCGGTTTTGAAGGGCATCGGCGTTGATTTTGCCCGGGAAAAGCCCTTTCAGGGGCTGAAGATAGCCCTGTCGGTACATCTGGAGGCCAAGACGGCCTACCTCTGCCGGGTGCTGGAGATGGGCGGAGCCAAGATGTTCGTCACCGGCTCCAATCCCCTGTCCACCCAGGACGACGTGGCGGCAGCTCTGGCTGCCGGAGGCATGGAGGTCTTTGCCCGTTACGGCTGCTCCATGGATGAATATGAAGACTGCCTGTGCAAGGTGCTGGAAGCCGGGCCCAACATCATTATTGACGACGGCGGCGACCTGGTCCACTTGATGCACACCAAGTATACCGAGCTTATCCCCAATGTTCTGGGAGGCTGCGAGGAGACCACCACCGGCATACACCGGCTGAAGGCCATGACCAGGGAGGGAAGCCTCCGTTTCCCCATGGTGATGGTCAACGAGGCCGACTGCAAGCACATGTTTGACAACCGCTATGGCACCGGCCAGTCCGTCTGGGACGGCATCAACCGCACTACGAATCTGATAGTCGCCGGCAAATACGTGGTAGTCTCCGGCTACGGCTGGTGCGGCAAGGGAGTAGCCCTCCGGGCCAAAGGCCTGGGGGCCAAGGTCATCGTCACCGAGACCGACCCGGTGCGGGCCCTGGAGGCCGTTATGGACGGCTACGAGGTGATGCCCATGGCCAAGGCGGCAAGGCTGGGAGACATGTTCATCACCGTCACCGGCTGCAGCGGCGTCATTACCAAGGAGCATTTTGAAGTTATGAAGGACGGAGCTATCCTCACCAACGCCGGCCACTTCGACGTGGAGGTGGACATGGCGGGGCTGGAGAAGCTGGCCGTAGAAAAATACGAGGCCCGGCACAATATCCAGGGCTATGTGCTGCCTAACGGCAAGACCCTCTTTACCATTGCCGAGGGCAGACTGGTTAACCTGGCGGCCGGGGACGGCCATCCGGCAGAGATAATGGACATGAGCTTTGCCGTTCAGGCTCTCAGCGCAGAGTACCTGGCGAAGCACAGAGGGCAGCTTCAGCCCGGAGTCATCCCCGTGCCGAGGGAGCTGGACGAGGCTGTGGCCCGGCGCAAGCTTAAGGCCATGGGCATTGAAATAGACACTCTCAGTCGGGAGCAGCAGGATTACCTGGGGGTATAAAGCCCCTTTAAGATACACCGAGGGGTGATAGTTTTGGACGAAAAGGAAAACAGTCAGCACATGGACTTTGAGGCCCTGCAGGAAAAGCGCAGCGACGAGCTCATGGAGCTGCTGGATAAACGGGACATGAAGCAGCTCCAGCGGCGCATGGAGGAAATGAACGAGTTCGACGTGGCGGAATTCCTCACCCAGATAGAGGACAACCGCATGCCCATGGTGTTCAGGCTTCTGTCCAAGGAGACGGCGGCAGACGTTTTTGCAAACTTTGAGGCCCCGGAGCAGGAGCGCATCATAAACTCCATCACCGACTCGGAGCTGGCCGGTATAATAGAAGAGCTGTACGTAGACGATGCGGTGGACATGATGGAAGAAATGCCTGCCAACGTGGTCAAGCGTATCATGCGGGCAGCCACTCCCGGCACCCGCAGCCTTATCAACCAATACCTTCGCTATCCGGAAAACTCCGCCGGCAGTATAATGACCTCGGAGTTTGTGGATCTGAAAAAATACATGAACGTGCGGGAGTCCATCGCCCGCATCCGGCGCATAGGCGAGGACAAGGAAACCATTTACGTCTGCTTTGTCATCTCCGCCGACAGGAAGCTGGAGGGCATAGTCACTGTCAAGGATCTGCTGTTAAACGACGACGACACCATAATAGAGGACCTTATGGACAGGAACGTGATCTTTGCCTCCACCACGGAGGACCAGGAGAGCGTGTCCGAAAAGTTCTCCGACTACGACCTGATGGCCCTGCCGGTGGTGGACACCGAGGGCCGCCTGGTGGGCATAGTCACCGTCGACGATATCATAGACGTAATGGAGCAGGAGGCCACTGAGGACTTCGAGATCATGGCCGGTATCCTGCCCTCCGACAAGCCCTATTCCCGCACGGGGCCAGCCGAGATGTGGAAAAACCGCATACCCTGGCTGATGTTTTTGATGCTATCCGCCACTTTCACCAGCATGATACTCACCAGCTTTGAGCAGATGCTGGCAGTCCAGGCGGGGCTGGTGGCCTTCATCCCCATGCTTATGGGCACCGGCGGCAACTCCGGGGCTCAGGCCTCCACCGCCGTCATACGCAGCCTTTCCATCGGTGACACCGAACCCAAGGACGCTCTTAAGGTCATTTGGAAGGAGTGGCGGGTGGCCTTGCTCTGCGGCCTGAGCCTGGCTCTGGTGAACTTCGGCAAGATGCTGCTGGTGGACAGCTGGCTGCTGCATAACGCCAATGTCACCGTTCTGGTGGCGGCTACGGTGAGTTTGTCCATCGTTTTCATAGTGATGTTCGCCAAGGTAGTTGGAGCCATGCTGCCCCTTATTGCCGAGAAGATAGGTGTTGACCCGGCCGTGATGGCAAATCCCCTCATCTCCACCGTCACAGATGCCGTGTCCCTTTTGATTTACATCTATATGGCAAAACTCATTTTGAACATTTAAGGAGCCCTGTTGATGGAAGTTTCAACACTGATCCCCAAGATGACCATATTTGTGGTCTTGATGGTCATCGGTTATCTCTGCGCCAAAACCAACTTTGCCGGGCGTGAGTTTACCCGTGATGCCAGCAAGATGATCATAAACGTATTTATGACCGCCACTATAATAAACTCCGTCCTGGTCACTGACGCCAGGCTGACCGGCAGGGAGCTGGCCATAATAATGCTGGCCTTGTGTATTGCAATAGTAGTGGGCTGGATACTGGCCGCCATAAGCTGCCGGGTCATGGGTCTGGGTGAGCGTGCCCCTCTCTTTGAACTGCTTATAGCCGTGGTGAACAACATGTTCATCGCTCTGCCGGTGGTGGAGGCTCTCTTTGGCAGCGAAGCGGTTTTTTACTGTTCCCTATCCTGCATTCCCTTCAACATTATTCTCTACACCTACGGAGTGTACCGGCTCCAGGGCAGCGGCGGCAAGGTTACCATCAGGTTAAAGGATATCTTTACCATACCGCTGCTGGCCACCTTTGTGGCCTTGGCAATATTTGTACTGCATCCTCCTGTTCCGGAAGTTCTGCGGGAGCTTGCAAGCTCTACGGCAGCAGCCACCATGCCTCTTTCCATGATAGTCATCGGCTCTTCTCTGGGCTCTGTGGGCCTGCTGGATGCCTTCAAGAACTGGAAGCTGTACATAATGTGCTTCATCCGGCTGCTGGTCTGCCCCCTGCTGGTATGGCTGCTGCTGGGCTTCGTCACGGATGACCTGGTGCTGAAGGTCACCTCTACAATAATAGCCGCCAGCCCCAGCGCCGTTATTGTCTCGGTGCTGGCTATCCAGTACGACCGGGACGCTGTATTCACCTCCGAGGGCATCCTGCTCTCCACTGTCTTCTCCATGGTGACCATCCCCCTGGTGCTGTATATGATACTGTAAGGAGGTAAAGGCCGGTGCATATTCCCCAGGGCGCAAGCCAGACAATAGACATCCTGAGCTTTGAAGAGGCTCTCAGCCTCTCCGGTCAGGGAGATGATTACGACAGCAGCAAGTGGCTGTATGTCCCGGATTTTTATACCGAGTACCGTTATATTCTGGGCACCAGGGGTTCAAACCCTCTCATCTGCATAGGCATAAACCCCTCCACCGCCCGCCCCGACGATCTGGACAATACCCTCAAGTCCGTCTCCCGCATCGCCGCCGGCAACGGTTACGACAGCTGGATAATGTTCAACGTCTATGCCCAGCGGGCCACCCGGCCCGACGACATGGACCGGGAGCTGAACCTGCGGCTTCACCGGGAAAACATGGCCGCCTTCCGATACATACTCCAAAACGTGGCCCCGGGAGTCTCCCCTGCCGTCTGGGCCGCCTGGGGCGCCATTATTGAAAAGCGCTCCTATCTCCCCGGCTGTGTCCGGGATATGGTGGAGATCGGCCGGCAGTACGGAGCCCATTGGCTGCGGGCCGGGAAATGCTCCGTCAAGGGCCATCCTCACCACCCTTTGTACCTGCGCAAGGATGAAAAGACCGTAGACTTCGATATTGAAAATTATTTGGAGGGATTAAAGTGCCAAAGCTTGCCGTATGTCAGATAAGGACAGAGCTGGACCAACATCAAACCATGGATAAGGCCTACAGGATGATAGCTGAGGCCGCCGGCAACGGTGCCGAGATTGTGGTCCTGCCGGAGATGTGGAACTGCCCATACTCCAGGGAATACTTTAAAAAATATGCCGCTCTGGGCCACCACGAGGCAGTTTCCGCCATGTCCCAATGGGCTGCGGAATTCGGCGTGCTGCTGGTGGGCGGCTCCGTGCCCGAGACCGAGGAGGGACGCATATACAACACCTGCTTCGTCTTTGACAGTCAGGGCAGACAGATAGCCCGCCACAGGAAAGTGCATCTCTTTGACGTGGACCTGCCGGGCATGAGATTTAGGGAATCTTCCACCTTCACCCCCGGGGAAAAGGTCACAGTCTTTGACACCGAATATGGGAAAATGGGCTGCGCCGTGTGCTTTGACCTTCGCTTCCCTGAGCTTTTCCGGGCCATGGCGGTAAGGGGAGCCAAAGTGATATTCCTTCCCGCCCAGTTCAACACCACCACCGGTCCCACCCATTGGGAGCTGTCTCTGCGGGCAAGGGCCATGGATAACGAGCTGTTTATTGTGGGGGCCTCCGCCGCCCGCTACGAGGGATTCAGCTATCCCTGCTGGGGTCACTCCACCGTATGCGACCCCTTCGGCGATGTTATTGCCAGCTGCGACGAAAAAGAGCAGATACTCTACATCGACATCGACCTGGACAGAGTGGATGAGGTGCGCCGCTCCCTGCCCACCTTCCTGCACCTGCGCCGGGATGTATACACCGTGGCGGAGTGAGAGATGGGAATCAGGGAAGATATAGAGAACTACCGTCCCTTTAACGAACAGGAGCGGCGGGACAAGGCGGTGATTCTGAATTTTTTGGACAGCAATGCAGACGCCTTTCTCCGCAGCAATCTCATCGCCCACATGACCGCCTCCGCATGGATAGTGAATCCCCAGCGCACTAAGACCCTGCTGGTCTACCACCGCATTTTTGACTCCTGGTCCTGGACCGGCGGCCATGCCGACGGTGAGAAAGATCTGCTGGCGGTGGCTCTGCGGGAGGTTCGGGAGGAGACCGGGGTCAAGGACCCCAGGCCCCTGAGTGAGGACATCTATTCACTGGAAGTGCTCACCGTAGACGGCCACGAAAAGCACGGGGAATATGTGCCCAGCCATCTGCACATGAACGTGACCTACCTGCTGGAAGCCGACGAAAGTGAAACTCTCCACATCTGCCGGGAAGAGAACAGCGGCGTGGCCTGGTTCTCTCTGGAGCAGGCTCTGGAGGTCTCCACCGAGCCCTGGTTCGTGGAGAGGATATACAAAAAGCTGAATGAGAAACTGGAGACTATATAGAGACAGCGCCGGGACCGAAAAGGTCCCGGCGCTGTTCGAGTATCAGATATGGGTTTTCAGTTGTTGACTCTGTCCTTGATCTCCTGGGTGACCTTGGCGGCGAAGTCGTCAAAGGGCATGGCACCCATGTCCACGCCGGCTCTGGTGCGTACAGCTACGGCTCCTGCCTCGGCTTCACGGTCGCCAACCACCAGCATGTAGGGTATCTTCTGCATCTGGGCCTCGCGGATCTTATAGCCTATCTTCTCATTGCGCAGGTCGGTCTCCACCCGCACACCCAGCTCATCCAGCTTCTTTGCCACTTCCTTGGCGTAGTCTGCGGTCCTGTCGGTTATGGGCATGACCTTCACCTGCACGGGAGAGAGCCACACGGGGAAGGCTCCGGCATAGTGCTCGGTGATGACGCCGATGAAGCGTTCGATGGAGCCGAAGACCACCCGGTGTATCATGACAGGGCGGTGCTTCTCGCCGTCGGCCCCGGTGTACTCCAGCTCGAAGCGCTCAGGCAGCTGCATATCCAGCTGGATGGTGCCGCACTGCCAGGTCCGGCCCAGAGAGTCCTGGAGATGGAAGTCCAGCTTGGGGCCGTAGAAGGCTCCGTCGCCCTCGTTGATGACATAGCTCTTGCCCATCTCGGTGATGGCCTCTTTCAGAGTCTCCTGGGCAAACTCCCAGTCCTTCTCATCACCCATATGGTCCTCGGGCATGGTGGACAGCTCAATCTCATAGGGCAGCTCAAAGAGGGAGTATACCTCGTCGAAGAGGCGGACAACATTCTTTATCTCGTCCTTCATCTGGTCCCAGGTCATGAAGATATGGGCATCGTCCTGGGTGAAGCAGCGGACACGGAACAATCCGTGGAGAGCGCCGGAGAGCTCATGGCGGTGCACCACGCCCAGCTCGCCCACTCTCAGGGGCAGGTCCCTGTAGGAATGGGGCTCGGACTTGTAAACCAGCATGCCGCCGGGGCAGTTCATGGGCTTTATGGCATAGTCCTCACCGTCGATAAGGGTGGTGTACATGTTCTGCTTGTAGTGGAACCAGTGGCCGGATGTCTCCCACAGATGGCGGTTCAATATCATGGGGGTGGATACCTCCACATAACCGTAGCGCTTGTGGACCTCACGCCAGTAGTCGATAAGGGTGTTTTTCAGCACCATGCCTTTGGGCAGGAAGAAGGGGAAGCCGGGGCCTTCGTCGGTGAGCATGAACAATCCCAGCTCCTTGCCCAGCTTCCGGTGGTCCCGGCGCTTGGCCTCCTCGATGCGCTGGAGATAGGCGTCCAGCTCCTCCTTCTTGGGGAAGGCCACGCCGTAGATGCGCTGGAGGGTCTGGCGGTTGGAGTCGCCCCGCCAGTAGGCGCTGTTGCAGGCGGTGAGCTTTATGGCGTTGCCCTTGACTCTGCCGGTGGAATCCAGGTGGGGGCCGGCGCACAGGTCGGTGAACTCGCCCTGGCGGTAGAAGCTGATGTGGGCGTCCTCAGGCAGGTCGTTGATGAGCTCCACCTTGTAGGGCTCGCCCTTCTCCTCCATGAACTTTATAGCCTCCTCCCGGGGCAGCTCAAAGCGCTCCAGCTTCAGCTTCTCCTTGCAGATCTTCCGCATCTCCGCCTCGATGTTTTCCATTATCTCCGGGGTGAAGGGGAAGGGAGAATCCATATCATAGTAAAAGCCGTTGTCTATGGAAGGGCCTATGGCCAGCTTCACCTCCGGGTACAGGCGCTTTACAGCCTGAGCCAGGATGTGGGAGCAGGTGTGCCAATAGGTGCGGCGGTATTCCTCATTTTCAAAACTGTACTTATTCTCGTCCATTCTAATATTCCTCCTTATAAAAAGATAAGCACCCTCGGCAAATGCCAAGGGTGCGTAATGCACGGTTCCACCTTGATTTTTAACTCATGGCACTGTAACGCATGCCAGACGGGCGGACTTAGTATGTTCATCCGCCGGCTCAGGAGCGGTAGCATCGACACCTATCCGGGGCAGCTTGCAGCCTGGGCCGTCCTCTCTGTGCGTATTCGGTGTCCGCTTTCTCCGTCACAGCCTTTATATTATCTCAGGCCCTGTAATCATATCACCGGCCCGGCCCTCTGTCAATGGCTTTTTGACTGCCAAAGGCTGGGAAACATCACATTTTCACCTTCGGCAGGTTCCATTTATACACCGTGGCCAGGATGCGCAGGGCAAATATCAGCCCCATTGCCGCCAGAGCCGATGCTACCTCATGGACGTCCAGGCGCAGCAGCACATAGTACAGCAGTGCCCCGCTCATGGAGGCTATGGCGTATATGCGCTTTCTCAGCACGGCGGGCATGGTATTTGTCAGCACGTCCCGGAGCATTCCGCCCCCTACGCCGGTGGTCATGCCCAGCAGCACCAGCAGCAGGGGATTGCCCATGCCGCACTGGTCGATGGACATGTTCACGCCGGACACGGTGAACACCGCCAGGCCCAGAGCGTCAAAGACGTTGGCTATGCTGTCCAGCCTGGCCTTGTGGTGCTCATAGCTCTCCCGGCGTTTATAGGCGTCCAGAAACACGATAAAGCTGGTGATGAGGGCTACAAGTATGTATGTATAGCTGGTGAACATTCTGGGCGGAAGATAGCCCAGCATCATGTCCCGGATGACCCCGCCCCCCAGGGCGGTGACCACAGCCAGGAAAAGCACTCCGAAGACGTCCGCTCCCTTGTCTATGGCGGGCATGGCTCCGCACACGGCGAAGGCCGCTATACCCACGAGCTCAACTGCTTCTATGTAACTCATACGTTAAAGCGGAAGAGGGTAACGTCCCCGTCGTTCATCACATAGTCCTTGCCCTCACTGCGCACCAGGCCTTTCTCCTTTGCAGCAGCCATGCTGCCGCAAGACTCCAGGTCCTTGAAGGCCACTATCTCCGCCCGGATGAAGCCCCGCTCAAAGTCGGAGTGGATCTTGCCGGCGGCCTGAGGGGCCTTGGTGCCCTTCTTGATGGTCCAGGCCCGGCACTCGTCGCTGCCGCAGGTGAGGAAGGAAATGAGCCCCAGCAGGGAGTAGGAGCATTTTATCATTCTGTCCAGGCCGGACTCCTTCAGTCCCAGCTCCTCCAGGAACATCTGCCGGTCCTCCGCATCCAGCTGGGCGATCTCCTCTTCCACCTTGGCGCAGATGGGCAGCACCTGGGCATTCTCCGCCGCCGCTATCTCCGCCACTGCCTGGTAGTAGGGGTTGACCTCATAATTTGCTATGCCCTCTTCATCCATATTGGCGGCATAGATGATGGGCTTTATAGTCAGCAGGTCGGAAGTCATGATGAGCTCCATATCGTCCTTGTCGCAGTCAAAGCTCCGGGCGCTCTTGCCCTCGTTGAGATGGTCCCGCAGGGCCTTGAAGACCTCCTCCTCGTGGAGGAACTTCTTGTCCCCCTTGGCGGCCTTTGCGGCCTTGTCAATGCGCCGCTCCACCATCTCCAGGTCAGCCATAATGAGCTCCAGGTCGATTATCTCAATATCCCTTCTGGGGTCGGTGCTGCCCTCCACATGGATGACGTTATCGTCGTCAAAGCAGCGCACCACATGGATTATGGCATCGGTGGAACGGATATTGCCCAGGAACTTGTTTCCCAGGCCCTCGCCCTTGGAGGCGCCCTTCACCAGGCCCGCTATATCCACGAACTCAATGACGGCAGGGGTATATTTCTTGGGCTCATACAGCTTTGCCAGATAGTCCAGCCGGGAGTCGGGCACGGTGACCATGCCCACGTTGGGCTCTATGGTGCAGAAGGGGAAGTTTGCCGCCTGGGCTCCCGCATTGGTTATGGCGTTGAAAAGTGTGGACTTGCCCACATTGGGCAGACCGACGATACCTAATTTCATTTTATCTATGGCTCCTTTTATCAACCGTCGAAGCGGCTGCCTTTCTTCATTTGCCAGGGTATTATAGCAGAAGCGGCGGAAATTCTCAATAGCTATCCGCCTTTTCCTTGTACTTGTTTTTAACTATTTCCCCCGGTTTCCCCCCGGATTTCGACTTGTTTTTCACCTGAGTCGGGCTTATACTTTTAAACAGGAAGGAGGAGTTCCCCTATGAAGCAGCTTTTGAGAGCAGGCATAAGTATGCTGGCGGTGCTGGCGGCGCTGCTGGCTTTCAGAGCCTTCATGCCCTCCCTAGATGAAACGCCTCCGGTTTCCGCCCTGAGCTCCTCCGTTGAAGAAGTTCAGCCGGTGTCCGTCACCCTGCCCCCCTACACCCCCCAGTCCATTCCCCCCACCGCTTCTCCTGTGCCGCCTCCCTTTGAGACGGAGCAGGAGCTTAGGGACTATCTGTCAGCTCGGCTGGAGGAGGACGGCTATCAGCAAGTCCAGCCCGGGGACCTGGCCGCCTTCGGCAGTCTGCCGGAGGGCTACGTGAAGCTGGAAGGGGTCTACATGCGTCCTGACCCTGGCGGCAGCGGGGACGAGATGTACATACAATACTGGTACGACCTGGAAAAGGATCGCATTCTCAGCCTTCAGCAAGTCTTCGGCTCCGGGGATTGCCAGGAGACCCAGGGGGTGGAGATACACAATCTCCAGAACTTTCCATATTTTGAGACCGGCAGCTGGATTACTTTCCGGGCAAACTACAGCAACCGGCTGGAGGATGGCTGTGTAAACGCCCTGCTGTACAGTCCCGACCGCCTCTTACCGGAGGATGTGGAATTCATGGCCCAGATAGTCTGAGTATTTTCAAAGCCCCGGAGCCAGGCTCCGGGGCGTTTGCTCTGCCTGTTAATTTCCGTTGCTTGCCCTCTCCTGCCCCTAGGATATATAATCGGCAGCAGGAAGGGGGTTGTTTTTTTCATGCTTAGTGACAACATAAAGAGACTGCGCAGCGCAGCAGGGCTCAGTCAGGAGGAACTGGCAGAGAAGCTCCAGGAGCTGAACTCCAGCTTGGCAGAACAGATAGAGAAGAACCGGCGCCTGCGCCGTGCTCTGTCCATAGCCATTCTGGCTGCGGCCTGTGTTGGTCTGCTGATACAGCTGCTGCCCCGGCTCCACGGCTTTTTCACCGGGCTCTATCTCAGCCGGGCGGCCGGCAGCATTATTGGCGGAGCCGACGGCCCTACGGCCATTTACGTCGGCAGCTCCGGCCCCAACTGGCCGGTGCTTGTGATATTCTCCACCCTGCTTATTCTGGGTATACTGGGACTTTTCAAGACCCGGAAGAGATAATCTCCTTAATATTACGGAACATATTAAAAGAGCTTTCGCAAAAGTTGCGAAAGCTCTTTTTGCATTTTATTGGGTTTTCCGGGCTGCTCAGTCCTTCTTGTCCTCAGCGCTCTCACTCTGACCGGCCTCGGAAGAAGCGGTCTCCTGAGGCTGGGTCTCGGTTTCCTCAGCCTTGGCCTCCGCCTGGTCCTCAGAAGCCTTCTCCTGAGTCTGGCCCTTCTCCTGGGCGTAGCCGTCTATCATGGAGATCTTGCGGGCGGGGCGCTCAATGGTGTCGTCATTCCGGGCCTCTCTGGCAGCCTTGGGGCTGATAGGCATGAACTCCCCGTGCTGGAAGTAGTAGTTGAACTCCTCGGCCTCCATGGTCTCATTCTCCAGCAGGTACTCGGCTATAGCCTTCAGCTGTTCGGCGTGCTCAGTGAGTATACCGGCGCAGATTTCACTGGCCTTGTCAAAGATGGCCTTAACTTCTTCATCTATTATACCGGCGGTCTCTTCGGAGTAGCTCTTGGTCTGGCCGAAGTCCCGGCCGATAAAGATACTGTGGCCGGAGTTGTCATAGGATATGGGTCCCAGACGGTCGCTCATACCATAGCGCATGACCATATCCCTGGCCAGGGAACTGGCCTGCTGTATATCCCCGGAAGCTCCGGTGGATATATCGTCCAGGAATAGCTTCTCGGCCATTCTGCCGCCCAGAGCCATGACGATCTCTTCAAACATCTCGGACTTGGACATAAAGGACTCCCGGTCCTCCTGAGGTCTGACAAGAGTAAAGCCGCCGGCCGGGCCTCTGGGGATAATGGTTATATAGTGTACCGGGTCCACATGCTCCAGGAAGTGAGCTGCCACAGCATGGCCCGACTCATGATAGGCGGTAAGCTTTCTGGCCTTATCGCTCATCTTCCGGCTCTTCTTCTCCGGGCCCATCTGCACCTTCAGTATGGCCTCGTCTATATCTTCCATATTGATGAAGCGGTGACGGCGGCGCACTGCCAGCAGTGCGGCCTCATTCATCAGGTTCTCCAGGTCGGCGCCGGCAAAGCCGGGAGTGCCCTTGGCTATGGAGTTGAGGTCCACATCCTCGGCCAGCTGCTTGCCTCTGGAATGTATCTTCAATATGGCCTCGCGGCCCCGGATATCCGGCAGACCCACATAGACCTGGCGGTCGAAGCGGCCGGGACGCAGCAGGGCATTATCCAGAATGTCCGCCCGGTTGGTGGCCGCCATTACGATGACGCCTTCGTTGCTGCCGAAGCCGTCCATCTCCACCAGCAGCTGGTTCAGAGTCTGCTCACGCTCATCGTGTCCGCCTCCCAGACCGCTGCCGCGCTGACGGCCCACGGCGTCTATCTCATCTATGAAGATGATGGCGGGAGCCACTTTCTTGGCCTGATCAAAGAGGTCCCGGACACGGCCTGCGCCCACGCCCACATAGAGCTCCACAAAGTCGGAGCCGGAGATGGACAGGAACTGCACTCCCGCCTCTCCTGCCACGGCCTTGGCCAGCAGAGTCTTACCGGTGCCCGGAGGGCCCACCAGCAGCACGCCCTTGGGAATGCGGGCGCCCATATCCGTGTAGGCCTTGGGATTTTTCAGAAAGTCCACTATCTCCGACAGCTCTTCCTTTTCCTCGTCACATCCGGCCACATCGGCAAAGGTCTTCTTGTTCTTCTCCTCGCTGCCCAGACGGGTACGGGCCTTGGAGAAGCGGGCCACCCCGCCGGCGCCGCCGCCGGCCTTGTTCATCATCACATACCACAGGGCCATTGCCGCCCCCATGATGATGAGGTAGGGCAGGAAGCTTGCCCACCAGGGCACCACAAAGCCTTCCTTATAGTCGTAACCCTCCAGCACTCCGGATTCAAGCTGCTGGGCTATAAGATCTTTGAAATCCTCATAGAAAACGCTGAAGCTGTAGAGGTCGTAGCTCATCTCCTCCACAGGGGTCACGGGATCGTCGGTCCTCACCTTCAGCTTTATGAGGTTGCCTTCAGTTTCAAAATACTGTACCTTCTCCTCCTGGAACAGGCCTACCAGTTCGGAGTAGCTCTCTACCTTGTTGCCCTCATTGTCTCCCGTCATGGTGAAGATGACCAGTATCATTATCACCATCAGCAGCACATAAAAGCCAAGGTCACGGGTCCGGTTGCGGTTTGGTTTCAAGTAACTGTCACATCCTTTTCAGCGCTGGGGTATCGTTTTATCAAGAATATATTTCCGGTTTCAGAACGCCTATATACGGCAGATTTCTGTAGCGCTCATTATAGTCCAGGCCATAACCCACCACGAAGGCATCGGGTATCTCAAAGCAGGAATAATCGGCATAGATATCCGCCTTGCGCCGGGCCGGCTTGTCCATCAACGTTGCAATGGTGATGGAGGCGGGCTTTCTCACCATCAGGTACTGCTTGAGATAACTGAGGGTGACGCCGGAGTCCAGAATGTCCTCCACGATTATCAGGTGTCTGCCCTCTATATCTTCTCCCAAGTCCTTGTTTATTTTCACGGCCCCGGTGGAACTGGTGCCGCTGTAGGAAGACACGGACATGAAGTCCATGGAACAGCTGATGTCCACATAGCGCATCAGATCCGCCATGAAGATGAAGCAGCCCTTCAGCACCCCCACAAATATGGGGTCCTTGCCCTCAAAGTCCCGGGAGATCTTTTTGCCCATCTCCGAGACCTTTTCCCTCAGTTCTTCCTCGCTTATCAGTATCCGCTCAATGTTATTGCGCATACTCTTTTCTCCTGTCATATCTCTCTTATTTTTATGGTCAGCACCGCATCCCCCGGTACAGCCTTTGCTCTCTCGTCCAGGCACAGGCCGGGCACCGCAAGAATGCCCTTCTCATCTCTCAGCACCAGGGTCCGGCTCCGCCGGGCCTGGGTATAACCTGCCTCATTGAAGAGGCTCTTCAGGCTCTTGGTACAGCGGCGGCCCGCCGGGCGCAGTTTGTCTCCGGCTTTTCTGCCGGTACAATAAAGCTTGGAACTAATATTCTCACATTTAAGACGGCAAGTCTTGAACAAGCCGTTAACTTCTCCGTCTTTCTCACCATATTCTGCCAAAAGCTCCAGTCCCAGCTCCGGCACGGCCAGCCATCTGCCCGGTATCAGCTCCCGGTCCGGCAGACTTATTATCTCCCCATCCCGGAAAAAAAGCCGTCCCTGCTCCCGGCGCAGTCTCTGCCCCGGCAGATCCAGGTACTTCAGCTCCGTACCCTCCAGCAGCTCCAGAGCCTGCTGCACATGCTCATAGCTCAGTCTCTCCCGGCACAGGCGGCGCAGCACTCTGGAAGCGACGGCCCGGTGCAGTTCTCTGAGTTTACTCACCGGCAGGCTCTCCCCGTCGTAATGCTCCCGGATGAATTCATCCGCCAGGGAGCCGAGGCAATCCTCGTCCTCCCCCAGGAGCTTTGCGGTTCTGGCCACAGCCAGATGCAGCTCCGGGTTTATCTTCCGCAGCACCGGGATGACGTGGTGACGGATGAGGTTTCGGCTGTAGTCGTCGGAGGCATTGGTGCCGTCCTCTATATGGGGCACCCGGTTTTCCTCCAGGTAGCTCTCTATTTCCCGGCGGCTCATGTCCAGCAGGGGCCGGATGAACATGCCCCGGCTCCGGGGTATGCCCTTCAGGCCCAGAGCTCCGCCGCCCCGGGTAAGATTGAATATCACGGTCTCCACATTGTCGTCGGCATTATGGGCCGTGGCTATATATTTGCAATTCAGCTTTGCCGCCGTATCCTCAAGGAAGCGGTAGCGCAGTTCCCTGGCGGCCTCTTCCGTACCCAGGCCATGAGCTGCGGCATAGGCGGGCACGTCGCCGTGGCCCACCACGCAGTCTATGCCCTTTTCCCGGCACCAGTTCTCCACAAAGTGCTGGTCCCTGAGGGATTCCTCTCCCCGGATGCCGTGCTCAAAATGGGCGGCGGTAAGTTTCAGTCCCCTGCTGTATATCATATGCAGCAGGCACATGGAATCTGCCCCGCCGGAGACGGCGCAGAGTATAGCCCCGTCCCGGGGCAGCTGCGGCTCAGTCATCTTCATCCCTGCGCTTTTCCAGAGAGCTGAAGGTGGTGTACTCCGGCAGCCACAGCAGTTCCACCGTACCGGTCTGGCCCTTGCGGTTTTTCAGAATGATGGCCTCGGCCAGGTTGGGGTTCTCGCTCTCCTTGTTATAATACCCATCCCTGTACAGGCCTATGACCACGTCGGCGTCCTGTTCTATGGCGCCGGACTCACGCAGGTCCGAGAGCATGGGCCGCTTGTCCTGGCGGCTCTCGTTTGCACGGGAGAGCTGAGACAGGCAGATAACCGGCACGTTCAGTTCCTTTGCCATTATTTTCAGCATACGGCTTATGTCGCTGACGGCCTGGGTGCGGCTCTCGTTGGACCAGCTGTGTCCGCTGCCTGCCGACTGCATCAATTGCAGATAGTCTATCACTACCAGGTCCAGGTTTGGCAGCCGGCGGCACTGGGCGTTCATCTCCGACACGGTCAAGCTGGGGTTGTCGTCTATGCGGATGTCGGTGGCGCTGAGGGCCTGGGCGGCGTCGGATATCTCCCGCCATTGCTCTTCCGACAGCTGCCCCGTCAGCAGGTTCTGAGAGGGCACCAGGGAGGCCCTGGACAGCAGCCTTGTCACCAGCTGCTCCCTGGACATTTCCAGGGAAAATATTGCCACGGTCTTTTTTAAATTCATGGCCGCATGGAGGGCCAGGTTCAGGGCAATACTGGTCTTGCCCATGCCGGGACGGGCGGCAATGAGGATGAGTTCGGATTTGTTCAGGCCCAGGGTGACCCTGTCCAGATCCGGCAGGCCCGTACTTATGCCCGGTATCTTGCTGCCGGAGGCCGCAGCTTCCGACAGATTGTCGAACACGTTCTGCACCACCGAGGACACGGGCACCAGCCCGCCTACGTTCCGGCCCTGGCGCAGGGCGTAGATACGCCGTTCCGCCGCCTCCAGCACGCTGTCGGCCTGGCCGGAGCCCTCATACACCATGTTGTTTATCTCGTCGGCGGCCTCTCCCAGGCGGCGCAGCAGCGCCCGATCCCGGACGATGGCGGCATACTCCATCACGTTTGCCGCCGTGGGGGTGACGCTCATCACCTCCGCCATGTACTTCTCGTTGCCCTCCTGGTAGACGCCCCGGCTGCGCATCTGGTCCAGCACCGTAACCGGGTCGATGGTCTGGCCGTAGGAGAACATGGTGTTTATGGTCTCATATATATCCCGGTTGAGTTTTATATAAAACTCGTCGGCTTTCAGCTTTTCCAGAACCTCCGGTATGCACCGGGGGTCGATGAGCATGGAGCCGATCACCGCCTGCTCCGCCGGGGCGGAGTGGGGAGTTTTCCTGCCGAGCAGTTCGTCCATTGACAAAACCTCTGTAAATAATACTGCCTGTGGGAAAAGCCCCAGGATATCTCTGGGGCTTGGTGTTCCAGTTACTTATCCTCAACTACCAGCAGGTTGATATTTCCGCTGATCTCATAGCCCATCTTGGCCTTTACGGTGAAGCTGCCGAAGGTCTTTATGGGCTCGGCCTGAACGATCTTGTTCTTCTCTATCTCTATGCCGAACTGTTCTTTCAAAGCGGAGCTTATCTCCTGGGAGGTGACGGCGCCGAAGAGCTTGCCGCCGTTGCCGGCTTTGGCCTTGATGATGACCTGGACGCCGGTGAGCTTCTGAGCATTCTCCTGAGCCTGGGCTTTTTCCTTGGCTATCTGGGCAGCCTTGGCCTTTTCCTTCAGCTTCAGGGCATTTATGTTGTCGGCAGTGGCCTCGCTGGCCAGCTTCCGGGGCAGCAGGTAATTGCGGGCGTAACCGTCGGAGACTTCCTTCATCTCGCCCTTTTTGCCCTGGCCCTTCACGTCTGCATTGAATATGACTTTCATTTTCTTCTCCTTTCACTGGGGCCGCCGGGGATATACTATCCTTCGGCAAAATATTCATCTATGGCGGAGTAAACTCTGTTCAGCGCCTCCTCCTGGCCGCAGTCGTCAAACTGCGCCGCCGCTGCGCTGCGGTTGCCGCCGCCGCCCAGACGCTCCATGATGAGCTGCACGTTCAGCTCTCCTATGGAACGGGCGGAGGCAAAGGTCCGGCCCTTGGCGTCTCTGGCCACCACTATGGAGGCTTCCACCCCGGAGATATTCAAAAGCTCGTCCGCCGCCTGAGCCGCCACCACTCTGGTCTGGGGCTCCTTGGGAGCCGCCACAGCCACCTTCCGGTAGAGTTTGGCGCTCTGCATTATCTTATATTTGGCTATTGCATCGTCCATGCCGGTCTGCAAAAGCTTCTTGACTTCCGTTGTGTCCGCCCCGGAGCGGCGCAGCCGGGCGGCAGCGTCAAAGGTGCGCTCCCCGGTGCGTATGGCAAAGCTCTTGGTATCCAGAACAATACCCGCCAGCAGGGCCTCCGCTTCGCATCTGAGGATGTCCGCCGGTTCTTTGAGCTCCTGGATAAGCTCCGTCACCAGCTCGCAGGTGGAGGAGGCATAGGGCTCCACAAAGCCCAAAGCAGCGTTCTGGATATACGTGGCCGCCACACGGTGATGGTCTATCACCGCCACCCGGATGCAGGACAGGAGCAGGTCCTTATCCTCAACCTGCTCGGGCCGGTTGGTATCCACCACCACCAGCAGAGCGTGACTGTCCACCTTGGCCACCGCATCCTGGGGGCTGATGAAAGCCTCCCGGTATTCCGGAGCCTTGCGCACCACGTCTATAAGCGGCTGGGCAGCGGTGTGATTCATGTCCACAACGATGTTGTATTTAATTCCGAACTGTCTTGCAAAGCAGCACACGCCCACGGCGGCGCCTATGCTGTCCAGATCTCCGAAGCGGTGGCCCATGACCAGAACTCTGGAGGAATCCTTCACCAGCTCGGCCAGGGCGTTGGACATGACCCTGGATTTGACCTTGGTGCGTTTTTCCACCTCATAGCCCCGGCCGCCGTAGAACTCGAAGCTCATGCGGTTTTTGATGACGGTCTGGTCGCCGCCCCGGCTCAGGGCCAGCTCCGAGGCCATATCCGCAAATTGCAGGGCCTCTCCCAGATTCTCCCCGTCTATGCCCAGGCCTATGCTTATGGAGGCGCCTATGCCCGTAGGACTTTCGACCTGATGGATATCCTCGGTTATGCGGAACTTGTCCTGGCGGAGATGTTCCAGATCCTGCCGCTCCATTATCAGCAGATAGCGGTCCCTGTCATAGCGGCGGAGTATGCCGTTGAAGGTGTCGCACCACTCTTTCAGCTTGTCTTCTATGGCATCCCGGATGTCGTTTTTCACCCGGTCGGTCTGGTTGCGGCACATCTCCTCGAAGTTGTCGATTATTACTATGCCCGCCACCGGCCTGGTGCGCTCATATTCCTGGCGGATGTTGTCATAGTCGGTAACGTCCACCCAGTAGGTTATGCCCATAAAGGCATTTTTATCGTCGCCCTTTTCCGAGCGGATTATGTTGCCGTGGAGCTGATATTTCCTGCCGCCCAGCTCCAGCAGGGTGGGGTACTGGTTTTTACCCTCCAGCAGCCACTTGCCGGAAAACTGAGGTATCATGTCGGCTATACTGGCGTCCATACGGGTGCCGTGCTCCCCGCACATTTCAAAGAACATCTCGTTGCCCCAGATTATTCTGGAATCCGCCAGACGAAACACCGCAATGGGCAAGGGAAAATTCATCAAAGTGTTGTTCTTTGCGTTCTCCGTCTCATAGGTCACCGACTCGATATAGGCGGCAAGCTGCTTCTCCTTCCTGCGGCGCAGGAAGGCAGAGATGATTATAAGCAGCAGTATCACTCCGGCCTCCACCGCCGCCAGCTCATACATCTTCATGAGCAAGGTGGCCACGGCAAAGGCTATCAGAGCCAGCAGGTGCATGGCCGAACCGGGTTCGGCCAGACGCCGCATGTTTTTATTCATGGGGCACATCCCTTCCATGTTACTCTTATGCGATATTACATTATAACAAACTTGCCAAGGTTTTACAACAGGAAAAATTCATGGAACCCCAGGAAAATTCCTCTCTTTCTGAATAAATAAGCACGGTATTTCAGCGGATGTTCATAGCCTATGAAAGTCCGCCGTCCGGTGCTGAATCATAAAAGCTGTGGATATTCATAAAGCTCTCTTTTTTGGAAGAGACTGAAATATTTCCCGGCAAATTTCAAATACTACTGAAAAAAAGGAGGCGGCGTATGAAAGCTGTGATAATGGCCGGAGGAATGGGCACCAGGCTGCGGCCTATAAGCGGGGAGAGTCCCAAGCCAATGGTGCCCTTGTTGGGCAAGCCTCTTATGGAACACATCCTGGAGCTGCTGCGCCGGGAGGGCTTTGAAGATATATGCGCTGCGGTGCGCTATCGGGCCGGAGACATCATGGCCTATTTCGGCGACGGCAGCCGCTTCGGCGTGGACATGCAGTACCGGGTGGAGGAGGAACCTCTGGGCACAGCCGGGGCCGTTAAGAACTGCCGGGATTTTTACGGTGACGAGGACTTTCTGGTCATCAGCGGGGACGCCGCCTGTGACTTCCGGCTCTCCCGGCTTATGGAGGAGCACAAAAGGCGGGGCGCGGCGGTCACTCTGGCCCTCTACCGCCACAGCGAGCCTCTGCGCTACGGGCTGGCCGTAACCGACGGGGAGGGCAGGATACGGGGCTTTGTGGAAAAGCCGGACTGGAGCCGGGTAGTGACGGACCTGGTAAACACCGGCATCTACATCATATCCCCCAAAATAATGGAGCTGGTGCCTGAGGGCCGGGAATTTGACTTTGCCAAAGACCTATTCCCCCTGCTGCTGAAGCGGGGAGAGCTGATGCTGGGTCTGCCCATGGAGGGCTACTGGTGCGATGTGGGCACTCCCCTGTCTTACTATCACTGCTGTGCCGATGCCCTGGAGGGCAGGTTGAAGCTCTCTACCGCCCCGGGCTTTGTTCCCCGCAGCGGAGAGGACAGGGACGCCCCCGCCCCGGCCGGAGAGGAGAGCCTTGACTGTGCCTGCCGCAGCAGGGCGGAGCTGATGGGTCAGCTGTCGGAGCTGCTTATGGACATGGGGGCAGATTATTCCGACGGCCTTCAGCTGCAAGGACCCCGTTTCCATCTGCGCATATCGCCTCTGGCCTCCCGCTCCGCCCTGCGCATCAGCGTGGCTTCCCAGGATGCGGAGTTTGCCAGGGAGCTGGCCCTCAGCGCCAGGGACCTGGCCCGGGCTCTGGAGGCCGGGCCAGGGCAAAATGCAGCATCGGTCCCGTGAAGGCCGATTGGATATTTTTACACTGTATAAAGGCTTTTTAATTTTAAATTCATTGAGTCTCACATTTGACAAAGTTTTTTTGCGGTTTTCTTGCAAAAACTCTGTACAGATTGTATAATCGGTACAGAGTTTATTTTTTGTGCAGAACTCACTAACAGGAGGGAGAAATATGAACTTTGATAAAACTGTCCGTAACCTGAAACTGCGGGGCTTCAAGGTGAGCCATTTCGCCACCGGAGAGCAGGCCGCAGATTATCTTGCTCAGGCTCTCAAAGGTCAGACCGTGGGCATAGGCGGCAGCAAGACCGTGGACCAGATAGGCCTTTACGACAAGCTGGAAGAGGGCAAGGCCTTCTGGCACTGGAAAGTTCCCGGAGATGCCACCTACGCCGCAGCAGCCACGGCTGATGCCTATATCACCGGCGCCAACGCCATCAGCGAAGACGGAGAGATACTCAATATCGACGGCCGGGGCAACCGCCTGGCCGGCCAGCTCTTCGGCCATAAAAAGGTCTATGTGGTCAGCAGCGTGTCCAAAATCTGTCCGGACTTTGACAGTGCCCTTTACCGGGCCCGGAACACCGCAGCCACCGAAAACGTAAAGCGCTTCCCCTACGACACCCCCTGCAAGATAGACGGCAAGTGTCACGATTGCCGCAGCCCCCAGAGAGTCTGCAACGCCTTGGTTGTGCTCTGGGGTCCCATGATGGGGATGGAGACGGAGATAGTACTTATAGATGAAAAACTTGGAATGTGAGGCAGAAAAATGGTAAGGAAAAATGCAGAAAAAACTCTGGATGTGAAAAAGATGTTCGGCGGCGCCGGCGAAGCCAAAATGTACCACATACTGGAGGGTGCCGATGAGATGTACGGCAAGGGCCGTCTCTTCAACCACGTGGTGCTGGAGCCCGGCTGTGAGATAGGCTGGCATATCCATCAGGGAGACGGAGAGACCTACTACATCCTGAAAGGTCAGGGAGAATACAACGACAACGGCCGGGTCCTCACCGTGGGTCCCGGAGACGTTACCTTCGTGGATGCCGGAGAAGGCCACAGTCTGAAGAATATCGGCGACGACGCCCTGGAGGCCATCGCCCTGATTCTATACAAGTAATTTGTCCTAATCGATTGACTTTAAGGATTTTGTGGTTTAAAATCAGATTGCCAGATATTTCACGAAAATAATCTAAACAGAGGTGTGTAAATGTACAAAGTAGTTACAAAAAGATTTCTCAATGAGGCCAAGACCATATGTCTCTTTGAAATCGAAGCTCCCCTGGTAGCAAGGCACGCCAAGGCCGGGCAGTTCGTAATCTTCCGTCTGGATGAGCAGGGCGAGCGTGTCCCCGTCTCCGTTGCAGGCTGGGACCGTGAGAAGGGCACAGTCACCGTCATGGTACAGGCCGCCGGCCGCACCACCAAGATGCTCCACACCGTGGAGCAGGGAGACTATATCAGCGACTTTGTGGGTCCCCTGGGCAAGGCCACCGAGATCGAAGGCCTGGAAAAGGTCTGCGTTGTAGGCGGCGGAGTGGGCTGCGCCATTGCCTATCCCATTGCCAAGGTCATGCACGAGGCCGGCATCGAGGTCACCTTCATCGCCGGTTTCCGCAGCGCGGACATAGTTATTCTGAAGGATGAGCTGGCCGCTGTTTCCGATAAGCTCATCATCTGCACCGACGACGGCACTTACGGGGAGAAGGGCTTCACCACCCAGTACCTCCAGCAGGAGATCGACGCCAACATCGCCCAGGGCAAGCGCCAGTTCGACCGTGTGGTAGCCATCGGCCCGGACATCATGATGAAGTTCTTGGCCGACGTCACCCGTCCCTACGGCATCAGCACCATCATCTCCCTGGACCCCATTATGGTGGACGGCACCGGCATGTGCGGCGGCTGCCGCGTCATCGTCGGGGGCGAGACCAAGTTCGCCTGCGTTGACGGTCCTGACTTCGACGCCCATCAGGTGGACTTTGACTCTCTGCTCAAGCGCGCCGCTTTCTATAAGGACGAGCAGGATGAGGCCGCAAAACACATATGCAGAATGACAGGAGGAAAGCGCAATGGCTAATATGAGTCTGGTAAAGAACCCCATGCCGGAGCAGGACCCCATAGCCCGTACCGGAAACTTCGACGAGGTGGCTCTGGGCTACACCTCGGAGATGGCTATAGACGAGGCCAAGCGCTGCCTCAACTGCAAGAACATGCCCTGCCGCAGCGGCTGCCCCGTATCCGTGCGTATTCCCGAGTTCATCGCCAAGGTTGCCGCCGGTGACTTTGACGCCGCCTATGATATAATCACCTCCACCAACTCCCTGCCCGCCATCTGCGGCCGTGTCTGCCCCCAGGAGAAGCAGTGCGAAAGCAAGTGCGTCCGGGGCATCAAGGGCGAGAGCGTGGGTATAGGCCGTCTGGAGCGCTTCGTTGCCGACTACCACATGGCCAAGGTGGACAAGCCCCCCATCGTTGCCCCTGAATCCAACGGACACAGGATAGCCATAGTGGGCTCCGGCCCTGCCAGCCTCACCTGCGCCGGCGACCTTAGGAAGCTGGGCTACGACGTCACCATCTTCGAGGCCTTCCACAAGAGCGGCGGCGTGCTGGTATACGGCATTCCCCAGTTCCGTCTGCCCAAGGAGATAGTTGCCGCCGAGATAGACAACCTGAAGGCCATGGGCGTGAAGATAATCAACAACGCCGTCATCGGCAAGTCTGAGACTGTGGATGAGCTCTTTGAGGATGGCTTTGAGGCCGTGTTCATCGGCTCCGGCGCAGGCCTGCCCCAGTTCCTCCACATCCCCGGAGAGAACCTGCTGGGCGTGTACAGCGCCAATGAGCTACTGACCCGCGTGAATCTGATGAAGGCCTACCGGGACGATTACGACACCCCCATCAAGCACTTCCATCGCGTGGCCGTCGTTGGCGCAGGCAACGTTGCCATGGACGCCGCCCGTGTGGCAAAGCGTCTGGGTGCCGAGCATGTGTTCATCGCCTATCGCCGTGGCCGGGACGAGCTGCCCGCCCGTCTGGAAGAGGTGGAGCACGCCGAGGCCGAGGGCATAGAGTTCCAGCTGCTGAACAATCCCACCCGCATTCTTGGCGGTGAGGACGGTCACGTGGTTGGCATAGAGCTGCTGCGCCAGGAGCTGGGCGAGCCGGATGCCAAGGGCCGCCGCAGTCCCGTTCCCATCCCCGGCAGCGAGTGGGTGCTGGATGTGGATACCGTCATCATCGCTATCGGCACCAGCCCCAACCCCCTGATCCGCAATACCACCGAGGGTCTGACCTTTACCCGCAAGGGCGGCATAGACGCCAATGAGAAGGGCCAGACCTCCAGAGAGGGCATCTTCGCCGGCGGCGACGCCGTCACCGGAGCCGCCACCGTCATCCTGGCCATGGGCGCAGGCAAGACCGGCGCTCAGTCCATCGACGAGTACATAAAGAGCAAGAATAAATAAAGCTTTATCACCTAATTCCTGATATAAAAAATCTCCAGGCTTTTGCCTGGAGATTTTTTCTTATTATTTCTGCTTATTTTTCCGCTATGTTCTCGCCTATCTTGTACACGTCGCCGGCGCCCACGGTGAGGATGATATCTCCGGGCCGGGCCTTGCGCTTCAGCTCCTCCTCCAGCTCCGGGAATGTGGGGAAGAACTCAGCCCCCTCCACCTGCTCGGCCAGAGATGCGGAGGAGATGCCGATGGTGTTCTGTTCCCGGGCGGCAAATATCTCCGCCAGCAGCACCACATCCGGCCGCCTCAGCTGCTTTACAAAATCGTCGAAGAGGGCGGCGGTACGGGTGTAGGTATGGGGCTGAAAGACCAGGATGGTGCGCTTGTAGTTAAGCTCCTCCACCGTGTCCAGCAGAGCCTTCAGCTCTCCGGGGTGGTGGGCATAGTCGTCATACACATCGGCCCCGTTGAACTTGCCCTTGAACTCGAAGCGGCGGCCCGCTCCGTTAAAGCCCGCCAGCCCGTACTTCACGGCGTTGGGCTTTACACCAAGACAGATGGCCGCAGCGGCGGCAGCCAGGGCGTTCTTCACATTGTGCAGTCCCGGCACATGGAGGGTCACATCTGTAAAGTGCTTGCCGTTGAACATTATATCAAAATGGGAATTGGCACCCTTGAACTCTATATTCTCGGCATAGACATCCGCCTTGTCCGTGAGGCCGAAGGTCATTATGGTTCTGGGCAGATCCTTCAGCGCCTCCATGGTGTTGGCGTCGTCCAGGTTGGCCACTACGCAGCCGTCCTCCGGAGTGCGCAGGGCAAACTCCCGGAAGGAGTGCTGCACATCCTTCAGATCCTTGAAGAAGTCCAGATGGTCGGCTTCAATGTTCAGTATCACCGCCACGGTGGGGTGGAAGGACAGGAAGGAGTTATAATACTCGCAGGCCTCCATGACAATGGTGTTGCCGTGGCCCACCCGGTGCCCGGCATTGAGCAGGGGCAGGGTGCCCCCTATCATCACGGTGGGGTCTCTGTCCGCCGCCATGAGTATATGGGTACACATGGAGGTGGTGGTGGTCTTGCCGTGGGTGCCGGAGATGCACAGGGCGTTGCTGTAATCCCTGGAAATGGCGCCCCAGGCCTGGGTGCGCTCAAAGACCGGTATGCCCAGCTCATGGGCCCGGATTATCTCCGGGTTGTCGTCATGGACGGCGGCGGTGCGCACCACGAACTCAATGTCCTCCGTGATATTCTCCGCCTTATGTCCGATGGCCACAGGTATGCCTGAGGCGGTGAGCGCCCTGACGTTTTTGCTGTTGTTCATGTCCGAGCCGCTGATGATTATGCCCATACCCCGCAGCACGTCTGCCAGGGAGGACATGGACACTCCGCCTATACCTATCAGATGACCTCTCCTGCCTGGGGAGAGATAATTGTTGAAATCCGTCATAAAATACTCCATAGCCCTGTTATTCCCCTCCGCTGCCTGTTTGCTGTTAATACAATATCTATTGAAGTCCGAAGGGGAAAATGCTAAAATTAAAATAAACCGGAAGATAGCAGATTGTATTATAATACCTGGGCGGCGCCATTGCAAGTAAATATTCCCTGCCGCCGGAGTACAGCTTCTTACGGAACCGTTATTTTGCCGGAAGGAGTTCCAATATGGAAAAGGTCACGCCCCCAAAGTATGTTCTTCAGGTCCTGCGCAGTCTCAAGGCCCGGGGCTATGTGGCTTATTTGGTGGGGGGCTGTGTCCGGGACATGGTTCTGGGTGTGCATCCCAATGACTGGGATATCTGCACCAGCGCCCTGCCGGAGCAGGTGCTGGAGGTCTTTCCCAAGGCCAGACCCACCGGCATCCGTCATGGCACCGTCACCGTGGACATCAATTCCCGCCATGTGGAGGTCACCACTTTCCGCTCCGAGGAGGAATACTCCGACCACCGCCACCCCAGCGCCGTGCATTTCGTGGGGGAACTTACCACGGACCTGAGCCGCCGGGACTTCACCATAAACGCTATGGCCCTGTCCCCGGACGGGCTGCTGCTGGACCCCTTCGGCGGGCTGGAGGATATCCGGCGCCGCTGCATCCGCTGCGTGGGCCAGGCCCCCCGGCGCTTCGAAGAGGACGCCCTGCGCATGTTCAGAGCCCTGCGCTTTTCCGCCCGGCTGGATTTTTCCATTGCGGAGGACACCCTGGCCGCCATATCCCAAAAGTCCGGGCTGGCCGCCTCCCTGGCCGCCGAGCGGGTAAGGGAGGAAGTTGAGAAGACTTTGCTCACCAAGAAACCGGAAGTTGTGGGACAGATGGCCCGGCTGGGCCTTCTGAACGCCTTCCTCACAAAGCCCGGAGAGCTTCTGCCGGAACTATCCGCTGCAGCCGCCCTGCCGAAAAAGGCTCTGGACCGCTGGATGGCCCTGTGCCTGGTGCTCAGCCGCCGGGGACTTATCTCCGGCACCTGGGACTTTCTCTCCTCCCTGAAGCTGGACAGCCGCACCATGCGCTGCTGCACCGACGGCTTGAGAATTCTCTCCGGCCCCAAGCCCTCCAATGCTCCCGAATGGAAGCGTCTGCTTTGCCGCATGGGGGTGGATACGGTGAGCTGCGCCGCCCGCTGCCTGGACGCTCTGGACGGAGGCAGCAGCTACAAGGAGCTGAAAGCCGTACTTAAAAGCGGGGAATGCTTTACAATGAAGCACCTGGCCGTCACCGGGGATGATCTGGCGGAACTGGGGCTCCGGGGCCGGGAGCTGGGGGAGATGCTGGCCTTCCTTCTGGATTACGTTATAGATTACCCTGCCAACAACCGGCGGGAGCTGCTGCTCTCTCTGGCGGGGAACACGGAGGAACTTTGATGGACACATGGGAAAGCCTCAAGCATGACTGTAAAGACTGCCGGGCCTGCTCTCTTGGAGACACCCGGCACAATCTTGTCTTCGGAGTGGGCTACGAACAGGCGGAGGTAATGCTGATTGGTGAGGGCCCCGGAGAGCAGGAAGACCTTAAGGGCATACCCTTTGTGGGTCCTGCGGGAAAACTTTTGGACGATATGCTGGAAATGATTGACCTGGACCGGAGAAAGGTGTATATTGCCAACATCGTCAAGTGCCGCCCGCCAAGAAACCGGGACCCGCTCAATGTGGAGCAGGAGGCCTGCCGCCCCTGGCTGGACAGGCAGATAGCCCTGGTAGACCCCAAGATAATAGTCTGTCTGGGGCGCATCGCCGCCATGAGCCTTATCCGGGAGGACTTTCGCATCACCCGGGAACACGGCCAATGGTTTGAGGTGAAGGGCAGACACATCATGGCAACATATCATCCCTCGGCCCTGCTCAGGGATGTGGACAAAAGGCCCGAGGCTTTTATGGACCTGCGGGAGCTTAGAAAGGAAATTAAGGCTGTTTGCAGCCGTACGTACTGATTATGCTGGAATTTAAAACCCTTAGCCTTGAAGACAAAACTTGGGTGGACGAGCTGGTGATGTGTGAGGACTGTCCCTGTGCCGGCTATAATTTCGGCACCATCTACCTCTGGAACAGAAATTACCGTCATCTTGTCGCCCGTCTGGGAGACAGGATGATAACCAAACTCCGCTACAGCGACGAGCTGGCCTTTACCTTCCCCGTGGGCCGGGGCAGTCTGCGCCCCATGATCGAGGCTCTGGGGGAATACTGCGCCCACAAGGAGCGTCCCCTGCTGATGCAGGGCGTGACGGAAAAGCAGCTTGCCGCCCTGGAGGCGGAATACCCCGGCCACTTTGAGGTCTCCGAAGATGTGGACTTTGCCGACTATATCTACCTTGCAGAGCGTCTTGCCACTTACTCCGGCAAGGCCCTCCACAGCAAAAAGAACCACTGCAACCGCTTTGAGGCGGAAAACGACTGGGATTTTGTCCCCCTCACCCGGGAGCTAATCCCCGGATGCCTGGACATGCTGGACATGTGGACAGAGGAAAATTACCAGCGTCTTGACAAGAGCATAGCCTATGAACACGAGGCTCTGCTCAAGTGCTTTGCCGCCTATGAGAAGCTGGGCCTGGAAGGCGGAGTGCTGCGTGTACAGGGCAAAATCGTCGGCTTCAGCGTTGGGGAGTTCACCAGCTCCAGCTGCTTCGACGTACATTTTGAAAAGGCCTACAGCAGCATGAACGGTGCCTATCCCATGGTCTGCCGGGAATTTACCCGCATGCTTATGAAGAAATACCCTTCCCTGGTCTACATGAACAGGGAGGACGACATGGGGCTGGAGGCTCTGCGCCGCTCCAAGATATCCTACCGCCCGGAATTCATGCTGAGAAAGTTCTCCGCCAGGTGGAAGGATGAGTGACTACAGGCTCAGGGAATTTCACCCTGAAGACAGGGCTGAGCTCACCGCCCTCTGGCACAAGGTCTTCGGCGACCCGGAAGAGCTGATACTGGCTTTTCTTCAGCGCCTGCCCTCCTTCGGTGTGGGGGCCGTTGCGGAGCTGGAAGGCCGGGCCGTAGGCGCCGCCTATGCCCTTGAGGGTCTTTGCTCCGGCCTTGCCGGAGGGGATGTGCCCTGCGGCTACATCTATGCCGTGGCCGTCGCCCCGGAGCACAGGCATCATGGTCTGGGTGCGGCTTTGAGCCAAAAGGCGGCAGAACTTTCCAAAGCAAGGGGCAGCCGTCTCATCTGTACCCTTCCGGCAGAGGAGTCCCTCTACCCCTGGTACGAGAAGATACTGGGTGTCTCCTGTGCCCTGCGCCGCCGGAGCTTTATGGCCAAGGCCGCTCCCCTGCTACCCTGCCGGGAAGTCGGGGCGGAAGAATACCTCTCCTGGCGGGAGGCACTGCTGGAGGGCAGGCCCCACCTGCGCATAAATTCGGAGCTCATGGACTTTGGGGAGCTTTTCTACCGCAGCTTCGGCGGCGGGCTCTACCTCTGCGGCGGCGGAGTCTGCGCCGCCTACGGAGACGAGGAGCTGGTGATAAGGGAGCTCATAACCCCGGAAGGTCTCTCCCCTGAGGCCGCAGCCGCCTCCCTGGCCGCACATCTGGGCAGGGACAGCGCCCGCTATTTCCTCCCCTATAAAGAGGGCGAGGCCTATATCTCTGCTCCGAAAAGCAGCCTGCCCCCGGACTTTATATGGAACCTGAGCTTTGACTGAAACTGTCCCCCGGAAAATTCAAAAGGCATTTTACAATTATGAAACATTTTCTGGGTTTATTATGAAACATCTTTCCCCTATCATAATAACTGTAAGTGACAGTTTTTCATCTTTTTCATTTTGTCCTCAACCATACAACGAAGCGGAACGGTGGGAGCCGTTCCGCTTTGTTTTTACGGCAGACAGGAACGCCGCAGACTAAGGAAAAAGTCTGCGGCGTTTATTGTATCTATGGCGTTTACTGTATCTATATTTAATTCAGCTCAGGTTTCCGGTGGCGTACATGGCGGCGGTAAGGGCCACCACCGGGGCCGTCTCGCAGCGGAGGATGCGCTCCCCCATGGAGCAGATGTGCAGGCCCACTATCTTCGCCAGCTCCGCTTCAAAGGGCTGGAATCCCCCCTCCGGGCCGGTGACTATGGCGGCGGTCTTCATATCCCGGTTCTTGTCCAGCACTTCGCTGAGGGGCTCTCGCTCCCCGGTCTCGTACATGAACAGACCTAGGTCTTTCTTGTTGGCCACATCCAGCATGGCGGCAAAATCACCTACCCAGCTCACCTGGGGGATGATGCCCCGTCCGGACTGCTTGGCGGCCTCTTCGGCTATGCGCTGCCAGCGCTCCAGCTTTTTCTCCGGCGCATCGGGCTTTGCTATGCAGCGGCTGGAGTTGAAAAAGCCTATCTCAAAGGCTCCCGCCTCCACGCACTTCTGGATGATATAGTCGGTCTTGTCCCCCTTGGGCAGGCCGCAGAGCACCGTCACCTTCACCGTGGGTTCGGCGGGGCAGGGCACAACCTCGATGACCTCTGCCTCGGCCTGCTCCTTGTCCGCCTTCACCAGGCGGCACTTATAATCGGTGCCCTTCCCGTCGCATATTATCATATCCTCGCCGGGGCGCAGCCGGAGCACCCGCACGTGCTCGGCGTCCCTTCCCCTTATAACGGCCATGCCGCCCATGATATTGGTGCCGGCTATAAAAAATCTAGGCATTTTACCACCCCGGTTTTTATTTTCTCCTTTGATTATTGCATAATCCCCACATTTTTTCAAGAGTCATCATACAATGGAGTGTAAAACTTTAGTGCGAAGGAGTGAACAGCATTGACCGACAGAGAGATACAGCAGAGGCTCAAAAACTTTGACGGGGTCTGGCAGCGGGTGCAAAAGAGCAAAAAGCTTCCCGGCAGCGCAAAGCTGATGCCGGGGAAAAGTCCCAAGAGCCGGGCCGTCCGCTTTGAGGGCGGCAGCCGCTGAGGCACGTCATCTATAAATAATAAAAATCCCGGGTGCTTTCCCCGGGATTTTTGGCCATAAAAGCCTCGCAGAGTTTTTTTAACCCAGCGAAAAAATAATTTAAATCGTTTTCCGCAGCGACATGTGCGTTGCGGAAAACACTTCTCACGGAGCGAAGCATCAACTCTTACTCAAATCCGGAGCCCAACACAGTGGGTCCGGATTTGAAAGGAGCCGCAACGGAATGGATGAGCAGCACGGCCAAATGCATTATTTGCCGCTGCTGCGAAGAATATGGAGTTTGCGGCGACGCAGCGCAGTGCAAGCCCCCTTGTCCAAGAAGGCAAAGCCTTCTTGGACAAAGACACTGTCAGTATGCCACGCCCCAGTAGATCATGGTCTTGGCGGGCTTGCCGCAGCAGGCGCAAACATCGTCCAGATGCTCCTGCTGGAAGGGGATGCAGCGGGAGGACATGCCCGCCTTCTCCTTCATATCCAGCTCGCACTGGAGGTCTCCGCACCACATGGTCTTGATGAAGCCGCCGTGTTTCTCCTGCAGCTCCTTGGCCTCCTCTATGGAGTGGGCCACATAGGTGTGCTCGTCCAGGTTGCGCTTGGCCTTGTCGTAGAGGCCCTTCTGCACTGCATCCAGGATCTCCGGCAGACGCTGGGCGACCTCCTCCAGCTTAACGGCTATCTTCTCTCCGTTGTCCCGGCGCACAGCCATGCACACGCCATTTTCAATATCCTTGGGCCCCAGCTCCACACGGACGGGTACGCCCTTCATCTCATACTGGGCGCACTTCCAGCCCAGGCTGTTGTCGCTCAGGTCGATCTTCGCACGGATACCAGCGGCCTTAATGGTCTCAAAAAGGGCCTTGGCCTTTTCAGTGACGCCCTCCTTGTGTTGGGCCACAGGCACAACTATCACCTGGATGGGGGCTATGCGGGGAGGCAGCACCAGACCGTTATTGTCACCGTGAGTCATTATAATGCCGCCGATGACCCTGGTGGACATGCCCCAGGAGGTCTGCATGGGATACTTCTGCTTATTGTCCTTGTCGGTAAAGGTTATATCGAACTGCTTTGCAAAGCCGTCGCCGAAGAAATGGCTGGTGCCGGACTGGAGGGCTTTCTTGTCGTGCATCATGCACTCGATGGTATAGGTGTTTTCAGCCCCGGCAAACTTCTCCTTGTCGGTCTTGTTGCCCTTGATGACGGGCATGGCCAGATAGTTTTCACACACGTCGGCATAGACCTCCAGCTGATGGAGAGTCTCGGCCCGGGCCTCCTCCTCGGTGGCGTGGAGGGTGTGTCCCTCCTGCCAGAGGAACTCTCTGCCTCTCAGGAAGGGGCGGGTGGTCTTCTCCCAGCGCAGCACGCTGCACCACTGGTTGTACAGCATGGGCAGGTCACGCCAGGAATGTACTACATGGCTCCAATGGTCGCAGAAAAGGGTCTCGCTGGTAGGACGCACACAAAGCCGCTCCGGCAGCTCCTCGCTGCCGCCCATGGTGACCCAGGCGCACTCGGGGGCAAAGCCCTCCACATGGTCCTTCTCCTTCTGGAGCAGGCTCTCGGGTATGAGCATAGGCATGGACACGTTCTCATGTCCGTCCCGCTTGAACATTCCGTCCAGAATGTGCTGGATGTTCTCCCATATGGCGTAGCCGTAAGGGCGCATGATGAAGAAGCCCTTTATTCCGGAGTAATCCACCAGCTCCGCCTTCAGACATACGTCGGTGAACCACTGGGCAAAGTCCACCTCCATGTCGGTTATCTGTTCAACTTTCTTTTCTTTAGCCATGTTTTTACCTCTCTTTTCGCCAGGGCCCTTGCCCCGTCGTATTTACGGCGAACCGTATTTAGATATTTTAACTTTCACCCCGGGCCTTGTCAATAGCGGGCAGGTAAAATTCCTCTCACTCCTTGCCCGATCTCTCCCCCGTCTTCCGTTTTATCATAGGCATAACCTGCTCTCTCCCCCACAATGGCTGAATATAAGCTGAATCTCCGCCGCTTTTGCCGCCCTTCGACAAAAGTTCCCTGTTTTTTTCTTGACCTCAGGCCCCACAGCCGCTATAATATTTGTGATTGTAAACACCTTTGGAGGTGAATATTATTAACAAGCAGAAGTTTCTTGCCGAGCTGGGCCGGCTGCTGACCTTCATGTACGAGGAGGACAGGCAGACTGCCCTGGCCATGTACAGCAAGATGTTTGACGATGCTGCGGAAGAACAGATGCTTCTCCAGTTTCTGATCTCTCCCACCCGGCAGGCCGTTCTTCTGGCCCGCTCTTACGACGCCAAGGAGCGCAAGCTCCAGGTACATACCCAGTCCAGGGAAGAGGCGCCTGACTACAGCGATTATGACGGCCAGTTCCCGCCTTTCATTCTGGCTATAGACGATCTGCAGCAGGCCGCCGCAGCTCAGGGCATCTTCTCCCCCGTGGAAGATGCGCAGCCTGTGGACGAAGACCAGTTCTCCCTCTTTGACGAGATCTCCTCTCCGGCAAAGGTGACCGCTCCCGCTCCGGCAGCCGAGAACTCTGCCCCTGCCCAGGAGCAGCCCCAGGCCGTCTCCGATGAGCCCGAGGCGGAGAAGGACTCCGTGTCCGAATTTGCCGATGCGGTGGATGCCTTTCTGGCGGATTTCTCCATTGCGGACGGCGAGCTGGTGCCCAGCCACAGCGAGCAGGGCGAGCCCGAGCCCGAGGAAGAGGCCGCTCCCCAGTTTGACGACCAGCCCTTCCACCTGGAGGAGCTCTCTCATCAGCCCGCCTCTCAGGAGACTGAGGAGCCCCCTGCTCCGGCCGAAGAGGAGGTCCTTATAGATGTCCGGGAGGAGGACTATTCCCCTCTGGAAGAGGCCCCCGCAGCCACTGTGCGCAAGGCAAGGGTATTCCCCCTCATCCTTTACATTATCTTCTCTATCCCCATCACCCTGCTGGGTGTGCTGCTGCTGCTCATTCCCACCCTCTTCAGCCTGAGCTTTGCAGTGACCTTCGTGTCCTCCGGCGTGTTGGTGCTCACCGGAGCCTTTGCAGGCTTCTCCATCTTTGCCGATCTGATGGTCATTTTAGGTCTGGCCATAGTCCTGCTGGCTATAGGTCTGCTGTTCACCTGGCTGTTCATCTGGTTCATCGGCGGAGCCATTGCCGGGCTTATCCGGGGCGTTATCAGACTTGGCGGCAAGTGGTGCTATAAGGAGGTGGCTGTCCGGTGAAAAGCGGTTGGAAAATAATTCTCCTGGTGGTGCTCATCGCCATTTTGCTGGGAGCCGTGTGCATGGGCGTCGGCATGATGACCGGTGCGGACTTTTCCCGCATCTGGACCACTCTGGACGACAAGTACCATGTAGAGATGTACTACCAGTATTTCCTGGAAGTCTGGAGCCTGCTCCAGGCGGAGCTTATGTAAAATCAATATCTCAGGCGCATTTTACATTTTACCGTGAAATGCGCCTGAGTTTTCTTTTTGTTCATTCTTTAGCCTGTAATTCCCTTTAAAACTGTTGCTAACGGCCGCTCTTTGGCGTATAATGTGTTGTCAACGCTTCTTGGGAGAAACTTGCAATGAGAGAATTTTTGAAAAAATATGCCGCTGTGTGCCTGATGTTTCTCATCGTGGCCGCCGTGTGCCTGATGTTCAGTTGCCGCAAAAGCGGCATGTTCATTGACGAGATATATACCTACGGCCTCTCCAACAGCAGCTACGCCCCCTATATAACCGATGTGAAAGGCGGCAGCGCCCTGGGCCAGGTCATCACCCGCCAGGATCTTTTCGACTATGTCGCCGTCACCGATGGGGAGGGCTTTGACTTCGGTTCCGTGTATTATAACCAGACTCAGGACGTGCACCCGCCTCTGTATTACTGGCTGTTCAACATGGTCTCCTCCCTCTTCCCCAACACCTTTACCAAGTGGACGGGCCTGGGCCTGGATTTTGTTATATACATGCTCACCCTGCTTTGTCTCTACAAGCTGCTTATGGCCCTCTTCTCCAGCCGGGACATCGCCTCGGCTGGGGTGATACTCTACGGACTCTGCCTGCTGGGCATGTCCACCATGCTGATGATACGCATGTATGTGCTGCTGACTCTGCTGTCGGTACTGCTGGCATACTTAATTCTGCGGCTGATAAGGGACTTCAAGCCCCTGCTCTGTCCCCTCATCGCCCTGACCATTCTGGCAGGGCTAATGACCCAGTACTATTTCGTGTTCTACGCCTTCTTCCTCTGCGCCGCCTACGTGCTCTATGCCCTGATAAAGAGGCAATACAAAGCCCTGCTGTGGTTTGTCTCCTGGGCCCTGGCCGGAGCTTTGGCCCTGCTGCTGGTCTTTCCCCAGTGTATGGACCAGCTCTTTGCGGACAAACTGGTCTCCGGCGGCAACGCCATGGAGAATCTTGGTGATATCTCCCAGTACCCCCAGCGGTTCATGTACTACTTTGCCGAGGCCCGCCACGGGCTGAAGGCAGCCATATATGTTACCATTCTTGCCCTTCTCGCCCTGGTCCTGCTGTTTAAACGCTTCCGGGCTGCGGCAAAGGACGGCAAGCTCTGCCTTGAGGCCCTGGTGATAATCCTGCCCGCCTTTGTGGTATTTCCTGTTGTGGCAATCATTTCCCCGGTAATGGACCAGAGGTATATATACAATATCGTCCCCTTCTTCATCGTGGCAGTGTGCCTGCTGCTGCACTGGCTGGATGTGAGTCTGCCCTCTCTCCGGCGGCCCCGGATGTGGAAGAAGGCGGCGCTGCTGCTTATCTGTGCCCTGGCCCTGTGGGAGGCCCGCTGCGCTCCGCCCCAGTACCTGTACCCGGAATATGCGGAGTATGACGCTCTGGTGGAGCAGCACGCCGATGAGCCCTGCGTTTACTTTACCGACGACTACTTTGCCCCCATCACCCAGGATCTCTTGCAGCTGATGCATTTTGAGGACTTCTACGTCACCAACGACCGGGGCTATGAGGACATGCTGGGCTACCTGGCAGACAGCGACAGCTTTGTGGCCTATATAGACATCAGCGAATACTGGTCCAGCGGCTACAAGCCGGAGGATATTCTGTCCGGCATCGCCGCTCAGACAGATTACCACAGCGCGGAACTGCTGTATCAAAACGGTCTGTCCGCCACCTATGTTATCTCGAAGTGAGGAACTGATATGCTTTCTGTTATTCTCCCCTCCTATAACGAGGAAAAAATGATACCCACCGCCGCAGAGCGCCTGGCTTCCATTCTTGAGGGCGCCGGCATCGACTATGAGCTGCTCTTTGTGGACGACGGCTCCAAAGACAGCACCTGGAAGATGATAGAGCGCTCCGCCGAAAACAACAGCCATATTGTGGGCATCCACTTCAGCCGGAACTTCGGCAAGGAGTCGGCCATGTTTGCCGGGCTGGAAAAGGCCCGGGGCGACTGCTGCGCCGTCATAGACTGCGACCTTCAGCATCCCCCCGAAAAGCTGGTGGAGATGTACCGGCTCTGGGAGCAGGGTTACGAGGTGGTAGAGGGCATCAAGGAAGACAGAGGCCGGGAGAGCGGCTTCCACCGCTTTGCCGCCAACAGCTTCTACGGCCTTATCAGCAAGGCCACCGGCATGGACATGTCCTCCTCCTCCGACTTTAAGCTCTTGGACCGGAAAGTGGTGGACACTCTCAACGCAATGCCGGAGCGGAACGTCTTCTTCCGGGCCCTGTCCTATTGGGTAGGCTACAAGCAGACCAGCGTCAGCTACAAGGTCCAGGAGCGCACCGCCGGGGAGAGCAAGTGGTCCACCCGCTCCCTTATCAAGTACGCTCTCACCAACATAGCCTCCTTCTCCTCCGCACCTCTTCACATTGTCACGGTGCTGGGCTTCATAATGCTGGCTGTAGCTGTGGTGCTGGGAGTGACCGCCCTTGTACAGAAGATATCCGGCGTAGCCCTGGGCGGCTTTACCACGGTGATACTGCTGGTGCTCTTTTCCAGCAGCCTTATAATGATATGTCTCGGCATCATCGGCTACTATATCGCCCGGATATATGACGAGATAAAGGGCCGTCCCCGCTACATCATTTCCAAAACCTGCGGAGAAAGAGAGAACAAAGCATGATAGATAAAGTCAAGGAACTGTGCGTCAAATACCGGGAAATCATCGTCTATCTTATCGTGGGCGTTCTTACCACCATTTTCTCCTGGCTGGCCTGCTGGGTGGCCAAGTTCTTCCTGGACCCCACGGACACCATGCAGAACAATATCATCAACACCATCGGCTGGGTAGCCGGCGTGTGCTTTGCCTATCCCCTGAACCGGAAATGGGTCTTCCGCAGCGTGAATCCCCATGTCTTTAAGGAGTTTTTCGGCTTTGCCGCATCCCGTGTGTCCACCTGGATCCTTGAGCTTGTTATAATGATGGTGACGGTGAATTTGCTGCACATGAGCTACTGGATAGCCAAGATCTTCATTGCCGCCGTGCTGGTGACCATCACAAACTATGTGTTCAGCAAGCTGCTTATCTTCCGTAAGAAAAAGAATTGACCAAGACTTCAGTCAAAAATTTCAGGCTCCCGTGAAAAATCACGGGAGCCTCCGCTTGTTGAAGAAGGCATAGCCTTCTTCAACAAAAGGGGCTTGCACTTCGCTTCATGCCTCGGTTGTACGCCAAAGGCGTACAATTCGACACTCCGCTCCGTGAGAAGTGTTTTCTGCGACGCACATGTCGCCGCAGAAAACGATTGTATTTATTTTTTCGCTGAGGCGAAAAAACTCTGCGAGGCTTTTTTGACAGTCTCAGGCTCCCGTGAAAATTTTCACGGGAGCCTTTTCATCGTTCCTTTTTCAGTTTTATCTTCCCCGGCCTCAGGCTTTCTGCCTCTCTGCTTTCAGCTTTTCCATGGCCCGGATGAAGGCAGGCTGATCTGAAAGCTCCATGAGCTGTTCGTCCTTCAGGATCTCTTCGGCGAAAAAATTGACTATCTCTCTGGATGTGGCATTTATCCCTTCGGTCTTTTTCAGCTCCAGTCCCGGGTCAAACAAGTCCGCATCCGGCCGGACTGCCTCCCCGGTGAGCTTTTCCACATAAGTCTCAAAGCACTCCGCCGCCCGGGCCTTCTCCCCCCGGCGCAGCCAGGACTCCACCATCAGTATCTGGCCCGAATCCAGAAAACCGAAGGTATTTGCCAGCAGGCTGTAGGCCTCGGCGGCCTTCCGGCTGCGCTCAAAGTTTTCCTCCAGCTGCGGCAGCACCAAGGTTCCCAGGCAGCTCAAGGCCCTGGTTAGAGAGATATACAGGCTGCGCTGGGTGGCTTTCAGGGCCTCCAGGGGCTTGCCCTGCTTCAGATAGAGCTGCACCCATATGCCGGTAGGGTCGGTGCACTGCTCCGGCAGCTCCTTAAGCAGGCTCTCGGCCCTGTCCGTCTCCCCCTCCAGAATGGCCAGGTTGGCCAGCAACATGGCGCACTGCTGCCGGTAGGGGCCGCTGCCGGAGCGGTAGAGCTCTTCCATAAGCTTCTTTTTCCGGCTGCGCCAGGCCAGACGCTTTTCCTCTCCTGCCCCGGGGAAGAACAGGGCAAAGCTGTCATAGCTCAAGGCGGCGTTGAATTTCAGCGCCTCGCTGTTGGGATAACGGTGCAGCAGCTCATTGAGCCTTGCCTCCCCGGCGGCAGAGCGCTCCTCGGCAGTCCCCTCCCCGGTGAGCAGGGCAAAGACTCCGTCTATCTGCTGCTTGACCTCCTGGTCGGACAGCTCCTCATGAAAGCTGAGCAGGCTGTCCACATTGGTGTCCAGGGCCCTGGCCAGAGGGCAGAGCAGGCTTATATCCGGATATGAGCTGCCGGTTTCCCCAACTTAAAGAGATAAATGGTTTATTTGCGTTTTTACTCCACTTTGCCGATAAAACGGTAGTAGATT
>CALWYF010000002.1 GCA_944385705.1 uncultured Oscillospiraceae bacterium | reverse complement strand
ATACCCCCCTGATGTAGTTCTATTTTCCTACATCAGGGGGATTTTGTCTATTGTCCGTTTTTACTGGTTCAGTTCATTTTTCAGGTATGGGGAATTTTTTATATATTGACTTTTTACTGCAATATCCGCCGGGCTTCAAAACCGCCGGTCCTCTCGCTGAGAGGGGAAATGACCACGCCGGTAGCGGAGTCCTGGGAGTGGACGTAGTTTCCGTCACCTATATATATGCCGGAGTGGCCTATATAGCTGCCCTTATAAAAGCACAGCACATCCCCCGGCTCCAGAGCGTCCGGCTCCACGTGAGTGCCGTTGGAGGCCTGGTCGGCGGCGGTGCGGTTCAGCTCATAGCCGAACTGCTGGTACACATAGTACACGAAGCCGGAGCAGTCAAAGCCGGTCTCCGGAGACTTGCCGCCCCACTTGTAATTATAGCCCACATACTGCTGGGCAAACTCCGCCACCTCCTGGCCCGTGGCATAGGTGGCGCTGGGATTGGAGGTGTCCCCCGCCTCCGTTATCTGAGAGGGCGGAGCGGGTGTGGGCTCCGGCGTGGGTGCCGGGGTGGGCTTCGGGGTCATATAGGGTATGGACTGGGGGATGGGCGCCATCATCCAGTCCGGGAAAGGAGTGGGAGTAGGCTCCGGCGTAGCCGTAGGCTTTGGCGTAGCTGTGGGCTTGGGTGTAGGTGTAGGCGTGGGTTTTGGAGTAGGTGTGGGTGTTGGCGTAGCCCTAGGCGTGGGTGTCGGGGTAGGAGTGGGGCTAGGGCTGGGGCTGGCCGTGGCTTCAGCCTCAGGCGTGGGGCTGGGCTTTGCCGTAGCTTTGGGCGTGGCTGTGGGCTTTGCCGTGGCTTTCGGCGTAGCCGTGGGGCTGGGTGTCACCGTAGGAAGGGGCCCCGCCTGCTCCAGCAGCGCCGAGAGGTCCTCCAGCTGCCGGGCCAGGGCCGCCGACTGGCAGCCGGTGAGCAGCAGGGTCAAAAGGCATATCACTATCACAAAACTTTTTTTCATTTCTCTTGCTCCGTGGGTGCTTGCTTCAATATGTATAGGCAGCCCTTTCGGTCTTGCCGTAATGTTCCTGCACAAAGGCCATGTTGGTCTCCGTTTCCTCCAGGACTATGTAGTATTCATAGGACACGCTCAGGTCCTGGCCGCTCACCAGCATCTCATCGGTGACCACATAGGTCCCCGCAGAATTCAGGAGATAGTTGGTGAGGACCCTCACCTCTATGCCGTAATCTTCTCCGATGAACACGGTGTAGGTCAGGTCCTGTGGCACTTTGTACTGCTCTATGACCCGGTCATATTCGCTGCGTATGCTGGCCCAGAACTCCGGCTTGCCCTTCTCCCGGGCCCAGTCCAGGTCCAGCTGCTCGTCCGTCTCCGCCAGAAAGCAGGGCACCCGCTTCTCGGTACGGACAAAATACTCCGGCTGTGGGGATAGTATAAGCAGGCTGAGCAGGGCGCAGAGCAGAGCAGGGCTTCCCCGGCTCAGCAGAGAGCCGCGGCTCTCCCCCAGGGCCTTCAGCTCCAGGGCCAGGAAATAGCCCGCAAGGAATATCTGTATGGTGGCAAAGTACCTGTCAAAGGCCGCCAGACGTATGGCCTCGCCCCTGGGCATGAAAAGGATGTACATGGCCCCCTGGCCGGCACAGTATATGATATAAAATATTACTCCCATAGCAGTGAGCTTCATATACCTGGCCCTGTCTTCCACGGCCAGGCCCAGCAGCACGGTAAAGGCCAGCAGGGCCAGCAGCGGCAGCAAGATATCAGGGCTGCCTATGGTTTTAAGCATGGCTGTCACAATGGTCTGCACATCTCCGGGCAGCTTATCTGCATAGCCGGGGAAGAGTCCGGTCAGAGACAGTTCAAAGCCCCCTGACGAGCTGCCGCCGAAAGTCAGCTTATAATGCATCGACCACAGGAGCTTGAAGGCTGCGGTCCCGGCAGCCAGCAGCAGGGCCCGGAGCAGTCCGGTCTTTTTATCCCGGCTGTCCGTAAGGGTAAGCAGGATAATGACGACCGCAAAGAAAATGCCGCTCTCCTTCACCGTCACGGTGTAACAGCAGAGGATGAGCACCGGCAGAGGGGAACTCTCCTCCCGGTCCCGGCCGTACAGATGGAGCCAGACTCCCGCCAGGCCCACCAGAGGCAGCAGGGTATCCACATACAGGCTGGTGAGTTCTATGTTGGCTCCCAGTATGCCGAAGGCCGCAGCGGCCCAGAGCAGCAGGCCAAATGCCCCGGCCTTTTTATCCTTTGGCAGGAAGGCGGCAGGCAGGGAGAGGCAGGCGGAGATATACACCGCCTGTACCAGCATCTGGAACCATTCGCTGTTTATGCCGGACATCCGGGCAAACCAGTAGATGAGCACGGAGCTGCCCAGGGGATAGTCGGGGAAATAGATGAGCTTATCCGCCGGTGTAGGGAAGGCGTCGTTTCTCAGCAGGGTCTTCACCGCCGTGGCCCAGTGGCTGAAGTCGTCCACATAGTAAAACTTCTCTCCAAAGACCAGGTACAGGGAGAAAGCGCAGAGCAGGAGCCACAGCAGCATGGCAGGGCTGCACAGGGGCTTCAGCGGCTCCCGGCGCAGCAGTGACACAAGGCCCAGGGCCGCTCCCAGAACCAGCAGCAGATAGGCGGCAGGCAAAAGCAGTCCCAGGCAGCCCGCAGTGAACATCACCAGAGCCAGGGCTGACAGGAAGCTCACCATTGAAAACTCCGGCGGCAGGCGAAAGGCTCTCATGAACAGGCGCAGATAACCGTAACAGGCCAGGGCCAGACAAAGGAGCATCAGGCATTGCAGCAGTTTTCCCGCCATGCTTCAGTCCCCCAGCTCCGGCTTCTGAAATTCCCAGCCGTGGTCAATGAGCCAGTAGCTGTAGTCCTGGTCAGGGGCGGCCAGTTCCTCCTCCGTCAGCTCCACGTCCTGCTGCCGCTGGGCTTTGAGCTTGGTCTCGTACACCAGCAGGTCCATTATGGTAAAAGGCAGGCCCAGCTCCTCCGCCACAGGCAGCAGCACATGCTGCACCAGGGCATCCCTTATCTCCAGGGAGCCGGGATAGGCCTCTTCCGCCATGCGGACGCGCTCCTGGAGCTTGGGGTCGGAGTTGTATATCTCAAAGAACTTTTTTACGTTTTCGTTCATGGGCTCAGCTCCATCTTCTTTATTTTTCATATCATTTTATTATACTACGGCCTGTATCCCGGGTCAAGACAATCCCCGGGGTGCTCTTGCGCCCCGGGGATTGAGATTTCTTTTTTCTCAGCCCTGCTCCGCCAGATACAGGCTCACCCGGCTCTGTATCTGTGAGGCGCAGTCCTGAGCGCTGTACTTTCCGCCCAGGAAAGCGTTTATCTCCCGGCTCATCAGCTCCAGCAGGACCGGGTCGTTTATCACCATCTTATCCGTGGAGTACACCAGCTGACGCAGATACTCCGCATCCTGCTCCCCGAAGATGTCATAAGGCAGCTTCTGCTCCTGCTTATTTTTCAGCGACCGCTCCAGCTGGTTCTCCAGCGCTTTTTCAAAACTGTCCCTTTTCACCGGGATACCGTCATATATATACGGCTCGCTCTCTCCGGCCATAAAGCTGCTCATAAAGCGCCAGGCTCCGTCCCGCTTTTCGCTGGAAGCCATGATGCCAAGACTGGTATTCCTGCCGGAGCTTCTCAGATTCAGCTCCGCTTCATAATAGCCCAGCCCACCGTTGAGGCCGGGCCGGGCCAGCTCCATAAAGTAGCTGCTGCTGCCCTCTGCCTCGGGAAAGCCTAGGGGCGCATAGCTGCCCCCGTGGCTGCCCGCCACGCTGTGGCCGGCGCCGGAGACAAAATCATTCCACACCGCAAAGAGCCGCTCTCCCCTATACTCCCCGGTGTCTCTCTCATATGTGGTTTTCAGCAGCTCCAGCCAGGAGGCAAAAGCCCCGGTATCAAAGCTGCACTTCCCGGCGTCCCTGTCTATAAACTCCCCGGTGGCGGCCCACATGAAGCATTGCAGCAGCTCATCCCCGGACATGGGGAACAGCAGCTCCGGGTTTTCATTGCTCAGCTCCAGTATCTTCTCTACCGTCCAGCCCTCCCCCTCCGGCAGCAGACCTGCCGGGGCAGTCATGGTAAGCAGGGTGAACTTGTCCGTATACTCATAGAGGCCGCCGTCTCTCATCATGGCCTCCAGGAGACTGGGGATAAAGTCCTCCCGGCTGAGTTCTGTTTCTGAGTCTATATAGGGCAGCAAGTCCACCAGCAGCCCGTCGTCCACCGCCCCCTCCGGCAGGAGGCTGGTGTCTATCAGGTCTATGTCTCCGGAGTTTATAAGCTCTATGAGCATAAGCTCCCGCTCCTCCTCGCTGTTATACACCACCGGCCTTATCTCTATCTTGTACTCCGGGTCGCTGTTATTGAAGCGGATGATGGCATCCTTCAGGGCATCTGTGCATACATAGCTTGTAAAAGGATTGACGGTACTGTCATCGCTGCTGTCCCCAAAGCAGGCCAGCACCAGTCTGTCCTTCTTGGGTATCTGCTCCAGGCTCACTTTTATCAGGCTGTCGGTAAGGTGGTAAATATCCCCTTTGGAATTTTCCATGCCCGTCCAGCCGTACATATAGCTGTAGCTCAGAGCCACATTCGCCCAGGCAAAGAGCGCCTCCATGCTTCCGGATGCCGGGTCATAGCGGCAGAGCTTTTCCTCGTGGACTGTGAGAATGTTCCCCAGGCTGCTGTACACCGCCCGGTCGCGGATATCCCCCAGCGCCGGGCCGTATTCCAGGTTCTGGGTATCCAAGGGTGCCAAGCCCTCAGGGGTGTTCACATAGAGGCTGTCCCCTATACGGGCGTTACGGCCTTCGCCCATAGTTAAGGGTTCCATCTCTTCCAGCAGCTGCCCCCGGCTGTCTATGAGGAAGCTGCTTTCTCCGTCCCCCAGCAGGGCCCGCTCTCCGTCCAGGGCTATGAGGGCTAAGAGATAGGGTTCCCCCTCCTGCCAGAACTCCAGCTTGTTGCAGCTCTGCTCCCCGGTCTCCAGGTCGTAGTGCAGCAGCCAGTAATACTTATCCTGGTAATGATCCGTGTCCTCCGGGCTGAAGCTCTCCCGGAGCAGAATCCACAGTGCTCCGCCGGCGGCGGAGAATTTCTGTACCCGGGCAAAGTACACAGGGCTGAGATCCAGGTCGTATCTCTGCCATTGCTCCGTTATGGTGTCATAGGCCGCCACGGCCTGGGCGCCCTCCCCGGTCTCCGCCAGGATATAAAAGACGTCACCCATGACCGCTCCGGAGCCCAGCTCCTCCGCCCAGTGGGGAGGCTCTATCACAGTGCTTTTATAGCCCAGCTCCGTCTCCTGGGGTGTTTTCGGTTCGGCAATAGTCACTGTCTGACCTGCTGCATTTTCTCGCCCGCCGTCCTGTTCCCGCTCAGGCTCCGCTGCCGTCCCATCGCCGCTCTTTCCGCAGGCCGTGAGGAGCAGAACCAGAACCAGCAGCGCCGCCGTAAGTTTTTTCTTCACTTCCTTCCCTGCCTTTCTTTATAATTTTCCGTTTAAGTATATAATTAGTACGGGAAAGGGAGGAAATTTGTTGCAGACTCTGGGAATTTTCTGCCGAGGCTCATATGATAGCAAAAACACAGCGGCCGGATGGCCGCTGTGTTTTGTGGTTTTGTATTGAGGTTTACTACCCGTCTTTTTACTCCAGCTCGAAAGCGCCGGTGTACAGACGATAGTAGGTGCCTTTTTCTTCAATAAGCTTTTCGTGGCTGCCGCGCTCGATTATACGGCCGTGGTCCAGCACCATGATGACGTCGCTGTTCATGACCGTGGACAGGCGGTGGGCAATGACGAAGACGGTCCTGCCCTCCATCAGCTTATCCATGCCCCGCTGCACTATGGCCTCGGTGCGGGTATCTATGGAGGAGGTGGCCTCGTCCAGTATCATAACCGGAGGATCGGCCACGGCGGCCCTGGCTATGGCCAGCAGCTGCCTCTGGCCCTGGCTCAGATTGGAGCCGTTGTTGGCCAGCATGGTCTCATAGCCCTCAGGCAGACGGCTTATAAAATCGTCGGCTCCCGCCAGCTTTGCAGCGGCGATGCACTCCTCGTCGGTGGCGTCCAGGCGGCCGTAGCGGATGTTATCCATAACGGTGCCGGTAAAGAGGAAGGTGTCCTGAAGCACCAGGCCCAGAGAGCGGCGCAGGTCCTTCTTCTTTATCTTGTTGATGTTGATGCCGTCATAGCGTATCTTGCCGTCGGCTATATCGTAGAAGCGGTTTATCAGGTTGGTGATGGTGGTCTTGCCTGCGCCGGTGGCGCCCACGAAGGCCACCTTCTGGCCAGGCTCGGCGTACACGCTCACGTCGTGAAGCACCGGCTTGCCCTCTTCATACTCAAAGTCCACATCCACCATGCGCACGTCGCCCCGAAGGGGGGTGTAGGTGACAGTGCCGTCGGCCTGGTGAGGATGACGCCAGGCCCAGTGTCCGGTGCGCTTGTCGGTCTCGGTCATGGTGCCGTCCGGGGCCACTTCCACGTTCACCAAGGTCACATAGCCCTCGTCGGTTTCAGGCTCCTCGGCCATAAGCTTGGTCAGTCGGGCTGCGCCGGCACCGGCCATGACTATGGAGTTTATCTGCTGGCTCAAAGTATTTACGTTGCCGGTAAACTGCTTTGCCATGTTAAGGAAGGGCACCAGGATGCTGATGGAAAAGGCCTTGCCGGAGATACTCACATTGGGTATGCCCGCCAGGATGAACACGCCGCCCACCAGGGCCAGGGCCACATAGAGGATGTTGCCGATGTTGCCGATTATTGGGCCCAGAGTATTGGCGTAGGCGTTGGCCCGGAGGCTGTCATGGAACAGGGAGTCATTTATCTTGTCGAAGTCCTTTATGCTCTCCTGCTCGTGGCAGAAGACCTTGATGACCTTCTGGCCGTTCATCATTTCCTGGATGAAGCCCTCGGTCTTGGCCACAGACTGCTGCTGGCGCATGAAGTATTTGGCGCTGCCGCCGCCTATCTTCTTTACCACCAGGAACATGGCCAGAACACCCAGGAGCAGCACCAGGGTCATCCAGAAGCTGAAATAGAGCATGATGGCCAGCACCACCAGGACTATGGCTCCCGACTGGATGAAGGTGGGTATGCTCTGGCTCACCAGCATACGCAGGGTATCAATGTCGTTGGTGTAATAGCTCATGATATCCCCGTGCTGATGAGTATCAAAATATTTGATAGGCAGATCCTGCATGCCGTCGAATATCTCTTCCCTCAGCTTGCTGAGGAAGCCCTGGGTCATATAGGCCATGAGCTGAGTATAGGTAAAAATGGAAATAAGGGAGAGGATATACAGCACTGCCAGCAGGACTATATAGGGCACTATCTCCGCACTGGCGGCGGCCCAGTCCCGGCTCACATACCACTCCTCCACCACGGCCAGAATATTCTGGACAAAGAGGGAGGGGATGGAGGAAACTATGGAGGAGAAGAGTATGCACAGCATGGTCAGAGGGGCCATAACGGGATAATAGCCGAAAAACTTTTTCACTATGGCCTTGAGAGAGCTGAGATTGGCCTGGGCAAATTTCTTATTCATTCTCCTCACCTCCCCTGTTCTGCTGATAGTAGGTTTCACGGTAGATTTCGCTTTGCTTCATAAGGGTCTCATGGTCTCCCATATCTGCGATATGGCCATTGTCCATGACTATTATCAGGTCGGCATCCTGAACAGAGGCTATGCGCTGGGCAATGATTATCTTGGTAGTCTCCGGGATATAGGCTCTGAAGCCGGCGCGGATGAGGGCGTCGGTGCGGGTATCCACGGCGCTGGTGGAGTCGTCGAGAATGAGTATCTTCGGCTTTTTCAGCAGGGCCCTGGCTATACACAGCCTCTGCTTCTGGCCGCCGGAAACATTGGTGCCCCCCTGCTCTATCCAGGTGTCGTAACCCTCGGGGAAGGTGCTGACAAACTCGTCGGCCTGGGACAGGCGGCAGGCTTCCTTTATCTCTTCATCGGTGGCTTCCTCATTGCCCCAGCGGAGGTTATCCTTTATGGTGCCGGAAAACAGCAGGTTCTTTTGCAGCACCACGGCCACGGCATTGCGCAGTACCTCCAGGTCGTAGTCTCTCACGTCCCTGCCGCCTACCTTTACAACGCCTTCGGTGGCGTCATACAGGCGGGGGATAAGCTGGACCAGGGTGGACTTGCTGGAGCCGGTACCGCCCAGTATGCCCACGGTCATGCCGGACTTTATGTGCAGGTTTATGCCCTCCAGGGCGCTGCGCTTTGCCTTCCTGGAGTATTTGAAGCTGACGTTTTCAAAGTCTATGGAGCCGTCCTTCACCTCTGTAACTGCGTTTTCAGGATTGTGCAGGCTGCTCTCCTCCGTCAGCACCTGGTAGATACGCTTGGCGGACTCGGCAGACATGGTGACCATCACGTAGATCATGGAAATCATCATCAGGCTCATGAGTATCTGCATGCCGTAGGTGAGCATGGCGGAGATCTGGCCTACGTCGATGGTGGTGCCGCCGGAGCTTATTATCAGCTTGGAGCCCAGGGCCAGGATGAACACCATGTTGAAGTACACGCACATCTGCATCAGGGGACCGTTGAGAGCCACTATGCGCTCAGCCTTGGTGAAGTCCTTGCAGATGTCCTGGGAGGCGGCGGCAAATTTCTTCTTCTCGTACTCCTCACGGGTGAAGCCCTTTACCACTCTCATGGCTCTCACGTTTTCTTCAATGGATTCGTTGAGCTTATCGTACTTGTTGAAGATCGCTCTGAAAGCGGGCATGGCCTTGCGGGCTATCATCAGAAGGCCGAAGATCAGAACCGGCACCACGATGACAAAGGTGGTAGCCAGACTGCCGCCCATGATATAGGCCATGATTATAGAGAAGGTGAACATCAGCGGCGCTCTCACGGCGATACGTATCACCATCATGAAAGCCATCTGCACGTTGGTCACGTCGGTGGTCATTCTGGTCACCAGAGAGGCGGTGGAGAATTTATCCATATTCTCGAAAGAAAAACCCTGCACCCTGGTGAAGATGTCCCGGCGCAGATTTCTGGCAAAGCCCGCCGAGGCTCTGGCGCTGGTAAAGGCGGCCAGGGCTCCGCAGGCCAGAGAGGCCAAGGCCATGGCCAGCAGCCCAAGCCCGGTCCTTACCACATCCGCCATGGGCTCCCCGGCTTTTATGCCGTTGACCAGGTCGGCGGTGTTGAAAGGTATGAGCACTTCAAAAAATACCTCGCCCACTATAAACAGCAGAGACAGCAGGCTTGCGGTCTTAAATTCCCGCAGGCTCTTTGCAAGTGTTCTTATCACTTTGTTCCTCGCTTCCTTTCCCATAACATTTAAAGGCGTTGTGCAGCATTACATCTGTTATCTCCCACAACTGCTCAACCTGACGGCGGCTCAGTCCCTGGCTCAGCTCCGAGAGTACAGCCTCGTCCATTTCGCTCAGCTCCTGTCTCAGCTGCCGGGCCTTCTCCGTAGTGGAGATGCACTTGTGCCGCCGGTCGGTGCTGCTGCGCCGGCAGCTTATAAACTCCTTGCGCTCCAGGCGCTTGAGTATTTCCGTCATAGTGGGATGGGTCACGTGGCTGATATTCTCCAGGTCACGCTGATTTACCTCCGCAGCCCCGGAATCCTCCAGCCGTTCCAATTCCTTCAGCACAGTCAGCTGCACCCCGGTCAGTTCCTTCTCCATAAGCTGTTCGTTCAGCCGCTTTTTGAAAAATCGGCTAAGCAAGGAGAATCTCAGCCCGTAGGGCAGTTCATGCTCCATCTGTTTCACCCCTTTACGCCCCCATAAATTAGGTAGCGTGCTACTTATTTTAGCAGTTTATTCCACAAAGTCAAGGGTAATTTGACACAAAAGCCGCTGTATTTTTTTGAGGGCTTTCATGCAGTTTTCTCGGGAGATATTGACAAAATGCGGATATCTTGGTACAACACTGTAGGTAAGGTCCCGCTGCCGCCGGTGCTGTACGCCCCCTGGGCTGAAGCTCTTGCCGGCGGAGCGGACATTTTCAAAGGAGGGCCTGGTATGCCCGTTTTCGGAATAAAGATGCCTGAGAAGCCGGAGCTGTTCTCCCGGGCGGCGGAGTTTTGCCGCAGTCACGGACTGAGGTTCATGGAGATTGATGCTTCCTCCCCTTTGCCCCAGCTTACGGAGGGCCTGGAGCTGCTGCCTGCCGGAAGGGGTTTAAGTCTGCGGATGGGGCGGCGGGAGGATATGGATAAGTTTCTCTCCTCGCTGTCCGCCGGGCAGCCGGTACTGCTGGAGGCGGAAGGCCCGGAAGAGCTGGAAAAGCTGGCTCTGTATGTCAATCATTGGCTGAACAGGCAGAGCGCCGCCGGAGAACTTTGGGACGTCTACGACGGAGAGCGGCGGCTCACCGGCCGGGTCCATCCTCGGGGAGAGGAGCTGGCGGCGGGGGACTACCACCTGGTGGTCCACGTGTGGATAAGAGACGGCAGGGGCCGTTTTCTTCTCACCAAGCGCAGCCCCAACAAGGGCTACGGAGGCATGTGGGAGAGCCCCGGCGGGGCCGCCCGGGCGGGAGACGACAGTCTTTCCGCCTGCCTGAGAGAGATAAAAGAGGAGACCGGTCTGGAGCTGGAGCCGGGCCGGGGCAAAATAGTGAAAAGCTACCGGGGCGAGGGCTACTTCTGCGACGTGTGGCTCTTTCACCAGGACTTCGACCTGGAAGATGTGGTGCTGCAGGAGGGGGAGACCTGCGACTGTATGAGCGCCACGGCGGAGGATATCCTGCGGCTGCGCAGGGAGGGGCTTTTTGTGCCCTTCCTGGACCTGAGCCATCTGGCGGACGAGAAATGAAATAATATAATGAAATGGCGGTGCCTTTACGGCGCCGCCATTGTTGTTCTAGTCATATGAGCTGCTGCTCATTTATCATCAGTTTGAACTGCATGCCCAGCTTCTCCGCCGCCTTGCGGCACAGGAGCATCCGCTGCATGAATATCTCAAAGTAATCCATAACAGAGCCGTAGCGGGTATCTACCGACAGCTTCAGCTTTATGAGGGTATGGGCCTCATTTATCTTCAGCTCCGATTTCGTGACGGAATAGTTCACACGGTCGTGGATATCAAAGCCAGACTCATCCTGATTGCGCACCCGGTTTCGCCGCACATCGCTCTTATCCGCCAGGATAAGGGCTGCCGCCACCGGGCTTACCGGCACGCCGGTGCCCTCGTCGTGGTTGCCGATGGCGGAGACGATGACGGATATCTCCTCCGGGTCAAAGCCCAGATTGTCCAGCAGGCGGAAGGCCATCACGGCCCCGCTCTGGCTGTGGTCCACACGGTTCACCAGGTTGCCGATATCGTGCATGTACCCCGCTATCTTCGCCAGCTCCACGGTGCGTTCCGGGTAGCCCAGAGTCTCCAGTATATACCCGGCCTTTTCCGCCACAAGGCCAACATGGGCAAAGCTGTGCTCCGTATAGCCCAGGGCGCTGAGGGAGGTATCGGCCTGTTTTATATAGGTGTTTATTGCCTTATTGTTCTTTATTTCCTTATATGTCATCAAAGTTCCTTTCTTTCCGGATTTTTGGGAAAACGGACGGTAAAGCTGGTGCCGCTGCCGGGAACGCTTTCCATCTCTATTTTTGCGTGGTGTATCAGCGCCGCATGCTTTACAATGGAAAGGCCCAGGCCCGTTCCGCCCACTGCTTTGGAGCGGCTCTTATCCACCCGGTAAAAGCGCTCAAAGATACGCTCCCGGCTCTCCTCCGGAATGCCTATGCCTGTGTCGCTCACCTTGAGGATCGCCTCGTCCTCTCCGTTTTTCACGCTTACATTTACGCTGCCCTTTTTCCTGTTATATTTTATTGCATTGTCACAGAGATTATAGCAGATACCGTAGATCAGCTGGGGCACGCCGTATATCTTTGCGCTCTCCCCGCTGATCTTCAGCTCCACCTCGGCCTCCTTTGCCGCCATCGTCAAACTGTCGACGGCAGTGCGGGCAATGAGATACAGGTCGGCTTCCTCCCGTTTCATATCCGCCGCCCCGGTGTCCAGGTGGCTGAGCTCTATTATATCCTCCACCAGGCTTGTCATTCTCTGACTCTCGCTGTATATCTTGGCGCTGAAGTTCTGCACGTCCTCCGGCCGGGCTATGCCGTTGGCCAGCAGCTCCGCATAGCCGGAAATGGAGTGAAGAGGCGTTTTCATCTCATGGGATACGTTGGCGGTGAATTCCCGACGTATCTGCTCATTTTTCTCCAGTTCCTCCCGGTCCCGCTTCAGCTGCTTGTGCTGGCTGTCGATCCGGCTGAGCAGCGGTCTCAGTTCCTCATATTCAACGTTTTTCAGCGGGTCTGTAAGGTCCACCTCGTTCAGGGGCTTTATCAGCTTGGCCGACAGCCGGGAAGCCAGCAGCAGACTCAGCAGCACCGCCAGCAATGCCACCACCAGCACCGGCTGCAGCACGCCCATCATCAGCACCCAGACCGGATATTTGGAGACGGCCAGGCGTATTACCGTCCCATCCGGCAGCAGCCGGGCCTGATAGCTGAGCTTTTGAGTAAGGGTATGGGAATAGCGGGAGCTTTCGCCCCGCCCTGTCTCCATGGCCTCCCGGACCTCTTCCCGGTCCAGATGGTTTTCCATACTCTCCGCATCTCCCATATTGTCGTACAGCACTCTGCCGTCGGCAGCTATCCAGCTTATGCGGCAGCCGTCCAGATCCAGGCCCTGGAAAAAGTCCACTCCCTGGCCTGCCATCCCCTTGGCCGCCATGTCCGCCTGATCCGACAGCTGCTCGCTCTGCACACGGGAAAAATAATCATACAGCACACCCATTATCAAAATCAGGGTGGCCAGCAGCACCGTGACGGCCACTACGCAGATTGACTGGAAAATGCGCTTTGTCATTGATCCTTCTCCATCTTATAACCCACGCCCCGGACGGTCTCTATACACTTGCCCTCTTCGCCCAGCTTGGTGCGCAGAGTGCCTATATGCACGTCCACGGTGCGGCTCTCCCCCACAAAGTCTGCGCCCCACACCGAGCGCAGCAGCTGGTCCCGGGTAAAGACCAGGCCGGGGTTTTCCATAAACAGGCACAGCAGCTCGTACTCCTTCAGAGTCAGGCTCAGCTTCTGCCCGGCGACACTCACATTGTGCCGGGCTTTGTCCACCTGTATGCCGCCGCAGCTGAGAAGCATGGACTCGCTTTTGGGCAGGCTCCGCCGCAGTACCGCCTTCACTCTGGACACCATCTCCATCATGCCGAAGGGCTTTACCAGATAGTCGTCGGCCCCGGAGTCCAGGCCCAGCACCTTGTCGTACTCCGCCCCTTTGGCAGTGGCCATAATGACGGGGATACTTTCAGTCTTCGGGTTGGACCGAATCTTTTTCAATACGGAAATTCCGTCCTCCCCAGGGAGCATTATGTCCAGCAATATAAGTTCAGGCCTTGTGTCCTCCAGAGCGGCCCACATGGCCCCGGCCTCGGAAAAGCCCACCGCCTTGAAGCCGGAGGACATAAGCACATATATCATCAGCTCTCTTATGCTGTCGTCATCTTCCACACAAAAAATCATTTTCTCTCCTCCTTATGGGGGATTATAGCGGGATAATATGAAATCCGGCACACTTAAATTGTAAAATCCCTGTAAAGCTTTTCCCCGCCCGTTCCGGAAAGAAAAGCCGCTACGCCTTAGATTCAGCAGCTGCCCATGCAGATTTCAATATATCCAATGTATTTTATTATAAGGCTTTTGTCAACACGAATTAAGTAAAATGAAAACGGCATCGGGCAAAAGTCCGATGCCGTTTTATTGGTTTTATGCTGTTTTGGTTTTCAAGGCAGGAGCCTCAAAGCCTTACTCGTAGAGGGAGACCAGCTTCATCAGGTGCTCGTAGCGGGCCTTGGCGTTGGCCTCGGAAGCGGCGAACAGACGGTCTGCACGCTCGGGGAACTCGCGGGTCAGACGGCTGTAGCGGGCCTCGTTCATCAGGAACTCCTGGTAGCCGCCGGCGGGAGCCTTGCTGTCCAGAGTGAAGGGCTTCTCGGCGTCGGGGTTGAAGCGGAAGAGGTTCCAGTAACCGCACTTGACGGCCTTGTCCATCTCCTTCTGGCAGTTCTCCATGCCGCCCTTGATGCTGTGCATCTCGCAGGGAGCGTAGGCGATGATGAGGGAGGGTCCCTTGTGGGCCTCGGCCTCGGCAATGGCCTTCAGAGTCTGGACGCTGTTGGCGCCCATGGCGATCTGAGCCACATACACGTAGCCGTAGGTCATGGCCATCTCGGCCAGGGACTTGGACTTGATCTCCTTACCGGCTGCGGCAAACTGTGCCACCTGGCCGATGTTGGAGGCCTTGGAGGCCTGTCCGCCGGTGTTGGAGTAGACCTCGGTATTGAACACGAAGATGTTCACATCCTCGCCGGAGGCCAGGACATGGTCCACGCCGCCGTAGCCTATATCGTAGGCCCAGCCGTCGCCGCCGAAGATCCAGCAGGACTTCTTGTTCAGATAATCCTTCTTCTTCAGCACCTCGGCTGCGGCGTCGCAGCAGGCACCCTTCTGCTCCAGCAGGGCAACGAGGCGCTTGCTGGGCTCCTGGTTGGCGTTGCCGTCATCATAGGTGGCCAGGTAATCCTGGGCGGCCTTCTTCAGCTCCTCATCGGAGGCGTTGGCGGCAATGTACTCCACATTGGGCTTGACATCGTCGCGGATCTTCTTCTGGCCCAGGTACATACCGAGACCGTGCTCGGCGTTATCCTCGAACAGGGAGTTGGCCCAGGCGGGACCCTTGCCTTCCTTGTTCACGGTGTAGGGAGAGGTTGCGGCAGGACCGCCCCAGATGGAGGAGCAGCCGGTGGCGTTGGAGATGAGCATATGGTCGCCGAAGAGCTGAGTGATCAGGCGGGCATAGCTGGTCTCGGCGCAGCCTGCGCAGGAACCGGAGAACTCCAGGTAGGGCTGAGCAAACTGGCTGAACTTCACGTCGGTGGGAACGAACATATCCTTCTTCTGGGAGACCTTGGAGACCATGTAGTCGAAGACCTCCTGCTGCTCGATCTGGCTCTCCATGGGAACCATCTCGATGGCGTGAGCGGGGCACTGGCCTACGCAGACGCCGCAGCCCATGCAGTCCAGAGGAGACACGGACATGGAGAACTTGTAGGTATCCTTGCCCTTGCCTACCTTGATGGGAACGATCTTGGCCTGAGCGGGAGCGGCAGCAGCCTCTTCCTCAGTAAGAGCAAAGGGACGGATGGTAGCGTGGGGGCAGACGAAGGCGCAGCGGTTGCACTGGATGCACTTCTCGGCGTCCCACTTGGGCACGGAGACGGCTATGCCGCGCTTCTCGTAAGCGGAAGCGCCCAGCTCGAAGGTGCCGTCGGCGTGATCCACAAAGGCGGACACGGGCAGAGAATCGCCGTCCATCTTGTCCACGGGATCCAGGATCTCGGTGACCATCTTGACGGTCTTCTCCCGGCCGGTCTTGCCGTGGGGAACCTTGTTGTCCTGAGCATCGGCCCAGTAAGCAGGTACATCCACCTTAACGTAGGCAGTGGCGCCGGCGTCGATGGCGGCATAGTTCATGTCAACCACATCCTGGCCCTTCTTCAGGTAGGAGTGGAGAGCGGCATCCTTCATGTACTTGATGGCGTCTTCCTCGGGCATGACCTTTGCCAGAGAGAAGAAGGCGGACTGAAGGATGGTGTTGGTGCGCTTGCCCATACCGATCTTCTTGGCCAGGTCGATGGCGTTGATCATGTAGAGCTGAATGTTGTTCTTGGCAATGTAGCGCTTGGAGGCGGCATCCAGATGATGCTCCAGCTCCTCAAAGTTCCACTGGCAGTTGACCAGGAACACACCGCCGGGCTTGACATCACGGACAATGGGGAAGCCCTTGGTGATGTAGGAAGGCACATGGCAGGCCACGAAGTCGGCCTTATTTATATAGTAGGGGCTCTTGATGGGCTTGTCGCCGAAGCGCAGGTGGCTGATGGTGACGCCGCCGGTCTTCTTGGAGTCGTACTGGAAGTAGGCCTGGACGAACTTGTCGGTATGGTCGCCGATGATCTTGATGGAGTTCTTGTTGGCGCCCACGGTGCCGTCGCCGCCAAGACCCCAGAACTTGCACTCGATGGTGCCTTCGGCTGCAGTGTTGGGAGCGGGAACTTCCTCAAGGGACATATTGGTGACATCGTCCACGATGCCGATGGTGAACTGACGCTTTGCGTCGGCCTTGTTGAGCTCGTTGTACACTGCAAAGACGGAGGAGGGAGGAGTGTCCTTGGAGCCCAGACCGTAGCGGCCGCCGATAACGGTGACATCGTTCATGCCAGCGTTGCGCAGGGCGGTGACAACATCCAGATAGAGAGGCTCGCCCTGAGCGCCGGGCTCCTTGGTACGGTCAAGGACGGCGATCTTCTTGGCGGTGGCGGGGATGGCGGCGATGAGCTTGTCCGGGCAGAAGGGACGGTACAGACGGCACTTTACAAGGCCCACCTTCTCGCCGTGAGCGGTGAGATAGTCGATGACTTCCTCTGCCACGTCGCAGATGGAGCCCATGGCCACGATGACCCGGTCGGCATCGGGAGCGCCGTAGTAGTTGAAGAGCTGGTAGTTGGTGCCCAGCTTCTCATTGATCTTGCCCATGTACTCTTCCACGATGGCGGGGACTGCCTCATAGTACTTGTTGGAGGCCTCGCGGTTCTGGAAGAAGATATCGCCGTTCTCGTGGGAGCCGCGCATCACGGGGTGCTGGGAATTCAGGGCACGGGCACGGAAGGCCTCAACGGCGTCCATATCCACCATGTCCTTCAGATCGTCATAGTCCCAGACCTGGATCTTCTGCAGCTCATGGGAGGTGCGGAAGCCGTCAAAGAAGTTCAGGAAGGGAACGCGGCCCTTGATGGCTGCCAGATGGGCAACGGGGGCCAGGTCCATGACTTCCTGGACGTTGGACTCGGCCAGCATGGCAAAGCCGGTCTGGCGGCAGGCCATAACGTCGCTGTGATCGCCGAAGATATTCAGGGTATGGCTGGCGACGGTACGGGCGCTGACGTGGAACACGCCGGGCAGCAGCTCGCCTGCTATCTTGTACATGTTGGGGATCATCAGCAGCAGGCCCTGGGAGGCGGTGTAGGTGGTAGTCAAGGCACCTGCATTCAGGGAGCCGTGAACAGCACCGGCAGCACCGGACTCAGCCTGCATCTCCTGGACCTTTACGGTGGAGCCGAAGATGTTCTTCCGGCCGGCGGCGGACCACTGGTCCACATAGTCGGCCATGGGGCTGGAGGGAGTGATGGGGTAGATAGCTGCGACTTCGGTGAATGCGTAGGATACGTGGGCGGCTGCAGTGTTGCCGTCCATCGTCTTGAAGTGTCTCTGCATGTCTATTTTCATCTCCATAATAAAAATTATTGCACACTGCCCATGAATTTGTTTGGTCACAATCATAAGCAGTATCATTTTAGCATTAAACCGTCAAATTGTAAACACGTTATATTGAGAAAAATCTTGTAGAAAACTGCTGAATTTGCCCCCCTGTTTGAGGGCTGTCTTTTGCGTTTTACGGGATTACTGACGAAAGCTTTAAATTTTTGAATAATTCTTATTTTCTCCTTGTGCTTTTCCCGGTTTTGTATTATAATGTGTTCTCGGTTTTACGGTCACTTGGGCCGAAGCCGGGATATTTTTGATTTTTTGTTGCTATAACAGTTTGCAGAAAGGAGCTGTCAGCAAATGGTGAACATTACCAACGACATGGGCAATATCAGCATTACCAGCGAGGTATTCATGAATCTGGCGGGGGATGCGGCTACCAGCTGCTTTGGCGTAAAAGGCATGGCCGGGCGCAGCAAGGAGGGCGGCCCTCTGCAGCTTCTGCGGAGAGAGTCCATGTCCAAGGGCGTGGACGTCAGCTTCAACGACGACGGCAGCATTTCCCTGGAGCTGCACATAGGCGTTGACCACGGCGTGAACATCTGCGCCGTCTCCCGCAGCATCATGAGCGAGGTCAGCTACAAGCTTTCCAAGTCCACCGGCGTACCTGTGAAAAAGGTGGATGTATATATAGACACTATCATCGGATAATCCCCTACAGGGTATCCCACCGGAGGTGCTTTTTACTTGAGAGATTATATAGACGCCGCTGCATTTAAAGAGATGGTTCTCTGCGCCGATGCAGCCCTTGCAGCTAATACCCAGATGATAAACGACCTGAACGTCTTCCCCGTGCCTGACGGCGACACCGGCACCAATATGGGCCTGACCATGAACAAGGCCGCCGCCGAGCTGCGCAAAAAGGACTTCGAGACCATCGCCGCCGCCGCCGACTGCGTCTCCTCCGCCCTGCTCCGGGGCGCCAGGGGCAACTCCGGCGTCATCCTCTCCCTGCTGTTTCGGGGTATCGCCCGCCGTCTGAAGGGCACCGAGACCGCCGGCGCAGTGGAGTTTTCCGGCGCAATGTCCGACGGCGTGGAGGCCGCCTACAAGGCCGTCATGAAGCCTGCCGAGGGCACCATCCTCACCGTCTCCCGTCTGGCTTCCGCCGCCGCCGCCGAGGCCGCCGCCGCCGGAGCCAGCCTGGAAAACTGCCTGGTCTGCGCCATGAAGGCCGGCGAGGAGGCCCTGGAGGACACCGTCAACCTCAACCCCGTGCTGAAAAAGGCCGGCGTGGTAGATGCCGGCGGCAAGGGCTATCTCATCATCCTGGGCGCCATGCTCTCATCCCTGAGAGGCGAAGTAACCGCTCCCACTCAGGCAAGTCAGGTGGCCGCCGCCCCTGAGACTGCCTTTGAGGTCTTTGACACCGAGGACATCACCTTTGCTTTCGACACCGTGTTCATAGTGCGCAAGAACGAGCCGGATGTGGACCTGGAGCCCCTGCGCAAATATCTCAACAGCATAGGCGACAGTCTGGTCATCGGCGAGGACGACGAGGCCTTCAAGGTCCACGTCCACACCAACATTCCCGGCAACGCTCTGAACGAGGCTCAGAAGTTTGGCGTGCTGGAGCTGGCCAAGATAGAGAACATGCGCACCCAGCATGAAGACCTGCTGGCGGGCAAGCACGTCCAGAGCACCGACGACCTGGAGAAGGTAGAGGAGGAGCTGGAGAAGGGCGGAGCCGTGGCCGAGCCGGAAAAGGAATACGGCATAGTTGCCGTCTGTGCCGGCAAGGGCATGGAGGATCTGTTCCGGGAGCTGGGCGCCGACGGCGTGGTAACCGGGGGACAGACCATGAACCCCTCCACCGACGACATTCTCAAGGAGATAAACCGCACCCCCGCCTCCACCGTTTTCGTCTTCCCCAACAACAAAAACATAATCATGGCCGCCGAGCAGTGCATTCCCCTCAGCGAGAAAAAGGTGGTGGTCATGCCCACCAAGACCGTGCCCCAGGGCATTTCCGCTCTGCTGAACTTCAACCCCGACGAGAGCGAGGAGGCTCTTGTGGAGGTCATGAGCGAGGCCGCCAAAAATGTCCACACCGCCATGGTCACCTATGCTGCCAGGGATTCCGATTTTGACGGCCACGCCATCAAGGCCGGCGAGCATCTGGCATTGCTGGACGGCGCCCTGCTGGGCAGCTATCCCGACGTGGACACCCTCATGGCGGACATGGTAAAGTCCTTTGACAAGCTGGAGCCGGAGTTCATCACCGTCTACTACGGCGCCGACGTGGTGGAGGAGGATGCCGCCCGGGCAGCCGAGCTTATCACCCGCCGCTTCCCCGACACCGACATCAGCATAGTCAACGGAGGCCAGCCGGTCTACTACTACATGATAAGCGTGGAGTAACGCCGGGACCCGATAGCGGATAAAATAAATTCAGCATCCCCCGGAGGACTTGATAGTCCCCCGGGGGATGCTTATTTACCGCCTATATATTCGGGGCATTTCAGCCCACTTCCTGTCGCCTCTGCATCTTCTGCCAGTTATAAAAGCCGTATAGGTCGTTGAGGAAGAAAACTATAAAACAGGCCAGCACCGAAACATAGGAGCTGTCCTTCAGAGAGGCCAGGCTCCACAGCACCACAAGCACCAGGTCGTTCACCGCGTAGGCCAGGGCAAAATAGCAGCTGCGCCGGTAGGTGAGGTACACGGCAATGAAGCTGGTGGTGACGGAGAAGGTGCTGGGGATAAGGTTCGCGGTGCCGAAGTTCTTCAATATAAAATAGAAGGCGGCAGTCACAGGCACCGCCAGCAGCAGCATAAACAGGATCTCCCTTCTGCCGATGCGGTTCACCTTCACCTCGGAGCGATTCCCGTTATAGGGATTTTTCAGCCAGGACACCAGGGCCACAAGGGCCATTGGGGCCGTCATTCCCAGATAGGTGAGCATCTCCCCGTAATAGGCAAAGCTGTAGGATATGAGGGCATACAGCAAGCTGAAAATCACCATCAGCAGCTGGCCTACAGGATTGCCCTTGGCGCAGAAGATAAGGGAAGTGACCCCCAGCAGGGAAGCGCTGAGGCTCAGATAATTTTCCCGGTCGAAGCCCGCAAAGCTCAGGCTTATAAACAGCACCGAAAAAGCCCACAGGGCCGCCTCGGTTTTAGTAAAGTAATGCAGCAGTGATTTTGTACCGCCCATGATTTCCTCCAAAAAAGCACCCCTCTGCACGTCTTCAAAGACCTAACGACGTACAAACGGATGCCTGATTTCATCCGCTGCCCGGTGGCAGCCACATATTCCTGCGGAAGTATAGCACAGCCCCGGGAAAAAGGCAAGACTTATCTCGCTTTTCCCGGGGTGAAAGCTTTCAGAAACTTTTAATATTTGCCTATGGGCGGCGTCACGTAATCCGGCAGAGGGCAGCTGTAGGCTCCGCCGTTTTTCCGCTTCAGCTCCTCCTTGGCCTTGTCTATGAGCTCCGGCTGCTCCAGGGTGCGCAGGGCTCCCAGGCACAGCATCTCCGCCGCTCTCAGCATACCCTTGATGCCTATCTCCGAACAGGAGAAGGCGGTATTCTGCCAGGAGTGGCCCACATTGCCAAGGCAGGCGGTGGCCACATGTATCATGACCGTGGGTGTGGCGTAGCCCACATCGCCTACATCGGTGGAGCCGGAACTGTAGCCGGTCTCTTTGGGATTGAAGGGGTGGATAACATTGTCCAGGGGCTTTTCCAGAGCCTTGTCCAGCTCGTCGGGGCTGAAGTATTCCTCCAAGCTCTCCCTTATGCCCAGCATGGTGGAGCGGTTATAGGTGCGCAAAAACTCCCTGGCCAGAGCGTACTCCTCCTCGGTCCACTCCGGAGCACCCAGCTCCCGCATGCACTCGTCCATCAGTACCCCCAGAGTGCGGTTGGGCACATAGTCTGAAAAGGCCATGGTTATCTCGTACTGCATCTTGGTGCCGGTCATCAATGCTGCGCCCTTGGCCACGTCCACCAGGCGGGTAAAGAGCTCCTGGACCTGATTTACCTTGGGGGCCCGGACCTCATACTTTATCACCGCATGGCTCTGGACCACGTTGGGGGCGGTGCCGCCGGGGTCGGAATAGGCGTAGTGGATTCTGGCGGCATCTATCATGTGCTCTCTAAGATAGTTTGCACCCACGTTCATAAGCTCCACCGCATCCAGGGCGCTGCGGCCCAGGTGGGGAGCGCCGCCGGCATGGGCGGCCACGCCGTCGAAAATGAAGTTTGCCCCCATGATGGCCACGCTGCCCTTGGAACCCACCTCGTTCACAGTGGCGGGGTGCCAGGTATAGGCGAAGTCCACGTCGTTAAAGTAGCCCGCCCGGGCGATGAACTGCTTGGAGCCTGCGCCCTCCTCGGCGGGGCAGCCGAAAAAGACTATCGTAGCGTCTACGGAGTGGGCGTTGAAGTACTCCTTCAAAGCTACGGCGGCGGCATAGCAGCCGGCGCCTATAAGGTTATGGCCGCAGCCGTGGCCGGAGCCGCCGGGCTCTATGGCCTCCTGCCGGGGGCAGGCCGCCTTCTGGCTCAGGCCGGAGAGGGCGTCATACTCTGCCAGCAGTCCGATCACCGGCTTGCCGCTGCCGCACTTATAGCTTGCCTTGAAGGCGGTGGGCATATCCGCAATGCCCTCCTCCACCTCAAAGCCCTGGTCCTTCAGGGCCTTTATCAGCGCCGCCGAAGACTTGAACTCTTCATAGCTCAGCTCCGCATAGTCCCAGATCTCCTTGGCCAGAGCCACGGTGGTCCCGGCATTTTTGGCCACCAGCTCCTTTATTTGTTCCACTTGTGTCATTGGCTCGTCTCCTTAAAATTTATCTCCCTCTTATAATACCATACTCAGGAATTTTATGGTACTGGGATCGTGGGGGCAAGTGAATATCTGATCCGGGCTGCCTTCCTCTTTTATCACCCCGTCACAAATGAAGAGCACCCGGTCGGAGACCTCCCGGGCAAAGCCCATCTCGTGGGTGACGATGAGGATGGTCATGCCGCTGCGGGTCAGATCCATGATGACGTTCAGCACTTCCTTCACCATCTCCGGGTCCAGAGCGGAAGTGGGCTCGTCAAAGAGCATGACCTCCGGCTGCATGGCCAGGGCCCGGACTATGGCCAGACGCTGCTTCTGGCCGCCGGAGAGCTTCCGGGGGTATTCCTCTGCCTTGTCCTCCAGACCTACCCGGCGCAGCAGGGCCATGGCCTCCTCCCGGGCCTGGGCCTTGGGCACCTTTTTCTCCAGCACTGGGGCCAGGGTGATATTATCCAGCACCGTCATATTCGGGAAGACGTTGAAATTCTGGAACACCATGCCTATACTCCGGCGGAACTTGCAGATATCCAGCTTCTTGTCGGTTATGTCCTGGCCTTTGAAATAGACCTTGCCGCCGCTGGGCTCTTCCAGCAGGTTCAGGCAGCGGAGAAAGGTGGATTTTCCGCCTCCGGAGGGGCCGATGATGGACACCACTTCCCCCCGGCGCACGGTGGTGGAAATGCCTTTGAGCACCTCCAGGCTGCCGAAGTTCTTTGTCAGGTTTTCGGTACGGATGATCTCCTCAGTCACTGGCAGTCATCCTCCTTTCAAGGACTCGCAGGAGCCGGGACAGGATAAGGTTCAGCAGGAAATAGATTATGCCCACTATGGTCAGGGACTCCAGAGCCAGGAAGGTGGCCGCCTGGACACTGCGGTAGCTGGTCATCAGCTCGCCCACAAAGAACACCGAGGCAAGGGAGGTGCCCTTCACCGTGGTTATGAACTCATTGCACAAAGCGGGCAGGATGTTCTTCACCGCCTGGGGCATGATGACATGGGTCATCACATGGGTCTCGGTAAGGCCTATGCTCCGGGCCGCCTCCCACTGGCCCTTGTCTACGGCGCCTATGCCCGCTCTTATTATCTCGGCGATATAGGCGGAGGCGTTTATCACCAGGGCCACCACTATGCACTGGGTGTCGCTCAGCTCCAGGAAGGGCAGGAGCTTGGGCAGTCCTATCCAGAAAAAGTACAGCTGCAAAAGTATGGGCGTTCCCCGCAGCACCTCTATGTAGGCCCCGGCAATACCGTTGAGGACCTTTGAACGGCTCATGCGCAGCACCGCTATCAGCACTCCCAGCACCGTGCCCAAAAGCACGGTTACCGCAGAGATCCACAGGGTGCCCCAGAGGCCCTGCAGGTACACCGGATAATACTTTTCCAGCAGGCCTATTATCTTATCCATCAGCTCCAGCTCCCGTTGACTGCTCAGTCAGAATTTGTTTTCTTATTCGATGCCAAGCTCTGCGGCATAGGCAGTGTACTCTTCGTTCCACTGATCTATCAGGCCCTGCTCATTGAGCTCGGCAATGGCCTCGTTCACCACTTCCAGCAGGCTCTCGCTGCCCTGAGGGGGCAAAGCCACTACGGTGCCGTTCATGTTGGGGTCTATTTCAAAGCGGAATTCCGGAATGTACAGGCCGCCGTTGGCATCGGCATAGAGCTGGGCGGAATCGGTGGAGCAGATGCACACATCCGCCTTGTTCTCCGCCACCGCCAGGTAGCCGTCGGTCATGTTGGCCACCAGCTTGAACTCCTTGCACTCCTTCACGTTCTCGTTATAGAGGGCCTCCTGCACGGAGCCGGACTGGGTGATTACCACGGCATCCTTCAGGTCTTCAATGGAGTTATACTTATCCGCATCCTCGGTACGCACCATGAAGCCGTAGCCGCCGGAGGTCTTGTAAACATTGGAAAGGGTCATGGCGGCGGCCCGCTCGGGAGAGTAGGCAATGGCGGAAATGGCCATGTCATACTTGCCGTCGGCTATGCCTGCAAGAACTGCCGTGAAGTCCAGGGGTACTATCCTCAGTTCCACGCCGATCTTGTCGGCGATATACTTGGCTATTTCAATATCCATGCCCACGTACTGTTCATCCCCGGTCTTGGTGGGGTCGATGAATTCGTTGGGGGCAAAGTAGGGCTCGGTGCACAGTTCGATGTAGCCCTGCTCCTTTATCTCAGCGAGCAGGTCCTTGTCTCCGCCGCTGCCGCAGGCGGCGCAGCAGAATACCATGGTCAGAATAAGTGCCAGTGCAAAAATCTTCTTCATTTAAATCACCTCATCATTTTCTCGGCCATCGGTTTAATGGATGAAGCTATAATAGCACTGCCGAAAGGTTTTGTCAACACATTAGCGTGATAAATCGTTAAACATTTTTCGGCGTGTCCCGGCGGCGCTTGACAGGGGCAGGCGCTTCAATTATCATGTACTTGCATTTTCCCCCTTCCCTCTCCTTATCCGACGGGGACGGGATTGTCCGGGGACGGCGGGTTTTTAAATCATATGATGGGAGAGATATATGAACATCATCTCTGTGGGTTTTCTGGCTTTCGTGCTGCTGGTAACGGCGGTATACTATCTCCTGCCTTTGAAGCTGCGGCCCTGCTGGCTGCTGGCAGCCAGTCTACTCTTTTACATATATGCCGACATCAGGTATCTGCTCTTTCTCGGGGCGAGCATACTCAGCTGCTACGCTGGAGCTTTGGCTATCCAGGGCCGGGTCAGAGGAAGGAAGCTCATTTTTTTGCTGGTGCTGCTGTTCAATCTGGGGCTGCTGGCCTGTGTGAAGTTTCTGCCCTATTCCCTGAATGTGCTGGGGCTTCTGCTGGGCAGGGAGCTGCCTCAGCCAAGGTTTCTGGTGCCTCTGGGCATTTCCTTCTATACGCTTCAGGCCCTGTCCTATCTTATTGATGTATACCGTGGAGAGGCGCAAGGCGAAAGGAGCCTGTGGAAGTTTACTCTATACATGAGCTTTTTCCCCATAATAATGCAGGGGCCCATCTGCCGCTATTCCCAGCTGTCTCCTCAGCTCAGCAGTCCTCACCGCCTGGACTACAGGCAGCTTAAATTCGGCGCTCAGCTCATGCTCTGGGGCTTCTTCAAAAAGCTGGTCATAGCCGACCGGGCCGGGCTGCTGGTCAACCAGGTCTTCGACAATTATGAGGCCTACGCCGGCCTGTCGGTCTTTGTGGCCATGTGCCTGTATACCCTTCAGCTTTACGCCGATTTCTCCGGCTGCGTGGACATTTCCCGGGGCGTTTCCGGCATGCTGGGTATCTCTCTGCCGGACAATTTCCGCCGCCCCCTCTTCTCCCAGTCCATACAGGAATTCTGGCGGCGCTGGCATATCTCCCTCAGCTCCTGGTTCCGGGACTATGTATACATCCCCCTGGGGGGCAACCGCAAAGGGCCGGCGAGAAAGTACCTGAACATCATGGTCGTCTTTGCCCTCAGCGGTCTTTGGCACGGCGTGGGGATAAACTACCTTTTCTGGGGCCTGCTCCACGGCGGCTACCAGGTGCTGGGCGGACTGAGCCGCAGGCCCAAGGCCGCACTGCTCCGCCGCCTGGGCGTGGCTCAGGACAGCCGTGCCCTGGTTTTGCTGCGGCGGCTGCTCTGCTTTTTGCTGGTGAGCTTTGCCTTCCTCTTTTTCCGCGCCCCCGGCCTCAGAGCCGGTATGCACATGGCCTCCGCCATGCTCCTGGGCAGCTGGCTGCCCCAGCTCAGCGGCGGCGCCCTCCTAAACCTGGGGCTGGACGGGGCGGACCTGCTGGTATTGGCCCTGGCCCTGGCGATACTGCTGGCAGTCTCCATCATCCAGGAGCGGCAGAGCCTGAGGGAGCTCATCTCCCGGCAAAGGCTGCCCCTGCGCTGGACTCTGTATCTGCTGTGCCTGTTTGCGGTGCTGATATTCGGCATCTACGGCCCAGGTTATGACAGCGCCCAGTTCATCTACATGAATTTCTGAGAGGAGGAGGCCCATGAAAAAGAAGGAACTTATCCGCTCCATAGCCTTCCTCCTGCTGTTTGCCCTGCTGCTCACGGCAGCGGCCCTGGTCTTCGACAGGAAATACGCCTGCGACTACTTCACCAGGGTCCGGGGCTTTTACAATGAGCCGGAGGACAGCATGGACGTGATATTTTACGGCACCAGCCACATGTACTGCACCGTGAGCCCCCTGGAACTGTGGAAGGGCTCCGGCCTCCATTCCTATGTGCTGGCCACCCAGCAGCAGCCCCTCCTGGCTACCTATTACTATATGAAGGAGAGCCTGGAGCACCAGAGTCCCAAGCTCATAGTGCTGGAGCTTCTGGGGGCCTGCTCCACGACTGACACGGCCACCGAGGCGGTTTTCAGGGACTGCCTGGACCCGCTGCCCTGGTCACGCAACAAGATAGAACTGATACAGGAGCTTGTGCCCCAGGGCCAACGGGGCAGTTACTACTTCAATTTCCTCAAATACCACTCCCGCTGGAAGGAGCTTAGCTCCCTGGATTTCGACTTCTCCTATCGGGACTCCACCGACGGCTACAAGGGCTATATATATCTAACTCCCGCCAGGCCCTCTCAAAGCCGGGCTCTGGACTACTCCCAGGTGGAGGCCCGGCCCATCCCCCAGGAGAACATCTCCATCCTGCTGGAGATGAAGGCCCTGGCGGAGGAACACGGAGCCCGGCTGGTCTTCATCATCGCCCCTTATGAGGACGCGGGAGAAAACGCAGGCATATATAAAAGTCTTCACCAATTTGCCCTGGAGCAGGACACCCCGCTGCTGGATTTCAACCTGCTCTACGACCAGGTGGGCTTTGACGGAAACCTGGACTTTTTCGACATCAACCATCTGAACACCTCCGGAGCCTCCAAGGCCACGGCCTGGCTGGCGGACTGGCTGGAGGACCGCTTTGAACTTGAGGCCGTCCCCTCCCAGGACGAGGCCCGGTGGCAGACGCTTTACGAAGCTTTATACTCCTCAGGAAACTGAATCCCCGGCTTGAGAGGCTTTCCCGCCCCCTTCTCAAGCCGGTTTTTTTCTTCCTCCCCGGCTGTCAAAAAAACTTCAGTCATCGCCCTTTGTCTCTCCTTTTTCCCCTGCTTTCGCACTATATCCAGTGTATGCTTGCCTTACAGACCACAAGATAAGGAGGCATAGCCATGCAGGCTTTACGCAGTCGGCCCGCCCTGCGCCGGGGCGGCATAGTTTATCTCAGCACCGAGGACATCTGTCCCAATCCCGTTCAGCCCCGAAAGCTCTTTGACGACGAATCTCTGGAGGAGCTGAGCCGAAGCATAAAGGATTACGGCATACTTAACCCCCTGTCCGTGAGGATAAGGGGCAGCCGCTATGAGCTGGTGGCGGGGGAGCGGCGGCTCAGGGCGGCCAAGCTGGCGGGGCTTAAGGAAGTGCCCTGCATACTTCTGGATGTGAACATGGAGGACGCCAGTCTCATTGCCCTGGTGGAGAACCTCCAGCGCCGGGACCTGGACTTCATTGAGGAGGCCAACGGCATAAACCAGCTCATTCGCATGTTCGGCATGAGCCAGGAGGAGGCCGCCCGGCGCATAGGCAAGTCCCAGAGCGCCGTGGCCAACAAGCTCAGGCTTTTGAAGCTGCCTCAGGACGTGCTGGAAGGACTGAGGGAAAACGGTCTCAGCGAGCGCCACGGCCGGGCCCTGCTGCGCCTGCCGGAGCCGGAGCAGCAGAGGGAGGTCCTTATGTACATAGTGGACAACTCCCTCACCGTAGCGGCTACCGACGCATATATAGACGCTCTGCTCTCCCAGCCGGAGGAGGAACAGAGGGCGGAAAAGCCGGAGGGCAAGCGTACCTTTGTTTTAAAAGACGTGCGGGTCTTCCTCAACACTCTGTCCAGGAGCATAGACCTGATGAAACAGGGGGGCATTGCCGCCGGAGTGCGCCGGGAGGAGACGGAGGACTCCCTCATCCTCACCATATCCATACCCAAGGCCCGGGAGGCAAAGCCCCAGGGACAGCAGTAGAATATACCGCTCTGCCCCACTGTTGTTTCTCTTTTCCCCTCATAATACAAGCCTTCTCCTTTATATACTCTTATATAAGGGGGGAGGCTTTGTGCTCTGCTATTTTTCCGATCTGCGCTACAGAGAAGTCATAGACATACACACCGGGCTGCGTCTGGGCTATGTGTGCGATTTGGAATTCGACGACAATGACGGGCGTATCATCTCCCTGATAACCCCGGGCCGGGCCAAGATGTTCGGTCTGCTGGGCCGGGAGGACGACTATGTGCTGCCCTGGAGCTGCATAGTGCGCATAGGCAGCGACATCATTCTGGTGGAGGCCAAGGGGGACTTCATGCGCCGCAAGCGCCGCAGGCGGCTGTTTATTTAGTTGTTGCCTGCGGGTGGAAAATGGGGTATAATTATTTGATAATCTGACTTCCACCCGGAGGTAAGTATGAAGAAAATAATCATCCCGCTGCTGCTGGCGGTCTGTCTGCTCTCCGGCTGCGGCGACACCGGCCCCTGGGAGATGCCCCAGGTGGATGCGGCCCCCACGCCGGAGCCCACCCCTGCCCCGATGTTCAGCAGCGCCTCACCGGAGACCTATATATGGAACGAGATACTCTCCTTCAACATGTCCGACCCCGGGGTATCCGGGGAGCGTTTTGAACAGGAGCTGAGCCACAAGGAGAGTCTGGCCCTTTTCGGCGCCGACTTTCTCCCTGAGGCCATCTTTACCGAGAGCCGCAGCCCCTACAAGCCTTTGAATCTGAAAAAGACCTCTCACCAGGTCATTCTGGACGGGGAGGGGCAGCTCCAGGAAAACGCCTATGTGGAGTATGTATACCTGCCCTCCAACGGCAATGAAAAGCTGGGGCTTACGGTAATGGCGGAGCTTTGCAGCCACGAGACCCTCAGCAAGATATACTCTCAGCAGCTGACGCCCCACGCCAGTTTTGCCCAGGGTGTGAGCCCCAAGGCCTCCTCCTACTATTTAAATGACTTTATGCTCATGAAGCAGGGGGACACCAGATACGCCCAGGCCCTGGTCTTGCCCACATCTTATTTCTCCACGGTCTCCGGCCTTCAGGCCGCCCTGGAAGATGGGGAGGAGCTGGATCTGCCCAGGCAGGTGCTTCTCAGCTTCACCTGCGGCGAGGATATGAGCGACGAAGAATTCATTGCCGCCGTCTGCCGCATATGGCAGTACGGAGCGGGCAACGACCCGGTGCCTCCGGTGGAGACGCCCAGTCTGCCCCAGAGAGGCGAGAAAGGCGCAGCATAAAATATGGAAAACACTGAGATAAAAAAAGAACGGGCCGTGCTGGCCGGGCTCTCTGCCGCCAGCATGGACGAGCATGAGCGCTCCACGGACATCTCCATGGAGGAGCTGGCCGCCCTGGTGGAGACCGCCGGAGGCGAGGCCGTGGCCATGGTCATCCAGAACCGGCCCAGCCCCGACCCCCGCAGCTTCATCGGCGACGGCAAGGTGAAGGAGCTCAAGGAGCTGATAGCCGCCAACGACTGCGATCTGGCCGTTTTCGACAACGAGCTCTCCCCCTCCCAGATGCGGGTGCTGGGGGAAGAGCTGGGAGTGAAGGTGCTGGACCGCTCCGGCCTTATTCTGGACATCTTTGCCCAGCGGGCCCAGACAAGAGAAGGTCAGCTTCAGGTGGAGCTGGCCCAATATAAATATCTGCTGCCCAGGCTCACCGGCATGTGGACCCACCTGGTGAGGCAGACCGCCTCCGGCGGCTCCTCCCCCATAGGCACCCGAGGCCCCGGCGAGACCCAGCTGGAGACGGACCGGCGGCACATCCGCCGGAAGATACAGAAGCTGGAAGAGGAGCTGGCCGCCGTACGCAAGGTGCGCAGCACCCAGCGCCGCAAGCGGGAGAAGAACGCCATGCCGGTAGTGGCTCTGGTGGGCTACACCAACGCCGGCAAATCCACCCTTCTCAACTGCCTCACCCACTCGGATATCCCCGCCAACGACCGGCTCTTCGACACTCTGGACACCACCACCCGCCGCTTCAGGATAGACGAGACCCAGGAGGTCCTGCTCTCCGACACCGTGGGCTTTATCCGCAAGCTCCCCACCCATCTTATCGAGGCCTTCAAGGCCACTCTGGAGGAGCTGAGCTACGCCGACGTGCTGCTGCACGTCATCGACATCTCCAACCCGGAGTGGGAGGAGCAGGCCCGGGTGGTGGACCAGCTGATAGTCCAGCTGGGCGCCCAGTCCACCCCCTGCCTCAGAGTATTCAACAAGTGCGACGCCTATATCGGCATCCTGCCCCACGGGGAGGATGTGGTGTGCATCTCCGCCAAAAGCGGAGAGGGTTCCGCCGAGCTGGTGAAAAAGCTGTCCAAAATGCTGGACCGGGGCAAGCGCCGTATAAGCATCCGCCTGCCCTACTCCGCCTCCTCCCTGGTGGACGCCCTGAACCGTGAGGCGGTCATCCACAGCATGGAATACACCGAAGAGGGCATAGAGGCGGAGGTCACTGTCTCCCCGGAGCTCTTCGGCCGCCTGAAGGCCTATATCCCCGGCTACACCGAGCCCAGGGAGGACTGGGAGTAATGGGAGAGTATTACATTCCCGCCGGGCCGGGAGAGGCGGAATTCACGGAAAAGCGCTCCCGCTTTCTGGGCCATGTGCGCCCGGTGGAGACTGAGGAGCAGGCCCGGGACTTTATCGCCGCCATGAAAAAGGAATATTACGACGCAAGGCACAACTGCTGGTGCTACATTCTCAGGGACGGCCCCGAGCGCTACAGCGACGACGGGGAACCCCAGGGCACCGCAGGCATACCCATGCTGGAGGTATTTCGCAAAGAGGGCATATGCAACCTGGTCTGCGTGGTGACCCGCTACTTCGGCGGGGTGCTGCTGGGGGCGGGAGGGCTGCTGAGGGCTTACACCAAAAGCGCCAAGGATGCTCTGGACGCCGCAGGAGTCTCGGTGGTCAGGCCCTGGACGGAGGCGGACATCCTCTGCTCCTATGCCATGGCGGAAAGACTGAAGGGAGAGCTCCTTGCCCTGGGGGGCATGGTCCGGGATATGGAGTACGCCGCCGACGTGACCATAAAAGCCCTTGTCCCCCGGGAGGATTTTGAGAAACTCTCGGAGCGCATCTTCGATGTGAGCTGCGGCGCGGTACGCCCGGTAGCCGTCGGGGAAACTCACCGGGCGGTACGGATAAAATGAGTTTGCCGGAGAGAAAAAATTTTTCAAAAAAATAAAGGGAAATAAAAATAAAGGTCGTATATAGCTAACGGGAGATTCTTTCTCCCGTTAGTTTTCCTTTTGTCCCGGCAAAAATTTCAGAAAGCAGGTGAGCGCCATGTTCTGTCCCCGTGTGGAGAGAGAAAGAGCCGAGCAGTTTATAATCGGCCCTTACGGCATTTTGTCTCAGAATTCCAGAGGCCGTCTGAGCCCGGAGCCGGAGTGCAATATACGCACCTGTTTTCAGCGGGATATCGACCGGATAACCCACTCCAAGTCCTTCCGCCGTCTCAAGCACAAGACCCAGGTCTTTCTCCAGCCCGAGGGGGACCACTACCGCACCCGTCTCACCCACACTCTGGAGGTCAGCCGTCTGGCCCGCACCGTGGCCAGAGCTCTGAAGCTCAACGAGGATCTGGCTGAGGCTGCCTCTCTGGGCCACGATCTGGGCCACACCCCCTTCGGCCACGCCGGAGAACGTGCTCTCAACGCCATATATCCCGGGGGCTTCAAGCACTATGAGCAGAGCCTGCGGGTGGTGGACATTCTGGAGCGGGACGGCCGGGGCCTGAACCTGTGTTACGAGACCCGCATGGGCATACTCCACCACACCCACGGTGAGGCCGACGATACCCCTGAAGCTGTGGCCGTGCGCCTGTGCGACCGCATAGCCTACATAAACCACGATCTGGACGACTCCATCAGGGCCGGGATAATAAAAGCGGAGGAGGTCCCCGAAATTATCCGCAAAAATTGCGGGGAGCGCAACAGCGAGCGTATCAACTCCCTCCTTACCGACCTGATAGAAAACAGCTCCGGGGGCAAGCTGCAAATGTCCCCGAAAATGCAGGAAGTCTTTGATTTTTTCCACAGCTACATGTACTCCGATGTGTACACCAATCCCCTGGCCAAGGGGGAGGAGAGCAAGGTGGAAGGTATTCTGGCCCGGCTCTTTGAGTATTACGTGCTGCACCCGGAAAAGCTGCCGGAGGACTTCCGCAGTATTATTGACGGCGAGGGCGTGGAGCGGGCCGCCTGCGACTATATCTCCGGCATGACCGACAGCTATGCCATGGAGAAATATGGGGAGCTGTTCATCCCCTTCGCCTGGACTGTAAAATGAGCCGGGTTTCTTTAACCCGGGAGGTGATACCTTGGCCTTTCCTGAAAATTTCATAAACGAACTGACAGAGCGAAACGACATTGTGGACGTGGTGTCCTCTTATGTGCGGCTGAGCAAGAAGAGCGGAGCAAACCTCTTCGGTCTCTGTCCCTTCCACAGCGAGAAGACCCCCTCTTTTTCCGTGTCCCCGGACAAGCAGATATACCACTGCTTCGGCTGCGGCAAGGGGGGCGGAGTGATAAACTTCATCATGGAGATAGAGAACCTCTCCTTCCCCGAGGCTGTGGAGTTTCTGGCAAAGCGGGCGGGAATGCCCATGCCTGAGGAGACCAACGACCGGGAGAGCCGCCGCCGGGCCAGGATGCTGGAGCTGAACAAGGCCGCCGCCCGCTTCTTCTATGAGCAGCTGAGCACTCCTGCCGGACAGGCCGCCTGCGACTACATGCGCAAAAGAAAGCTCAGTCCGGTGACGGCCCGGAACTTCGGCATAGGCTTTGCCCCGGATACCTGGGACAGCCTGACTCATGCCATGAAGGCCCAGGGCTTTACGGAAAAGGAGCTGGCGGAAGCGGGCCTTGTGCGCCACGGCAAGAGCGGCGGAGTTTACGACACCTTTCGCAACCGACTCATGTTCCCGGTTATAGACGTGCGGGGCAATGTGATAGGCTTCTCCGGGCGTATACTGGGGGACGGGGAGCCAAAATATATGAACAGCCCCGAAACTCTGGTATTCAACAAAAGCCGTAACCTTTTCGCCCTGAATCTGGCTAAAAAATCAAAATGCGGATATATAATCCTATCAGAGGGAAATATAGACGTAGCCAGTCTGCACCAGGCGGGCTTTGACTCGGCGGTGGCCTCTCTGGGCACCTCTCTGACCCCGGAGCAGGCCCGGCTCATCTCCCGCTACACCGACCAGGTCATCATTGCCTATGATAACGACGGAGCCGGCATCAAGGCTTCCCAGCGGGCCATAGGCATACTGGAAAAGCTGGATCTGAAGGTGAAGGTCCTGCGCCTGGAGGGAGCCAAGGACCCGGACGAATTTATAAAGCTGAAAGGCCCCGAAGCCTTCAGAAAGCTGCTGGAGGGCTCGGAAAACCAGATAGACTACCGGCTTAGGGCCGTGACGGAAAAATACGACCTTGGCTCCGACGAGGAGAAGGTGGCCTTTCTCAAGGAGGCCACGGAGCTGGTGGCCCGGCTCCCCGGCGCAGTGGAACGCCAGGTCTACGCCATGCGGGTGGCCTCCATGGCGGGAGTGCCGGAGGGCGTGGTGGCCGACGAGGCCCGGCGCCGCAGGAAACGCCTGCTCTCCTCCGCCAGGAAGGCGGAGGACCGGGAACAGTCTCGGGTGGACAGGGCGCCCCCCAGCGGAGGGCGCAGTCTCAGATACAGCGACCCGGCCTCCGCCGCTGCGGAGGAGGGACTTATCCGGCTATTGTATCTGGAGCCCGCTCTTGCAAAGGAGCCGTCGCTGCCGCCGCCGGAGTTCTTCTCCCAGGAGAGTCTGGGACACATCTACGGAGCCATTCTGGCAAAGCTGCGCCAGGGGGAGTCGGCCAACACCGCTACCCTGGGCCAGGATCTCAGCGGCGATGAGATGAGCCTGCTGGTGTCTCTGCTGCAAAAGCCGGAGCTGCTCAGCCGCAGCCGCCAGAGCCTGGCGGACTACATAAACAAAATAAAAGAGCGCCGGGAGGAGAGCAGTCAAAGCTCCGATCTGCGGGCGCTGGCCAATAAATACAGAGAGAAAAAAGGATATGAGGGATAAGACTATGGCAGAAGAACATATTTACACCGAAAAGGAACTCAAGGAAATGGCAGATCAGCTTTTAAAAGAGGATGACAGCCAGCACGAACAGGCTGACAAGACCAAGGCCCGCCGGAAAAGCGGCAAGAAAAAAGAAAACGAAGAGCCGGTGAAGAGCCCGGAGGAGAAGCTCCACGAGCTGCTGGAAAAGGGCAAAAAAGCCGGCAAGCTCACTGCCAAGGAGCTGGAGTGCATCGAGGAGCTGAACCTGGACAGCGAAGTGGTGGACAAGTTCTATGAGGCCCTGGAGGCCAACGGCGTGGATATAGACATCGCCGGGGCCGACCTGCTGCCTCCCATCGACGATGTTCTGCCGGAAGTGGAGGACCTGGCCAACATCGAGGAGGTCACCGAGGAGGAGATTAACGACACCGACGCCCTGGTGGACAGCTTCTCTACCGACGACCCGGTGCGCATGTATCTCAAGGAGATAGGCAAGGTTCCCCTGCTCACACCGGAGGAGGAGATAGAGCTGGCCACCCGCATGTCCCAGGGGGACGAGGAGGCCAAGCACCGCATGACCGAGGCCAACCTCCGTCTGGTGGTGTCCATTGCCAAGCGCTATGTGGGCCGGGGCATGCTCTTCCTGGACCTTATCCAGGAGGGAAACCTGGGTCTCATAAAGGCAGTGGAGAAGTTCGACTACACCAAGGGCTACAAGTTCTCCACCTATGCCACCTGGTGGATACGCCAGGCCATAACCCGTGCCATAGCCGACCAGGCCCGCACCATCCGCATCCCCGTGCACATGGTGGAGACCATAAACAAGACCATCCGGGTCTCCCGGCAGCTGCTTCAGGAGCTGGGCCACGACCCCTCCGCCGAGGAGATAGCCAAGGAGATGGACATGCCCGTGGAAAAGGTCCGGGACATCCTGAAGATTGCTCAGGAGCCGGTGTCCCTGGAGACCCCCATAGGCGAGGAGGAGGACTCCCATCTGGGGGACTTCATCCCCGATGAGGACGCCTCCGAACCCTCCGAGGCCGCCAGCTTCTCCCTGCTCCGTGAGCAGCTGGAAGAGGTGCTGAACACCCTGGCTCCCAGAGAGAAAAAGGTGCTGGAGCTGCGCTTCGGCATTGTGGACGGCCGCACCCGCACTCTGGAAGAGGTGGGCAAGGAATTCAACGTCACCCGTGAGCGCATACGCCAGATAGAGGCCAAGGCCCTGCGCAAGCTCCGTCACCCCAGCCGCTCCAAGAAGCTGCGGGACTTTCTGAACTGAACAAAAACTTTCTGCCGGAAAGCCCTTGCTTTCCGGCAGGATGATATATGGGAAAGGGATAAATACATATGAAATACGACTTTACCACCATCCTGGACCGGCGGGGCCGGGACTCCACCGCAGCGGACGTGATACCCTTCAAAGGCTTCAAGGTGGACCAGGGCTTCGACCCCATCCCCATGTGGATAGCGGACATGAGCTTCAAGGCGGCCCCGGCGGTTATGGATGCCATATATAAACGCATGGAGATGCCAAACTTCGGCTACTTTCCCCTGCCAAAGGAATATTTCGACAGCATCATCCGCTGGCAGCAGAAGAGAAACGGCGTGGAGGGCCTGCTGCCGGAGCACATCGGCTACGAAAACGGGGTGCTTGGAGGCGTCAGCTCAGTGCTCCAGGCTTTTACTGCCCCGGGGGAGAAAATTCTTGTACATTCCCCCACCTATGTGGGCTTCACCCACACCTTCCAGGACACGGGCCGTGTTGCCGTCCACTCCCCCCTGAAGCGGGATGAGCAGGGCATATGGCGCATGGACTATGAGGACATGGACAGGAAGCTCAAGGAGAATGACATCCACCTGGCCATCTTCTGTTCCCCCCACAACCCCTGCGGCCGGGTCTGGGAGCGCTGGGAGATAGAGAAGGCCATGGAGATCTACGCCGCCCATGACTGTGTGGTCATCTCCGACGAAATCTGGTCGGACATCATCATGCCCGGCTATAAGCACATCCCCACCCAGAGCATCTCCCAAGATGCAAGGGAGCGCACCGTGGCCTTCTACGCCCCCAGCAAGACCTTCTCCCTGGCGGGGCTGGTGGGCTCCTATCATATAATTTACAGCAAATATCTCCGGGACCGGGTACTGCGGCAGAGCCGGCTGAGCCACTACAACGACTGCAACGTTCTCTCCGTCCACGCCCTTATAGGCGGCTTCAGCCCTGCGGGGGAAGCCTGGGCCGACGAGATGATACAGGTGGTAAACGGCAATCTCCAATACGCCTGCGATTTTATACGGGACAATTTCCCCGGCGTAAAGGTGATGCGTCCCCAGGGCACCTATATGCTGTTTCTGGACTGCGGGGACTTCTGCCGCAGCCACGGCGTAAGCATCTCTCAGCTCCAGGAGCGGGGAGTGCGCTGCGGCGTCATCTGGCAGAACGGGGAGGACTTCCTTCTGCCGGACTCCATACGTATGAACTTTGCCCTGCCCCGCTCCCTGGCGGAGGAGGCCATGGAGCGGCTGAAGAAGTATGTGTTTGTTTGAGAAATAAAGTAAATAATAGCCGGGGCTGACGCCCCGGCCGAGACTGTCGAAAAAGCCTCGCAGAGTTTTTTCAACCCAGCGAAAAAATAAATTCAATCGTTTTCTGCGGCGGCGTGTACGTCGCGGAAAACACTTCTCACGGAGCGAAGTGTCGAATTGTACGCCTCTGGCGTACAACCGAGGCATGGAGCGAAGTGCAATCCCTTTTGTCGAAGAAGACAAAGTCTTCTTCGACAAGCTGAGCCGGGGCTGACGCCCCGGCTTTTATTGTACTATATTATTCAGCAAGTCATTATTTTTTATAACAGGCCCAGCTGGTCTTTCAGCTCCAGCACCCGCCTTACGCTCTCGTTGATGCGCTCCATGGATAGGCGGCCATCCTCCACGGCCTGCACCACGCCCTCAAAGGCCGCGGCATAGTCCTCCGGCATAAGGAGGATATCCACCCCGGCATCCAGGGCCATCACGGCGCAGTCGGCTGAGGTATACTCCTGGGCTATAGCCCCCATGGCCAGGGAGTCGGTGATGACCACCCCGTCATATCCCAGATCTCCCCGGAGCTTACCGCTTATCAGCTCCCCGGAGAGGGACGCGGGCAAGCCGTCGCCGGTGACATTGGGCAGGCTTATGTGGGCAACCATCACCATATCCGTGTTGTCCAGATTGTTTATAAAGGGGATCAGCTCTGCGGAGAGGAGCTCGTCCCAGGTCTTTTGTATGGAAACATAGCCGTCATGGGTGTCACCCACCGTGTCCCCGTGGCCGGGGAAATGCTTTATGCAGCCCAGCACTCCGGCGGAGTGGAGGCCTTCCAGATCTGCCGCCACCATTTGGGATACCAGCTCCGGGTCGCTGCCGAAAGCCCGGTCTCCGATGACCACATTGTCCGGGTTGGTATTGGTATCCGCCACCGGAGCAAAGTCAAGATTGAAACCGTACTCCTGCAAATAGCAGCCTATGGTAAAGCCCACGGTCCGGGCGGCGCCGGTATCTCCCGAGGCGCCTATCTCCGCCATGCTCTTGAACTGGGGCAGCACATAGCCCTCCTCCGTCCTGAAGGCCGGGGAGTTTGCCAGGCGGGACACGGAGCCGCCCTCCTCGTCCACGCCCATGAACAGGGGCAGGGAACTGGCCTGCTGCATTGCGGCTACAAAGTTTTTAAGCTGCTCCGGGGAACTTATATTCTTGCCGAAGATGGCCACGCCCCCCGCCGGATACTTCTCCAACTGGGCGGCCATATCCTCCGTCCACTCCGTCACCCCGTACCCCGTGGTGTCATGGGCCTGCTGGGGCGTCAGGGCCGTGGAGAGGGATTCCGGGCGGATTATAAACAGCTGGCCCACCTTTTCCTCCAGGCTCATGGATCTGAGCAGCGTCTCCACTTTGGAGGCGGGCTCCGCCGTTGGTTCCGCCGTGGGCGTGGGTGTCTGGGGTGCAGCGGTGATCTCCGGCGTAGGAGAGGCAGGCGCCTCCGTCTCGTCAGGAGCCGCACCGGAGGCGCAGCCCGTCAGCAGCACCAGACTCAGAGCCAGGGCCGGTACAGTAAAATATTTAAGATATTTGAAAAGGAAAGCCGCTATCAAAAGGCCGTCGGCCTTAAAAACAAAGCAGATTTTTCTGAGTATGCTTTTCATTTCTCTTTCGTCGTTCTCCTTGAGTTTTTCCCGCCTCAGGGCAAAATTCATCTTGAGGATATTGCCCGAGTCGAAAGCTGTTTGATGCCTGTGATAGAGTTCCGGCTCCGTGAGTTTCAGCCGGTGGGCAAATCTCATGGTCTCAGAGACGCTGCCTATGCCCCATACCAAGGTGTTGGCCAGGAGAAAAAGCATCAGCAGCCACGGGCCTTCCGCCCGGAGCGTCAGCAGCAGCTCCGCCAGCACAAGACCCCAGCGCAGATATTTTCCCCCTTTATTGGGCGTATCCATTTTCGGCTTCTCCCGCCTTTTCAAGCAAGTCGGTTTTAAGTCTATTCCCGCGCCCGACTTGTCAGCATTCTGGGGCTGCGCCGAGGGCAGCGGGCTTACGGTATTTTGATTGTACGCTCCATTTATTAATAATTCAAGAACCCTATCGGCAGCCGGGAAAAAACAAAAGGGGCGTAAGCGCCCCTTTATGCCGATATATTCTTTTTTATCTCCTTGATGGCGTTTTTCTCCAACCGGGACACCTGGGCCTGGGATATGCCCACCTCCTTGGCCACTTCCATCTGGGTGCGCCCGTCGTAAAAGCGCAGGGCCAGGATGTGCTTTTCCCTTTGACTCAGGCGGCGAATGGCTTCCTCCAGAGCTATCTGCTCCAGCCACTGCTCGTCGGTATTTTTAGTATCGCCTATCTGGTCCATGACGCAGGCGCTCTCCCCGGCGTCACTGTACACCGGGTCGTAGAGGGACACAGGGTCGCAGATGGCCTCCATGGCAAAGACCACATCCTGCCGGGGCAGGCCCAGGTCCTTGGCTATCTCCTCCACGTCCGGCTCCCGGCCTGTCTGGGCGGTGAGCTTCTCCTTGGATTGCAGCACCCTGTAGGCCGTGTCCCGCATGGAGCGGGAGACCCGGATGGCGCTGTGGTCCCGGAGGAAGCGCCGCAGCTCCCCGGCTATCATGGGCACCCCGTAGGTGGAAAACTGCACCTTCTGGCTCAGGTCAAAGCAATCCACCGCCTTAATCAGGCCGATGACTCCCACCTGGAACAGGTCGTCCATGCTCTCCCCCCGGCCGGCAAACTTCTGTATCACCGACAGCACCAGGCGGAGGTTCCCGGATATCAGCTTCTCTCTGGCTTCCATATCCCCCTGCTGAGCCTTCTCTATCAGGGCTCTGGTCTCCGCCGCCTTCAAAACCGGCAGCTTTGCGGTGTTTACTCCGCATATTTCAACTTTCCCCTGCATAGCCTTCTCCTGTCTTTATGAGAATGTGCCTGTACTTGTACACTGAGGCTATTATTTCCCGGCCCGGAAAATTTGATACCCGGGGACATTTTCCAGTTTTTCCCGACGGCTTTGTGAAAAGCCGGAAAGCCTTGGAAAAGCTGAAAAAAAGCCTTGACAAAGGGGATAAGATGTTATATTATAATTCAGCGCTCCGAAGACAGCAGGTGGCTTTCGCCGTAATTCCTGCCGAGGACATCAACAATATCTTGATTGTTTTTGTGTCCTTGCGTCTTTATGATGCAGGGGCTTTCTTTATGAGCGTGCAATCATTCGTGTGGAGGTGAAAACACACATGCCTAACGCAAAGGTTCTTAGCGAGAAACAGGCGATAGTGGAGGCTCTGGCCGAGCGTATCAAGAACGCAAGCGCCGGCGTCTTCGTTGACTACAAGGGCATCACCGTGGCAGAGGACACCGCTCTGCGTACCGAGCTGCGCCGTGACGAGGTCAACTACACTGTCGTCAAGAACACCCTGACCAGAAAGGCCCTGGACAAGCTGGGTATGGAAGGACTTGATCCCGTACTCAACGGCACTACCTCTCTGGCCACCGCCGAGAATGATCCCATCGCTCCTTTCCGCATTCTCAGTGATTACAGCAAGAAGCTGGGAGACCGCTTTAACATCAAAGCCGCCTTCATGGACGGCCAGATTCTGAGCGAGTCCGAGATCGCCGAGATTTCAGAGCTGCCTTCCAAGGACGCCCTGTATGCAAAGGTCCTGGGCACCATGATCGCACCCATCACCGGCCTGGCCGTTTGCCTCGGTCAGATTCTGGAGCAGAAGGGCGGCTCCCTGGAGGCCCCCGCTGCCGAGGCTGCAGAGTAAGCAGCTAACAAAGATTTAATTGGAGGAAATTACAATGAGTGAAAAAATCGCTGCCATGATTGAAGAGATCAAGGCCCTTTCCGTTCTTGAGCTCAGCGAGCTCGTACACGCTCTGGAGGAGACCTTCGGTGTTTCCGCCGCTGCCGTCGCCGCAGGCCCCGCAGTTGCTGCCGGCCCTGTCGTGGAGGAGAAGACCGAGTTTGACGTGGTTATGACCGAGTTCGGTTCCGAGAAGATCAAGGTCATCAAGGAAGTCCGTGCCATCACCGGTCTGGGCCTGGCCGAGGCCAAGGCCATGGTGGAAGGCGTTCCCGCCAAGATCAAGGAAGGCGTTTCCAAGGAAGATGCCGAGGCTCTCAAGGCTCAGCTGGAGGCCGTCGGCGCCAAGGTCGAGATCAAGTAAGAAATTATTTGAATGCGAAAAAAGCATCTGCAAAAATGCAGATGCTTTTTTCATTGACTGCCTACGGCTTGTAATGTACAATTATTGCATCCCCCACAATGTGACGGCCTCTCTGTCCCCACGGGGCAGGGTGATGCCAAGAGAGGAGGAGCGGGCCTATGCAGTGTCCCTATTGCGGAAATGAAATGGCCGACGGATATCTGGGCACCGGACCCGGCCGCATTGCCTGGCTCACAGAAGAGCCTGGCGTCCACGCCTATCCCCAGGGAGAAGATGAATTTTTCCTGACCAAGCCGAGCTTTTGGAAATGCAGCTCGGTAAAAGCGCCTTATTGCAAAGGCTGCAAAATTATATTGATAGAAGTCTGATCCGAACATTCAAAAGCCCCTGCAATTTCAATCCAGGAAATTGCAGGGGCCTTTCATTTTTAAATTTCTTAAACTATAAAGATTTTACCTATGGCCGGAACAGATTCCCTTTTAAGCCCGGTCCCCCAGGCCCCGGCGGGCGGCGGAGACAAGGCCGGGAAGCACGGCGGTATAGGCGGCGGACTTCACAAGGCACACCCCTATCCTGGCGGGCAGGCTGCCGAAGATGAAAACGCTGCTGTAATAGCCGTATATCTTGCTGTCTATATACAGGGCGCCGGTATTCAATATCAGCACCAGAATGCCGGTGGAAAAGGCCAGGAAGGCTAGCTGCTTTCGGCTCAGTTCAAAGCCCCGGCCCCTGGCGTAAAGTCCGGCCAGCAGTCCGCAGAGCACATAGGGCAGCACCCACAGCAGCGTGGTGGCAGTGACGCCGTAGCACAGCAGCTGGTATATGAGTATGCCAAGGCCCCCCACGGCCATGGCGTCCGCCGGGCCGAAGAGCAGGGCGGAGATGAGCACCGGCAGTCCCTCAAAGGTGAACTTCATGTTGCCCAGGTTTACGGACAGGGCCCCCAGCACCGCACTCATGGCGGCCAGCAGGGCGTTGACGGCCAGATTTTTCGTTTTCATGCAAAAACTCCTTTCGTGACGGTTGCCACGAAAGGAGCCCTATTCCTCTGGTGGCAGCGGAAGCGGAGACAGCACCGCACACTCTGTGTTTCGTCCGTGGACAACTTCCCATCCCACGGCACTTAACGCGCTGCTCCTACTCTGACAGTAACTTATTTCCCCTGCATTATACACAGGGCCTTGGCCCCCTGTCAAGGCTGCCCGTAAAAATGCACAAATTTCCCCGGTAATGTTTATAAAAAATGTCTGGTAAAGCTTCCCGCCGGTTCTTGACAGGGGCTTTGAAACTATGCTATGTTATCCATGTAAAACAGAAAGGTACCTTGGCTCTGACGGTTTGCACCGGGCTCAGCGCCGGTGCTGCTCTCCTTAGGGAGGGTAAGTGGAGCACCACGTGGACCATCTTACCTGTTATTTGCCGACCGTCTGGGCGTACTCACTACTGAGCAAGGTATGGGTGCGCCCAGTTTCTGTTTTATATCCCAAATCTCAAATACATTTTTTCGGAGGTAAGCTGTGAAAAAAGTCGGTCTGATAATGGGAAGCAACAGCGATCTGCCCACTGTTCAGAAGGCCGCCGAGGTTCTGGAGAGCTTCGGCGTCCCCTACGAAATGCATATCTATTCCGCCCACCGTACCCCTGTCCAGGCCAGGGACTTCTGCACCTCGGCCCGCAGCAGGGGTTTTGGCGTCATTATTGCCGCCGCCGGCATGGCCGCCCATCTGGCAGGTGCCATGGCCGCCGGCACCACCCTGCCGGTAATAGGCATACCCCTCAGCTCCGCCCACCTGGACGGTATGGACGCTCTGCTGTCCACAGTACAGATGCCCTCCGGCATCCCCGTGGCCACCGTGGCCATCGACGGGGCCAAGAACGCCGCCATCCTGGCCGTGGAAATACTGGCCCTGGGGGACGAGGAGCTCACCGAAAAGCTGGAGGCCTTCCGGGCCAAGGGCACCCAGGAAGCTCTGGAGAAAGACCGGGCCCTGAACAGCAAATAATAAAAAGTTTAAAAGGAGAGCTTCCTTATGAGCGACAGTTATTCCGCTTCCTACGCCGCCGCCGGGGTGGACATCACCGCCGGCTACAAGGCCGTGGAGCTTATGAAAAGCCACATTGCCCGCACTCTCACCGCCGGTGTCTGCTCCGACGTGGGTGGCTTCGGCGGGCTCTTTGAGCTGGACACCACCGGCATGGAGCGCCCCGTTCTGGTCTCCGGCACCGACGGCGTGGGCACCAAACTGAAGCTGGCCTTCATCATGGACAAGCACGACACCGTGGGCATAGACTGCGTGGCCATGTGCGTAAACGACATCATCTGCTGCGGGGCAAAGCCCCTGTTTTTCCTGGACTACATTGCCTGCGGCAAGAACATCCCTGAGCGCATCGCCCAGATAGTCTCCGGCGTGGCGGAGGGCTGCGTTCAGAGCGGAGCCGCCCTCATTGGCGGGGAGACCGCCGAGATGCCCGGCTTTTACCCTGAAGACGAGTACGACTTGGCGGGCTTCTCCGTGGGCGTGGTGGACAAGAAGGCCATCATCGACAACAGCGCCATGGCCGCCGGGGATGTGGTCATCGCCCTGCCCTCCAGCGGCGTACACTCCAACGGCTTCTCCCTGGTGCGGAAGGTCTTTGACGTGGAGAACCGGGACATCAAGACTCCCCTGGAGTCCCTGGGGGGAAAGAGCATAGGGGAGACCCTGCTCACTCCCACCAGGATATACGTAAAGCCCATGCTGGAGCTGTTCAAAAGCGTGAAGGTGAAGGGAGTCTCCCACATCACCGGCGGCGGCTTCTACGAGAACATCCCCAGGAGCATACCCCAGGGCCTGGGTGCAGTGATAGACAAGAGCGCCGTGAAGGTGCTGCCCGTCTTTGAGCTGATTGCCAGAGAGGGGAACATTCCGGAGCGGGATATGTTCAACACCTTTAACATGGGCGTGGGCATGAGCGTCATTGTGGCGGAGCAGGAGGCGGACAAGGCCCTGGAGATACTGAGAGCCCAGGGCGAAAACGCCTATGTCATAGGCCACGTGGCCAAGAGCGAGGATAAGGTGCGGATATGCTGAAAGCCAGGATAGCGGTTCTGGTCTCCGGCGGCGGTACCAATCTTCAGGCCCTCATTGACGCGGAAAAAAGCGGCATTATAAAGAACGGTACCATCAGCCTTGTTGTCTCCAACAAGGCTGATGCCTATGCTCTGGAGAGGGCAAGGCTGGCAGGCATTCCCTCTGTCACACTGCTGAGAAAGGAGCTGGGCTCCCAGGAGGCCTTTGAGGCCGCTTTGACAAAGCTGCTGGAGGATGAGAACATTGACCTCATCGTTCTGGCGGGCTTTATGAGCATACTCAGCGAGAGCTTCACCCGCCGCTTCAAAGACCGGATAATAAACGTCCACCCCTCCCTCATCCCCTCCTTCTGCGGCAAGGGCTTTTACGGCCTCCATGTCCACGAGGCGGCACTGAGCTATGGGGTGAAAGTCACCGGAGCCACGGTACACTTTGTAAACGAGATACCCGATGGGGGCCGGATAATCGCCCAGAAAGCGGTGGAGGTCCTGCCGGGGGACAGCCCGGAGAGCCTGCAAAGACGGGTAATGGAACAGGCGGAGTGGATAATACTCCCCCAGGCCGCCGAGAGTGTGGCCGCCGACATTATAAAAAGGAAGGGCCAGTGACATGGATATATACAGGATAAACACCGCAGCTGAGCTTATAAAAGGCAACCCCTATGTGGGCCGGGGCATTATCGCCGGGTGCAGCCCGGAGGGCAGGGCGGTCTCCGCCTATTTCATCATGGGCCGCAGCGCAAACAGCCGCAACCGCATCTTTGCCCTGAAGGACGGGGAGCTTTTTACGGAGCCCTTCGACGCCTCCAAGGTGGAGGACCCCAGCCTAATAATCTACGCTGCGGTGCGCAGCTATGAAAACAAGCTGGTAGTCACCAACGGCGACCAGACGGACACAATTGTTGCAGGGCTTAAAGAGGGCAAGCGCTTTTCCCAGGCCCTTGCCTCCCGTGAGTTCGAGCCGGACGCGCCCAACCTCACCCCCCGCATCAGCGCCATGCTCAGCTTTGAAAAGGGCGGCTTCGGCTACCAGATGAGTATACTCAAGAGCATTGACGCCCAGGGCAGCGCCTGCTGCCGCTACACCTTCGATTATCCCGCTCTCCCCGGACTGGGTCATTTTATCCACACCTATGTCACTGACGGAAACCCCATCCCCTCTTTCCAGGGCGAGCCGGAGAGAATGGCCATCCCCCAGAGCATAGACGAGTTCACCCATGAGCTGTGGGAGGCCCTGGATGAGAACAACAAGATCTCCCTCTATGTACGTTACACCGATGTAAACAGCGGCGAATATGAAGAGCGCCTTATAAATAAAAACAAGTGAGGTAGAGCCATGACTGAGCTGGAACTTAAATACGGCTGCAATCCCAACCAGAAGCCCTCTAAAATTTTCATGAAGGAGGGAGAGCTGCCCATCACCGTCCTCAACGGCAGGCCGGGCTATATAAACCTGCTGGATGCCCTGAACTCCTGGCAGCTGGTGAAAGAGCTGAAAGAGGCCACGGGCCTGCCCTCCGCCGCCTCCTTCAAGCACGTCTCCCCCGCAGGAGCCGCCGTGGGCCTGCCCCTCAGCGACACCGACAGGAAGATATACTTCGTGGAGCAGCAGGGTGAGCTTAGTCCCATTGCCTGCGCCTACATCCGGGCCAGAGGCGCCGACCGTCTCTGCTCCTACGGCGACTGGGCCGCCCTCAGTGAGGTCTGCGACGCCGACACCGCAAATTATCTCAAGGGTGAAGTCTCCGACGGCATCATCGCCCCCGGCTACACCGACGAGGCTCTGGCTATCCTCCGCACCAAGAAAAAGGGCAACTACAATGTGGTGCAGATAGACCCCAATTACGTCCCCGCCCAGATCGAGTGCAAAGACGTCTTTGGCGTCACCTTCCAGCAGGGCAGGAACAACTATAAAATCAGCCGTGAGCTGCTGGGCAACATCGTAACTGCCAACAATGACCTGCCGGAGCAGGCCGCCATCGACATGATGGTAGCGCTGATAACCCTGAAATACACCCAGTCCAACTCCGTCTGCTTTGTGAAGGACGGCCAGGCCATAGGCGTGGGCGCGGGCCAGCAGAGCCGTATCCACTGCACCCGTCTGGCGGGGAACAAGGCGGACAACTGGTACCTGCGCCAGCATCCCAAGGTGCTGGGGCTTCAGTTCGTGGATGATATCCGCCGCCCGGACAGGGACAACGCCATAGACATTTACACCTCCGATGAGTACATGGACGTTCTTGCGGAGGGCGAGTGGCAAAAGGTCTTCAAGGTGAAGCCGGAAGTTCTCACCGCCGAGGAAAAGCGCAGCTGGATAGAGACCCAGTCCGGCGTGACCTGCGGCAGCGACGCCTTCTTCCCCTTCGGGGACAACGTGAAGCGGGCTTACAAGAGCGGTGTGGAATACATCGTGGAGCCCGGCGGCAGCATCCGGGACGACAATGTCATCGAAACCGCCGACAGTTACGGCATGGTGATGGCTTTCACCGGTATGCGCCTGTTCCACCACTGATAAAAGGAGAATGAGCATGAAGCTGATGGTAGTAGGCGGCGGAGGCCGGGAGCACGCCATAATAAAGAAGCTGAAAGAGAACCCCGCCGTCACGGAGATTTACGCCCTGCCCGGCAACGGCGGCATAGCCGCCGACGCGATTTGCGTGCCCATTGGGGCCAAGGACATCCCCGCCATTGTGGACTTTGCGGTGGAAAAGGGCATAGACTACGCCGTGGTGGCCCCTGACGACCCCCTGGTGCTGGGGGCGGTGGACGCTCTGGAGGCCAGGGGAATCGCCTGCTTCGGCCCCAGGGCCGCCGCGGCGGAGATAGAGGGCAGCAAGGTCTTTGCCAAAAACCTCATGAAAAAATACGGCATTCCCACCGCCGCCTATGAGACCTTTGAAGATGCCCAGGCCGCCCTCAGATATCTGGAGACCGCCCCCATACCCATAGTCATCAAGGCCGACGGCCTGGCTCTGGGCAAGGGCGTGATAATCGCCCAGACTCTGGAGGAAGCAAAGCAGGCCGTCGTCTCCATGATGGAGGAGGGTATGTTCGGCAAAAGCGGCAGCCGGGTGGTCATCGAGGAATTTCTCACCGGGCCGGAGGTCTCCGTCCTCTCCTTTACCGACGGGGAGACGGTGGCGCCCATGGTCTCCTCCATGGACCACAAGCGGGCAAAGGACAATGACGAAGGTCTGAACACCGGGGGCATGGGCACCGTAGCCCCCAACCCCTATTACACCGAGGCTATAGCCAAACAGTGCATGGAGGAGATATTCCTCCCCACCATCCGGGCCATGAAGGCCGAGGGCCGCACTTTCAAGGGCTGCCTTTACTTCGGCCTTATGCTCAGCCCCAAGGGGCCAAAGGTGATAGAATACAACTGCCGCTTCGGCGACCCGGAGACCCAGGTGGTGCTGCCCCTTTTAAAGAGCGACCTGCTCACCGTGATGCAGGCCACCACCAAGGGCACCTTGAAAGACTGCCCGGTGGAGTTTTCCAACAAGTCCGCCTGCTGCGTCATTCTGGCATCCCAGGGCTACCCCCAGAAATACCAGACCGGCTACGAAATGACAATAGAGCCGGAAGCCCTGCCCCACGCCTATGTGGCCGGGGCCAAGCTGGACAGTGAAGGCAGACTTCTCACCGGCGGCGGAAGAGTCATCGGCCTTACCGCCGTGGAGGACACGCTGCCCCGGGCCATAGAGGAGGCCTACCGCCTGGCGGGCATGGTACATTTTGAAAACGCCTACTGCCGCCGGGACATCGGCCAGAGAGCCTTGAAGGCTTTTCAGGAGGTTTGAGTATGGTATACCGTGTATTTGTGGAAAAGAAGCCGGAACTGGCCCAGGAGGCCCGGAACCTGAAAGAGGATATCAACAGTCTGCTGGGTATAGAGGGTCTGGAAAAGCTCAGGATAGTCAACCGCTACGACGTGGAGAACATCTCCCCGGAGCTCTTTGACTACGCCGTAAAAACCGTGCTCTCCGAGCCTCAGCTGGATATGGTGAGCTATGAGCTGGACGCAGAGGGCGCTCAGGTCTTTGCCGTGGAATTTCTCCCCGGCCAGTTTGATCAGAGGGCCGACTCCGCCGCCCAGTGCATCCAGATAATCTCCCAGGCTCAGCGGCCTGAGGTGCGCAGCGCCAAAGTTTACCTGCTCTACGGCCAGCTAACTGAGGAGCAGCTGAGAGAGATAAAGAAATATGTCATCAACCCGGTGGAGGCCAGGGAGGCAGCCCTGGACAAGCCGGAGACTCTGAAGATAAACTATGACATCCCCACCACGGTGGAGACTCTGGAGGGCTTTAGGGCCCTGAGCCGGGAGGCGCTGGCGGAGTTCATAAACCGCTACGGCCTGGCCATGGATCTTGACGATATTGCCTTCTGCCAGGAATATTTCCGCAGCGAGGGCCGGGAGCCTACCATCACCGAGATAAGGATGATAGACACCTACTGGTCCGACCACTGCCGCCACACCACCTTTACCACCACCATCGACTCCGCAAGTTTTGAGGACGAGCTGCTGGAAAAAGCCTGGCAGGACTACCTGGATACCCGCAAAGCCCTGGGGCGCACCAAGCCGGTGAACCTCATGGACATGGCCACCCTGGCGGTGCGCTATCTGAAAAAGGCGGGCAAGCTCTCCAAGCTGGATGAGTCCGAGGAGATAAACGCCTGCACCGTGAAGATAAATGTGGATGTGGACGGGGAGAGCCAGCCCTGGCTGCTGCTCTTTAAAAACGAGACCCACAACCACCCCACGGAGATCGAGCCCTTCGGCGGCGCCGCCACCTGCATAGGCGGAGCTATCCGTGACCCCCTGTCCGGCCGCTCCTACGTCTACGGGGCCATGCGCATCACCGGGGCCGCCGACCCCTTGAAGCCGGTGAGCGAGACCCTGCCCGGCAAGCTCCCTCAGCGGAAGCTTGTGACCACCGCCGCCGCCGGCTATTCCTCCTACGGCAACCAGATCGGCCTTGCCACCGGCATCGTGGACGAGCTATACCACCCGGGCTACGCCGCCAAGCGCATGGAGATAGGGGCCGTCATAGCTGCCGCCCCGGCGGAGAACGTGCGCCGGGAGCGCCCCCAGGACGGCGATGTGGTCATCCTGCTGGGAGGGCGCACCGGCCGTGACGGCTGCGGCGGCGCCACCGGCTCCTCCAAGTCCCACACGCTTCAGTCTCTGGAAACCTGCGGTGCCGAGGTGCAGAAGGGCAACGCCCCGGAGGAGCGCAAGCTCCAGCGCCTTTTCCGCAACGGCGAGGCTTGCCGCATGATAAAGCGCTGCAACGACTTCGGAGCCGGCGGCGTGTCCGTGGCCGTGGGTGAGCTTGCCGACGGACTGGACATCGACCTCAACGCCGTACCCAAGAAATACGAGGGTCTGGACGGCACGGAGCTGGCCATCAGCGAGTCTCAGGAGCGCATGGCCGTGGTGGTGGCCCCGGAGGACGCCCCCGCCTTCATGGCTCTGGCGGAGAAAGAGAACCTGGAAGCCACTGTCCTTGCCAAAGTCACCGCCCTGCCCCGGCTGAGAATGCACTGGAACGGCAAGACTATAGTGGATATAAGCCGGGAGTTCCTCAATTCCAACGGTGCAGAAAAGCACATCACTGCCCACGCCGAAAAGGCCCTGCCCTTTGACAAGGAGCTGCCGGGAGACTTCGTTTCCGGCTACGAGGCTCTGGCAGGAGACCTGAACGTCTGTTCCAAGCGGGGGCTCTCCGAACGCTTCGACTCCACCATAGGCTCCGGCACCGTGCTCATGCCCTTCGGCGGCAAATATCAGCAGACCCCCATCCAGGCCATGGTGCAGAAGATCTCCGTAGAGCGCAAGCACACCGACGACTGTTCCCTCATGGCCTGGGGCTACAACCCCTTTATAACGGAAAAGAGCCCCTACCACGGGGCCTACCTGGCAGTGGTGGAGTCCGTGGCCAAGCTCATCGCCACAGGAGCTAAATTTGAGGACGTGTACCTCACCTTCCAGGAATATTTTGAGCGGCTGAGAAAAGAGCCGGAGCGCTGGGGCAAACCCCTGGCCGCATTGCTGGGAGCCTTCAAAGCCCAGATGGAGCTGGGTATCGGCGCCATTGGCGGCAAGGACTCCATGAGCGGCTCCTTTGAGGACATGGACGTGCCCCCCACCCTGGTCTCTTTTGCGGTGACCACGGAAAAGACCGGCAGCATTGTCCCCAACCACTTCAAGGCCGCCGGGAACAAGGTGGTGCTCATCGCCCCGGAAACGGACGAAAACGGCCTGCCCGTCACCGCCTCCCTCCTCTCCGTCTTTGACAGAGTCCATGAGCTGCTGAGCTCCGGCAAGGCTCTCAGCGCCTACACCCCGGGCTACGGCGGCGTGGCCGAGGCCGTGATGAAGATGTGCCTGGGCAACGGTCTGGGCTTTGAATATGAGGACGCTCTCAGCCTCCGGGATATCTTCGGATATAACTATGGCAGCTTCCTGCTGGAAGTGACGGAGGATGTGGAAGGTGCTCTCCCCATGGGCCGCATTACCGAAAAGAAAGAGATAAACTATAAGGGCGAAAGCCTGGCTCTGGACAGGCTCCAGGGCATCTACGAGGATAAGCTGGAGAGTGTTTACACCTGCAACATCCCGGACAGCCAGGAGCCCATGGAGCTGTTCAGCTTCCAGGGCAAGGGCACCGCTGCCCCGTCTGTAAAGTGCGCCAAGCCAAAGGTGCTCATCCCCGTGTTCCCAGGCACCAACTGCGAGTATGACAGCGCCAAGGCCATGGCCGACGCCGGGGCCGAGCCGGAGATAATGGTGGTAAACAACCTCTCCCCCCAGGGCATAGCCCGCAGCGTGGAGGACTTTGCCAAGGCCCTGTCCCAGGCCCAGATGATATTCATCCCCGGCGGCTTCTCCGGCGGCGACGAGCCCGACGGCTCCGGCAAGTTCATCACCGCCTTCTTCCGCAGCGCTGCCGTGAAAGAGGAAGTCACCAATCTGCTGGAAAAGCGGGACGGCCTTATCTGCGGCATATGCAACGGCTTCCAGGCCCTGATAAAGCTGGGTCTGGTGCCCTACGGCAGGATAATAGACACCGACGAGAGCTGCCCCACCCTCACCTTCAACACCATCGCCCGGCACCAGTCCCGCATCGTCCGGGTGCGGGTGTCCTCCAACCTCTCCCCCTGGCTGCGGTGCACCAGGGTAGGGGATATATACAGCGTGCCCATTTCCCACGGGGAGGGCCGCTTCCTGGCCTCTGAGGAGCTTGTCCGCTCCCTGGCGGCCAGGGGCCAGATAGCCACCCAGTATGTGGACCTGGAGGGCAGGGCCAGCGGCGACGTACACTTCAACCCCAACGGCTCCGCCTTTGCGGTGGAGGGCATCTGCTCCCCCGACGGCCGGGTCTTCGGCAAGATGGGCCACGCCGAGCGCATCGGCTCCGGCCTTTACAAAAACGTCCCCGGCAACTACGACATGGAGATGTTCAAAGCCGCCGTGGAGTACTTCAAGTAAAAAAGTAATATAAGGAGAGATATGTTTATGCCTTGGCTCAGCGATATCGAGATTGCCCAAAACTGCACTATGCACCCCATCGGTGAGATAGCCCAAAAGGCCCACGTGGACGACAAATATCTGGAACAGTACGGCCGCCACAAGGCCAAGGTAGAGCTCTCCTTCCTGGCTGACAGCCCCCGGAAAGAGGGCAAGCTGGTGCTGGTCACCGCCATAACCCCCACCCCCGCCGGGGAGGGCAAGACCACCACCACCATCGGCCTGGCCGACGGCCTGCGCCATATCGGCAAGGAGGCCGTAGTGGCCATGCGTGAGCCCTCCCTGGGCCCGGTGTTCGGAATAAAGGGGGGCGCCTGCGGCGGCGGCTACGCCCAGGTGGTGCCTATGGAGGACATCAACCTCCACTTCACCGGGGACATCCACGCCATAGGAACAGCCAACAATCTCCTGGCCGCCATGCTGGACAACCACATCCAGCAGGGCAACGCCCTGGGCATAGACGTGAAGCGGGTGACCTGGAAGCGCTGCCTGGACATGAACGACCGGCAGCTGCGCTTCATAGTGGACGGCCTGGGGGGACGCACTAACGGCGTGCCCCGGGAGGACGGCTTTGACATCACCGTGGCCAGCGAGATAATGGCGGTGCTGTGCCTGGCCGGCTCCATCAAAGACCTGAAAGAGCGGCTCAGCCGCATAGTGGTGGGCTATAACTATGAGGGAAAGCCGGTGACCTGCGGTGAGCTGAAAGCCGCCGGGGCCATGGCTGCTCTGCTGAAGGAGGCCATAAAGCCCAACCTGGTGCAGACCCTGGAGGGCACCCCCGCCTTTGTCCACGGCGGGCCCTTCGCCAACATCGCCCACGGCTGCAACTCGGTGCTTGCCACCCGCATGGCTCTGCGCTGCGGGGAATACGCCATAACCGAGGCCGGCTTCGGCGCCGACCTGGGGGCGGAGAAGTTTTTGGACATCAAGTGCCGGGCGGCGGGGCTTGTCCCCTCCGCCGTGGTGGTGGTGGCCACCGTCCGGGCGCTGAAGATGCACGGGGGCCTGGCCAAAACAGAGCTGAATACCGAGGATCTGGCTGCCCTGGAAAAAGGCGTGCCCAATCTGCTGCGCCATGTGTCCAACATCAAAAATGTCTACGGCCTGCCCTGTGTGGTGGCAGTGAACAAGTTCCCCACGGACACCGAAAACGAGGTCAGCTTCATAATCGAGAAGTGCCGTCAGCTGGGGGTGAACGTGGTGCTCTCCGACGTGTGGGCCAAGGGCGGCACCGGGGGCGTGGAGCTGGCAAAGGAAGTGGTGCGTCTCTGCGAAGAGGAGAAGGGCGACTTCCATTTCAGCTATGAGCTGGACTGCTCCATTGAGGAAAAGCTCAGCACCGTGGTGCGGCGCATCTACGGAGGAGAGGGCATCAGCCTGCTGCCCGCCGCCAAAAAGCAGGTACAGGAGCTTACCGCCCTGGGCTTTGACAAGCTGCCGGTGTGTATAGCCAAGACCCAGTACAGCTTCTCCGACGATCCCACAAAGCTGGGCGCTCCGGAGGGCTTCACCGTGACCATAAAGAACGTGAAGGTCTCCGCCGGAGCAAACTTCATCGTGGCCCTCGCCGGGGATATAATGACCATGCCGGGCCTGCCCAAGTCCCCCGCCGCCGAGGGGATGGACCTGGACGACAAGGGCGTCATCAGCGGACTATTCTAAAAGGAAGACAGAAAAATGAAACTTATAATCGCATCCAACAATGCCCACAAGCTCATTGAGATAAAGGACATCCTGGGCGGGATGTTCGACGAGATAGTCTCCATGAAGGAGGCGGGCATAGACCACGAGACCGTGGAGGACGGCAAGACCTTTATGGAAAACGCCGTGAAGAAGGCTCGGGAGATAGCGGAGATATCCGGTTGCTGGGCCATTGCCGACGACAGCGGCATCTGCGTGGACGCCCTGGGCGGCGCTCCCGGCATCTACTCCGCCCGCTTCTGTGGCCGGCACGGGGACGATGAGGCCAACAACCGCCTGCTGCTGGAAAAGCTGGAGGGCGTGGAGAACCGTGGCGCCCACTACACCTGCGCCATCGCCCTGGTGGGGCCCGAGGGCAGCATATATGAGGCCGAGGGCTATATGTACGGCACCATAGGCTTTGAGGAGAAGGGCAGCAACGGCTTCGGCTACGACCCCCTGTTCATCCTGCCGGAGGAGGGCGGGCTCACCGCCGCCCAGATAAGCCCCGAGGAGAAAAACCGCATCAGCCACCGCTCCCAGGCCCTGCACCGGCTGCTTCAGGAACTGGGAAAAGAAAAGTAAAAAGGGTATAAAAAACCGGGATTTGGTTTGAAATCAAATCCCGGTTTTTTGATTATTCATTATTCATTTTTAACTATTCGCTTTTCTTGCCGGGCTTCACGTTCATGTCCGGCTTGATATCACCGGATATCTCACCGTGTTCCCGTTCAAAATTCCTGATGCTGTCCCTTATCAGCACAAGCACATGGCTGTTCACAGAACGACCCTCGTAGTCCGCCACATAGCCCAGCTTCTGAAGCATCTCTTCCTCCATGCGTATGGATACGCTTTTTATCGCCATAAAACCACCCCGAGAAAACATACTATATGTTTATTTTATGGTCATGGCGTGTTATTATGTTCATTATAGATATATAGTATATCTATAATATTTGATGGAGGAAGCAAAATGAAAGCATATTTCGTAAATAGGCCACGAACAATCTTTGACTTAAACGTTCCGCATTTGGCTGACTGTGAGCATGAATATGAAATTGTGAGGACAATAAGCTTATCGGGGCTGGATTATGAAAATTTCATATGGGACATGCTGGCAGACCGGGAATTTATAGAAGTAAATCACACCCTATGTTCAGGAGGTGACGTTTACCGCTGTTTGCTTGTTAAAGCAAAAGACAAAAGGGACGGCATACTTGTCGTTCCTTATAACACTCGCTTTATAGAATTGGCTGCATATTATGACCCATAATGTATGAGAAGACCGGATTTTGAACCTTAAGTTCTTATAAAATCCGGCCTTCTCATTATTATTCACTATTCACTCTTAATTATTCACTTCAATGGTCTGTCCGTCTACGCTCACGGCGGCGACGCTGTCAAAATCTATAGGCTGGGGGAACTGATAGGTCCAGTTGAGCAGCCTGCCCTCTTCCTCCCCCGGGCCAAACATGGTGACTACATCGATACTGCTGCCGTCATCCAGGTACACCGTGATGCTTTGCATGGCCTGCCACGCCGTCTGGGCAAACAAGGGATTCATGCGGCCGCTCCATTCTTTTTCGGCTTTGTCCAGATCGTCCCAGTTTTCCACATCTCCAATGAAGCGTTCATAGTCCGCCCAGCTCATCACTCCCGCCAGGGCGTAGGGCTTCAGCTCCACACCCAGGAGGTACAGGGAATTGTCCATACCCTCCAGGCTGTACTCCACCGGCTCAGGAAGGCTGAGGCTCAGGCTCTCCGTCTCCTGGGGCTCCGGCAGCTGCAGCTTGCCGGGGCCGGGCAGCAGCTCCCCGTCAAGAAGCATTTTTACATCCACCTCCACCGGCCATTCATCCCCCATTTCATCCATGAACTCTTTGAAGCACAGGGTGAGGGTCTTGCTCTGCTCATCATAGGCAGTGACGGGATAGCCGTCCATATAGGTGGCAGCCCGGATATAGCTAAAGCTATTTTCCCCAAGTGTCCGTTCGCCCATGACACTGAAATAATTGTATTCCGGGCGCAAATATTCCGGCTCCACCGGGGAGATGTTCACATAGCACAGATACTCTCCCGAGAGCTCATAGGCTCCCAGCACCTCCGCCTTGGGCCGGTCCTGTTGAGCGGCCGAGACCGCAGTGTCCGCCGCCCCCAGGTATTCCTCCAGACACAGGCCGCTGCCTTTCATATATGCGGCCACCGAGTCTCCCACATAGCGGTAAGCCAGGGAAGAGCCCATCCCGCTTATCTGGATCTTATCCATAGGAAAGCGCTGGACAAAGCCATACTCCGCACAATGCTCATTGAGCCAGGCAGCGGTTTCGTTCCATTCCTGCTTGCGCGCTTCGATCACTTCCTGGTCCTGCCATTCCTCAGTGGTGTAAAATTCACCGTCGGGGAACCTGGAAAACATCACCGACAGGCCGGACTGAAGATCCCGCTTGGTGGGACTTCTGTAAAAGTCCCAAAGCTCTTCTTTTGTCAGATGGGAACCTTCTGCCAAGGCTTCTTCATAAAGTTTCAGGGTCTCCTCATAGCTCTCGTAGGCTCTGAACACCTCTACCTCGTGGCCCGCTGAACGGCAGTCCGAGAGCATTCGCTCCAGGCTCTCCACGGCCCGGCTGTCCAGATACAGGGCGGGCAGCTCCTCGGTCTCCTCCCTTATCTGAGTCAGGCTCTCCGGGGCATAGTCCGAACCCTCCCCATCCTTGGGGATAACAAACAGGAGGCTTGGGTCCATGGCGGGCATGGTCTCCTCCGGCGCCTGGCCCTCCTGGGGCTGAGCTTCCCCCGCATCCTCTGCCGCCAAGGGCGCCGGGCTGGGCTGAACTTCTTCCGGCTCCTTCACCGGGTCGGTGAGAAAGCACACAGCCACCACGGCGCAGGCCGCCAGGGCCGCCAGGCTTATCCAGAAGCCGGGCTTCCTGTAGTTCAGTACCGACTTTATCCGCCCCTTTACGCTCAGTTCCCCGAAAGCCAGGGGGCAGGCGCTTATCATCCGGGGCCGGACGCTGCAATTTAGCAGTGCGGCGGAGTAGGCCCGGCGCTCCTCCCGGCCCATGTCCCTCAGCACCCGCTCATCACAGGCCGACTCTATGTCCCGGCACAGCAGCACATAGGCGACCCACACCAGGGGATTGAACCAATGCAGCGCCAGGAGGATATAGGCCAGGGGCTTTACCCAGTTGTCCCGCCGTTTCAGATGGGCCCGCTCATGGGAAAGCACCATTTCCCGGTCTCTCTCTGAAAGGCCCAGAGGCAGGTAGATCACCGGGCGGAAAATGCCCAGGACAAAGGGGGAGTCCACCATGGCCCCTTCCCGGACTCCCGGCCCTGCCAGCACCGCCTCTCTCAGGCGCAGCTTCAGCCGCAGGAAACTCAAGGCACCGTAGCCCAGTATCATGAGGCAGCCCAGCAGCCAGACCCAACCGGACACCGCCGTCAGCACCTGGAGGGGGTCGACGCTGGCTCCCAGCTCCGGGGCGAAGCTCTCGTTTATAACGGGATTCAGGGCCCTGTCCAGGGCGGGCAGGCCGCTGTCTATAACATCCACCTGGGAGGGGAGGGCAGCGCCGCCGTCCTCTGCGGTGGAGTTCTGGCCGCTGACTCTCACCGGGGGCAGGGTCCCCGGCTCCACTATAGCGGCGCTCACCGTCTGGCGGCTGGGGATAAGGCTGAGGGCGCTCTCCACAGAGAAGGGCAGCAGCAGCCGCAATCCCACCAGCAGCCATAGGGCGCAGACCATAGCCTTGGGCGCTCTTTTCAGAACCAGCCTCAGCAGCAGCACCGCCAGTATCATCCAGGACCCGGCTATGCTGAGATTCAGCACCTGGATAAACAGTTTATCCATCTTCGCCCTCCCCGTAGGAATCTATGAGCTTTCTCAGCTCATCCACTTCCTCCTGGCTCAGCTTCTTGCGCCGGGTGAAGGCCGCCACGAAAGAGGGCAGGTTCCCCTCAAAGACCCGGTCCACCAGCTCCTCCAGCTCCTCGGCCTGGACCTCCTCCTTGCTCACCAGGCTGGTGACCACGGTGTCCTCGTTTTTCAGCACGCCCCGCTGGCTCAGCCGCTTTATCACCGTGTAGGTGGTGGCCTTGCTCCAGCCCAGCTTCTCCCGGCACAGCTCCACCAGACGGCCGCTCTTCACCGGCTCGTTCTCCCAAAGGATTAGACAGAAACGGTATTCACTTTCAAATATCTTAGGTACAGACATATGTATCACCTCATAGCAAAAACGGTTGAATGCATTCGACTAATTTTAGTCTACAGCATTCAACCGTTATTGTCAAGTCTAATTTATTAAACCAGCTGAAAAATTTCTCCGAAGCTCTTTTTCTCCTCCCTGCCGTCGGGCCATTGGATGAGCAGGGAGTAGTCATCCTCCACGGAAAGGGCATGGACTTTGGCCCGGCCTCCCTCATGGTCGATGAGGATATCCCGGCCGGGGGTAATGCAGCGGCGGCGGTATTCCTCAAGGAAGGGGGCGCCCTCCTCTCCCCAGGCCCGGTATACCGAATCCAGCCGGGAGATGAAGGCGGCCATCAGCTTTTCCGGTTCAATACGCCGCCCCGTCTCCAGGTACAGGGAGGAGGCGCTGTCCACCAGTTCCGTGGGGAAGCTCTCCGTGTTTACATTTATGCCGGTGCCCACTATGACGAAGCTGCGGCCCTCGCCCTGCCAGGAAGCTTCGGTGAGGATGCCGGATATCTTTTTCCCCTTCAAAAGCAGGTCGTTGGGCCACTTTATATCCGGGGCTATGCCCCAGACCTCCTCAATGGCGGCGCAGGCCGCCAGGGCTCCCGCGCAGCTGAGCCGGGCGGCTTTTTCCGGGGAAAACTCCGGCCTCCAAAGTATGGAGAGGTACAGGCCTCCCGGCGGGGAGACGAAGCTGCGGCCCAGCCGTCCCTTTCCCCCGGTCTGCTCCCGGGCCGCTACCACGGCGCCGTGGGGGGCGCCCTGCCGGGCCAGCTCCTTCAGGCGGGTGTTGGTGGAGTCGGTGCTTTCGGCAAAGTATATGGGGGCCTTCCGGCCCTCCATGAGCTTCAGCTCCCTCATTTCTTCACCAGGGCCAGGAAGTCCTTCACCGCCTGCTCTCCCCCGGCCAACACCGAGGTCTTGCTTCCGTTCAGGGGGAGAGGGCTGCCGTCCAGGCGGCAGCAGAGGCCTCCGGCCTCACTGACTATCAGCATGCCGGCGGCGATATCCCACAGTGAGACGCTGGGTTCAAAGTAAACTCCGGCCCGGCCTGCGGCGGCGGAGCACATGTCCAGAGCCGCAGAGCCCTCCCGGCGGATGTCAAGGCCCGCGACAAAGGCCCGCTTTATAAGCTCAAAGGTGCTCTCCGCCAGCTCCGGGCTGTAAGGGGCCGTGCCGCAGCAGACCAGGCTCTCGGAAAGGGGCTGGGCGCTGACGGCAATGGGGCGGCCGTTGAGCCGGGCTCCCTCCCCCTTCAAAGCGGTGAAGCACTCCTGCACGTAGGGGTTGTACACCGAGGCGGCCAGCAGCTCCCCCCGGGCCATGTAAGCCACGGAAATGGCGCTGTGGTGGAAGCCATGGACGAAGTTCATGGTGCCGTCGATGGGGTCGATTATAAAGACGCTGTCCGCCGTCAGGCTGTCCCGGCGGCTGTTCTCCTCGCAGAAGAAGGCCGCACCCGGCACCGCGGCGCCAAGGCGCTCTATAAGCAGCTCCTGCACCTTTTTGTCAAACTCCGTCACCACATCCCGGTGGCCTGTCTTTATCTCCGCCAGGATGCCGTGGGCATGGAGCATCAGCTCCGAGGCCTCCCTTTGGGCGGCCGTTATCTTTTCAAGAATATCTCTGTTTTCGGGCATAGACCATGGTTCTCCTATCTTTTCCAGGTGCTGGGAAGAAACAGCACCAGTATTGGGTAAAGCTCCAGCCTGCCCATCAGCATGACCAGAGACAGCAGCAGCTTTATATGGGCAGAGAACATGCCGTAGTTCCCCGTGGGCCCGTTTATGCCAAGGCCGGGGCCTATATTAGACAGGCAGGCCAAGGCAGAAGAAAAGTTGGTGGTGGCGTCAAACCCGTCGGTGGACACTATCAAAGTGGTGAGCATGATGATGAACATGTACAGTATGAAGTAGAGGCAGATGGCCCGGATAGTCTCCGGCTTTACCTGCCGCCCCTCTATCATCACGCCGTAGACCTTTCTGGGCCGGGACATGTGCCGCAGCTCCCCGTAGGCCGCCTTCATGAGCACCATGAAGCGGGACATCTTCAGTCCGCCGCAGGTGCTGCCGGCGCAGCCTCCCACCAGCATAAGCAGCAGGAGCAGCCATTTGGAATATTCCGGCCAGAGGGTGTAGTCCACGGTGTTGAAGCTGGAGGTGCTTATACACATGGCTGTGTTGAAAAAAGCGTGGCGCAGAGCGGTGGCCAGGCTGCCGTAATAGCCCCACAGGTCCAGGCCTATGGTGAGCACCGCCAGGGAAACTATCCCTGCAAACCAGCGCAGCTCCTCATTTTTCAGAGCCAGGGTCCAGCGGCCTGCCAGGATACCGTAATACAGGTGGAAGTTCACGCTGAACAGCAACACGAATATCGCCGCTACCGTCTCCACATATATGCTGTGAAAGCCTCCCAGGCTGGCGTTCAGGGTGGAGAAACCCCCTGTGCCGGCAGTGGCAAAGGCATGGAGCAAAGCGTCGTAAAAGCTGAGCCCGCCAAGCATCAAAAGCCCTGTCTCCAGGGCCGTCATGCTCACGTATATGAGATAGAGTATTTTTGCCGTCTGCCCGGCTCTGGGCACCAGCTTGCCCACGGTGGGGCCGGGGAATTCGGCCCGGATTATGTGCATGGAATGCTCCCCGCCCATGGGCATCACCGCCATCATGAACACCAGCACCCCCATGCCGCCTATCCATTGGGTAAAGAGCCGCCAGAACATGCCGCTGCGGCTCATGTGCTCTATATCTTTCAGCACCGTGGCCCCGGTGGTGGTGAAGCCGGAGACAGACTCAAACAGGGCGTCCTCAACACGGGGGATATCCCCGCTTATAAGATAGGGCAGCATCCCCAGCACCGACACCAGTATCCAGGCCAGTCCCACCGCCAAATAGCCTTCCCTGGCGTATATGGTGCTGCGGCCGGGCCTGAGGCGGGTGAGTCCAAAGCCAAGGGCCGCGCTTATAAGGGCGCTGAGGACAAAGGCGGACACGTTCTCTCCGTAGGCCAGGCCCACCGCCGCCGGCAGCAGCATAAAGCAGGCAAGGCACAGCAGCACCATGCCCAGCACCCGGGCTATCATTTTATAGTTCATTTTCCTTCACCCCTGCCGGTACTGTATATTGCTTGCCCCGGCGGGGAAGTTCAGCGCTTCCAGGTGGAAGGGGCAAAGAGGATAAGTATGGGGTATATCTCCAGACGGCCTATGAGCATGGCAAAGGTCAGCACTATCTTGGAGGCGTAGGAGAAAATGTTGAAGTTTCCGGTGGGGCCCACCAGGGATATGCCGGGCCCGATGTTTGAAAGGCAGGAGAGCACGGCTGTGAAGTTGGTGGCGGTATCGTGACCGTCCAGAGACACCAGGAAGGTGCCCAGCACCAGCAGTACCATGAAGCAGGCAAAGAAGGTGTTCACCGCTTTCATGCCCGTCTCGTCCACCCGTTTGCCGTCCATCTGCACCCGGGTCACGGTGCGGGGATGGAGCATCTGGCGTATCTCACAGGCGATATTCTTAAATATCATCGCCACTCTGGAGGTCTTCAGTCCGCCGCCGGTACTGCCGGCGCAGGCGCCGCAGAACATGAGGATGACCAGTATCCACTGGCAGTACTCCGGCCACTGGACATAGTCCACGGTGCAAAAGCCGGTGGTGCTGATTATGGAGGAGACGTTGAAGAAGGCATGGCGCAGAGCGCTGAGCATGCCGCCGCTCTGCTCCCTTATGCCCAGGGATATGGCCAGCACCGAGGCGGCGATAATGGCCAGGTACCAGTGCAGCTCCTCGCTCTTCAGAGCTTCCCGCCAGCGGCCTATGAGTATCAGGAAATACAGGTTGAAGTTTATGGCAAAGAGGGCCATGAACACGGCGACGACCATTTCGATATAGGCGCTGTTATAGGCTCCCACGCTGGCCGCTTTATTGGAAAAGCCGCCGGTGCCCGCAGAACCGAAGGAATGTATGAGAGCGTCAAAGAGACTCATGCCTCCAAAGAGCAGCAGCACCACTTCCACGGCGGTCATGACCACGTAGATGAGGTAGAGTATCTTTGCGGTCTGGCGCACTCTGGGCACCAGCTTGCCCACGGTGGGGCCGGGCACCTCCGCCCGCATGATGTGCATGGAGTGCTCCCCGCTCATGGGCAGCACCGCCATGATGAACACCAGCACCCCCATGCCCCCTATCCAGTGGGTGAAGGAGCGCCAGAACAGGCAGCCTTGGCTCATCTCTTCCACGTTTTCCAATATGGAGGATCCGGTGGTGGTAAAGCCGGACACGGTCTCAAACACCGCATCTATATAATTGGGAATGTCCCCGCTTATCACAAAGGGCAGGGCTCCGAACAGGGACATGAGTATCCAGCCCAGGCCCACAATTACAAAGCCGTCCTTGGCATAGATCACGCTGCTATAGGGCTTCACCCGTGTCATTACAAAGCCCACGGCTCCGGTGATGGCCATGGTTATTATAAAGTGGCTGACGTTCTCCCCATACCACAACCCGGCAATGGTGGGCAGTATCATCAGCACCGCCAGGCACAGCAGGATCATGCCCAGCACCCGGCAGATAATTCTTCGGTTCATGTCTCGTCCTCGATTATATTGTCCAGTACTTTCAGCCAGCCTGCCTTGGTCACCACCACTGCGTGGTCCCCGGCGCAGATCTCCGTATCGCCGCCGGGGAGGATGGTGCGGTTGCCCCGGACTATGGCGCTTATGATTATATTGGGCTTGAGCTTCAGGTCCTTCAGCGGCACGCCGATGACCTTGGAGCCCTGGCTGACCTTGAACTCCAGAGCCTCTACCTTGCCGTCGGCCAGCTTATAGAGGGTCTCCATGCTGCTGCCGATGGAGTTGCTCATGGCCCGGACATAGCGGGCCAGCTGCTGGGCCACCAAGGTTCTGGGGGCCACTACGCTGTCCAGCCCGGCGCTGTCCAGTATCTGGTCGTAATACTCCCGGTTCACCTTCACCACTATTTTGCCAACATCCATGTGCTTTGCGTACATGGATGTGATTATATTGTCGCCGTCATCCCCTGTGAGGGCCACGAAAGCGTCGCAGCTGAGTATACCCTCCTCCAGCAGCACCTCGCTGCGGGTGGCGTCCCCGAATATCACATTGGCCTCGGGGATCAGGTCGCACAGCTCGTCGCAGCGGCTGCGGTTTGCCTCCACCACGGTGACGGACATGCCGCTGTCCAAAAGCATGCGGGCAAGGTACACGGCGATGCGGCCGCCGCCCATTATCATCACCCGGCGCACCGGCTTCTTATACTGGCCGGTGGCAATAAAGAACTTTCTCAGCTCCTTGTCGGCGCCGGTGATGCTCAGCAGGTCGCCGCTTCTCAGGGTAAAATCGCCGTTGGGGATGATGGCCTCGCCCCCTCGCTCTACCACGCCCACCAGCACCTTGGCGTTGAAGCTCTGGGGCAGCTGCTTTAGCTGGAGCCCGTCCAGCCTGCCGCCCTCTCTCACCCTGTGCTCCACTATCTCCGCGCTGCCTTTGGAGAAGGCGTCCACCCGGGTGGCGCTGGGCAGGCGGAGGATGCGGGATATCTCCCTGGCGCACTCCAGCTCCGGGTTCACTATCACCGACAGGCCCAGAGCTTCCCGGAGAAACTCCATCTGCTGCAAGTAGGCGGTATCCCTTATACGGGCTATGACGTGCTTGGTGCCCAGCTTCCTGGCGGATATGCCGCAGACCATGTTGGTCTCGTCGCTGCGGGTTGCGGCCATGAGCAAATCCGCCTCGGCAGCCCCGGCCTCCAGCAGAGTCTCCGAATTGGTGGCGCTGCCCTCCACGCATATCACGTCCAGATTGTTGGAGAGATTTGCAATGGTGCTGCTGTTGTTGTCGATAACGGTGATGTCATGGCCCTCGTCGGCCAATATCCCCGCCACGCTGTAGCCTATCTTGCCTGCGCCGGCAATAATTATCTTCATTTTTAGTCTCCATTCTCTCCCCCGGACCCCTGTCCCGGGGGGATATTTCTTCGCTTATCAGGAAATATATCATATTACAAAGCTTTTGTACAGTATCTCCCGATGGGCTATTATATTGATAATCTCCCGGACTTGTGGTAAACTGTTATGGAAAATTTGCTCAGGAGACAGACGATAAAGGCATGTTTGAAGGATTTACAGGCCAGACCAGTAATTTTTTATGGGAACTGGCATTTAATAATGAGAGGCCCTGGTTTCTGGAACACAAGGCAGAATTTGAACGGGTTCTGAACACCCCTTTCAAGGCCCTGGCGGCGGACACCACAGAGCTCATGGCCCGGCGCTTCCCCAGCCGCAGCTTCCGGCTCCACGTCTCCCGCATCTACCGGGACGCCCGGCGGCTCTTCGGCCGGGGGCCTTACAAGGACCACATGTGGTTTACCCTGAAGGACAACGATATTCTGCTGGAGGGTCCCTGCTTCTGGTTCGAGCTGGGGGCCGCCGAATACAGCTACGGCATGGGCTTTTACAGCGCCACTGCCGCCCAGATGGCCGCCTTCCGCCGGAAGGTGGATGCCAACCCCGCCCGCTTTGAGCGGCTGGCCAAAGCCGTGGCCAAAGCCGGCTTTACCGTTACCGGGGAGGAATACGCCCGGCCCAAGGGCAGCCGGGGGCCGGTCATCGACCTTTGGTACAACCGCAAGCGCCTTGGACTGGAGCTGAGCCGGGACTTCGGCGGCGACGCTCTCAGCCCAGAGCTGCCGGTGCTGCTGGCGGATGCTTACGAAAAGCTCCTGCCCATGTACGACTTTTTCATGGAAGTCTACAGGGAAGAGCCGGGCAGCAGACGCAGCTGACACAGGGAGGACGCCATGGAACACAAGGCAGCAGGACTTGCCGTTATTATGCCCGCCTATAACGCCGGGCACTACATTGAAAAAGCCGTGCGCAGCATCCTGGAACAGAGTTACAGGGATCTGCGTCTCATAGTTGTGGATGACGGTTCCACCGACGACACCGCACAAATACTCCGGCGCATACAGCAGCAGGACTCCCGGCTCCGCCACATAAGCGTTCCTAACGGCGGCCCCGCCCTGGCCCGGAACCGCGGGCTGGACGCCGTGGAGCCGGGGACGGAATACGTGATGTTTGCCGACGCCGACGACGAGCTGCTGCCCGACGCAGTGGAATACGCCATGGCCGGAGCCCAGGGTGCGGACATGGTCTTTTTTGGCTTTACCATAGTCAGCCCCTCCGGAGCCTGCCGCCCCTACTGTGAGCCGGAGCAGCTGTTGGGCCGGGAGGGCCTGGGCGCCGCCTTTGGCCGGCTGTACAAGTCCAACCTCTTCAACCAGGTCTGGGGCAAGCTCTTCAAGGCAGAGCTCATCGGCTCTGCCCACCGTTTTCCCGACTACCGCTGGGGCGAGGACCGGCTCTTCATCTTCCACTGTCTGGAGCAGTGCCGCAGTGTGAAGATACTGCCGGAGTGCAAGTACCGCTACATCATGCACCCCGGGGAGAGCCTTATAAGCCGCTTCTGTCTGGACAAGCCCAGAGTCTGCCTGGAGGCTGACACTACCGTGCAGCGTCTCTGTGCCTCCCTGGGCAGCAGCCCGGAGACGGATGCGGACTGCCGCTACATGTTCGCCAAGAGCATATTCTCCTGCATGACCACGCTCTTCTCTCCCAGCTGCAAGATGAGTCCCGGGGAAAAGGCCGCTTATGTGCGCCGCATTATAAACGAGCCCCAGGTGCGTCTGCGCTGCCGGAATGTCTTCGGCGGGGCAGTGCCCAATCTCCTTTGCGCCGTGGTGCGCAGCAGGCAGGTCTGGCTGAACATGGCGGTGTTCCGTCTTTTGGTGCTGGCCGGACGTATATCCCCGGCCCTGTTCACCAGACTCAAGCACAGAAAATAGAACCCTTAAGCCTATAAATACTCATGGAGGAAGCCTATGCCGGAACCCAGCACAATGGAACAGATAAAGTCCCCGGAACAGTCTGAGCAGGAGCTGCTGACCGAGCGGGAACAGCCGCCCCGGGAGGAGTTCCCGGAGGCTGGTCTCAGGGATGAGGCTCCGGGACAGCAGGCCCCGGAAGCTGTTAAACTCCCGGAAGAGGAAGACAGTCTCCCTCCGGTCGACGCTTCGGAGGAGGCGGAAGCTCCCGCTTTGAACGAAGCTCCTTCCCGGCCCAAAAGGGCCATGAGCTCCGCCCCTTCAAGAAAGGTTCCGCCCCGTTGGCTGCTCATAGTCTGCGCCGTGGCGGCGGTGCTTCTGGTGGTGACGCTGGTCTTTTCCCTTGCCGCCGCCTCCAAGCCGGAGCCCGCTCCGGTCTTTGATGTATACAGCTATGACAGCCAGGGCCGCGTCACCACCCATATAAAGCAGCGCGCCGACGGCAGCATCTCCTTCCGCCGGGAGAGCGCCTACGACGAGGCCGGGAATCTCATTTCCCTGCGGATATACGCCGGAGGCACTCAGCTCACTTTCTCCCAGGAGTGGAGCTATCAGGACGGCCTCCTTTCAGAGAAGCTCATTTTGTCCCCGGAGGGGAGCGTGGAGCAGCAGACCCTGTATGAATACACCGACGGGGTGCTGCTGGCCAAGAGCAGCTACGACGCCTACGGAAACCTTCTCCAATACATACGTTATACAGCCAACGGCAATGCCCTGTACTGGGAAGTCTATGAGTACAGCAGCAGCCGGCAGCTGCTCCGCTTTACCCGTTACAATGCAGACCGCAAGGCGGACTATTGGCGGGAATACACCTATGACGAGAAGGGCCTGGAACTCAGCCGAAGCCGTTACGACTCCCGGGGGCAGCGCACAGAGTGGAGCGAATACGAATATGACGAGCTGGACCGGCTGCTGTGCCAGAAGCAGTACGACTCCACGGGAGAGCTGAACACCCAGACGGATTTCAGCTACAACGAGGACGGCAGCTTTACCGTCTGGACCTATTTCTACGACTATGACGGCAGCGTCAGCCGGGAGATGAGCGTCTACGACAAAAACGGCAACCGCACCCACTACGCCGCCTACCCCGCCGGAGGCTATCTGTCCCACGGCAGCGACAGCCGCTACGACGAAAACGGCAACATCATAGAACACTCCGAGTTCGGTCTATATGGCGTAACCTACAAATGGTACACCTATGAGTACGACGATCAGGGCAGGGAACTGCGCCGCTACACCAAGAGCCTCTATGAGCGCAGCAGCTGGTATGAAAACCGCTACGACGAAGAGGGCAACTGCGTTGAACGTATCTATTACGACGCGGAGGGCAATGTCACCGACCGGGTGGAAAACCCCGCCCCGGAGGTCTCCTTCCGTATGATCTACCGCCCCGACTGGTAAACGGCAGCGGAAACGGCAAAAAAACCTGAGGGAGCCAAAAACAAAAACCTGAGGACCCACCAAAAGTGGGTCCTCAGGTTTTATTGTTTTCCGTTTATCTGTCAGAAGTTTTCGGCGCTTGGGGCGGGGTACTCAGTCCTTCTTTTCGTCCTCCAGATCGAACTCCAGAGTCTCGCCGCAGGAGGGGCACTCAATGGAACCCTTGTCCAGAGTCTCCTCGTCGAAGCTGATCTCCTCGCCGCAGACGGGGCAGGTGACATCGTAGATGACGCCGTCATACTCCGGCTCTTCGTCATCCTCGTCCTCATCGTCCTCATCGCAGAGGCCGCAGGAATCGCAGTCTCCGTCGCAGTCCTCGTCGTCAAAGTCCTCCGGCTCGTCCAGGTCGCAGACCAGATCCTCCAGATAGCTAAGCTCCTCAGCCATTTCGTCCAGGGCCTCGGCATGATCCATGTCGGTGGCCTGAAGGTCTTCGATTTCATGAGCCATGTCTGAAAGCAGCTCGCCCAAAGCGCCCCACAGCTTGCCTTCCCTTGAATCAGGCTCTATGCCCAGACCCTCTACCAATCCTTTGAGATATGCGGCTTTTTCAACTACAGTCATTTGGAAAACCTCCTTTTTGTTGAACAAAATTAACTTACTTTGCTTCAGGGGACCTGCCCCCGTTTTCAGAGCTTATGCTCTGGACAGATACTCGCCGGTGCGGGTGTCAATCTTCACCTTCTCGCCGGGCTCGATGAAGAGGGGAACCTTGATCTCGGCGCCGGTCTCCAAAGTGGCGGGCTTGGTAGCGTTGGTGGCGGTGTTGCCGGCAAAGCCCGGGTCGGTCTCGGTGACTTCCAGCTCCACAAAGAAGGGAGGCTCCACATTGAAGACCTTGCCCTTATAGGAGTAGATGGTGCACTCCATATTCTCCTTGACGAACTTGAAGTTATCGCCCAGAACGGAGGCATCCACAGGCTCCAGCTCGTAGGTTTCGGGATTCATGAAGTAGTACAGGTTGCCGTCGGAGTAGCTGTACTCCATGGTCATACGGTCTACGGTGGCGTTTTCGAACTTTGCGGTGGGGTTGAAGGAAGTTTCGGTGACGGCGCCGGTGATGACATTCTTCATCTTGGTGCGCACGAAAGCCGCGCCCTTGCCGGGCTTGACATGCTGGAACTCGATGACCTGCATGACCTGGCCGTCCATCTCAAAGGTGACGCCGTTTCTGAAATCGCCTGCTGTAATCATAAAAGGGACCTCCCAAATTAATTTATATTTATCTCAGACATTTTACAGTATCCGGCCCTGTTTTGCAAGTATTATTTGTCAAAACGGCTTCCCGGGCCTCAGGCCGGCAGGATAATAAGCTCCTTTTTGGCCTTGGTGAGCAGGCGGCAGCCATCCTTCTTTAGGACCATAACATCCTCAATGCGCACGCCGAAGCGGCCGGGCAGATATATCCCCGGTTCGGCGGAGCACACGGCTCCCTCCGGCATCAGGGCCAGGCCCGAGGGATTTGCGCTGGGGCTCTCGTGGATATTCAGGCCCAGGCTGTGGCCGAAGCCATGGCCGAAATAGGCCCCGTAGCCTGCGTCGCTTATCACCTGCCTGGCAGCGGCGTCTATGTCCCGGCCGGGAATGCCCGCCCTGGCGGCCGCTATACCCGCCAGCTGGGCTTTCAGCACGATGTCATACACCGTCTTCATCTCCTCCGTGGCATGGCCCACCGCCACGGTGCGGGTCATGTCGGAGCAGTAGCCCTCCTTTATGCAGCCGAAGTCCATGGTCACAAAATCCCCGGCCCTGATGACCTTGTCCCCGGGCACCCCATGGGGCATGCTGGTTTTTTCCCCGGTGACAACGATGGGGTCAAAGGAATTGCCCTGGGAGCCATGGCGCAGCATGGAGTACACCAGCTCCGCCATCACCTGCTGTTCCGTCATCCCCGGCTTTATCACATGCAGCACATCCTCCAGGGCCAGCTCCGCTATGTCCTGGGCCTGCTGCATATACCGAAGCTCCTCTTCGCTCTTTGAGGCTCTCAGCTCCTGGAGCAAGCTGCCGCAGGGCTCCAGCTTCAGGCCCAGGGCCTTTTCGTATTCCAGATACTCCCTGTGGCTCAGCTTCCCGTCTTCGGCGGCCAGGCGCTCCATTCCTGCCTCCTTTATATCCCGGCGCAGCAGCTCCTTCAAAGGCAGCTGCCGGTCGTAGAGCTGCACCGTGAGGGCCGCTCCCGCAGTCTTCTCCGCCGCCTCGATATACCGGGAATCGGTGATGAGCCAAGCCTTCTCCCGGCCCACCAGCACTGCCCCGTCGGTAAAGGGGAAGCCCACGGCATAGCGCTGGTTCTTCTCGTCGGTTATCAGCAGGCCGTCCAGACCTGCGGCCGCCAGTTTTTCCCGTATCTCTGCTATCTTGTTCATATTCCTGTTTCTTCCTCCGTAGGTTTTGGAAAGCTCACCGTAAAACGGGAGCCCCGGGGCTTGTTCTCGCCCACCATGATGGTGCCGCCATGGGCCTTTACCGCCGCATGGACTATGCTCAGGCCCAGGCCGCTGCCTCCCGCCTCCCGGGACCGGGCCTTGTCCACCCGGTAGAAGCGGGTAAAGATATTGTACCTGTCCTCTTCGGGGATGCCTATGCCCGTATCCTCCACGGTGAGCTGGACCTTGTCGTCCTTCTGCTCCAGCTTCACGAAGACGCTGCCCCCGTCCACATTATATTTTATGGCATTTTCTATGAGATTAAAGATTATGTGGAACATGTCGTCCACCGTGGCCATGACCACGCAGCCCTCCTCCAGCTCACAGCGCAGGCGTATCCGCCGCTCCTTTGCCAGAGGCTTTAAAAACACCAGGGCGTCCACCGCCACCTGCTTTACGTCCACCGGCTCCGGCATGACCTGGATATCGTCGTCCAGGCGGGACAGGTCCAGCAGCTTCTCCGTGGTGCGCTGGAGCCGCTCGGCCTCGTTGCCGATGTCCGTGACGAACTCCCGCACCGTCTCCGTGTCGATATTCTCATTCTGCACTATGCTGTCGGAGAGCAGGCGGATGGAGGCCAGGGGCGTCTTCAGCTCATGGGAGGCGTCGGAGACGAACTGGCGGCGCTCCCGCTCCGTGGCGTCCAGGCGCTGGGTGAGGGTGTTGAACTCATTGCCCAGGTCCGTCAGCTCGTCGCTGCCGCTGACCTGGAGCCGGTGGCTGTAGTCCCCGGCAGCCACAATGCGCATGGAGTTTGCCAGCTCATGGATGCGCCGCAGGATCACCGAGGAGAAGATCACTGCCAGGGCCAGCACCGTCAGCACTATCACGGCGGAGATTATACGTATCTGGCTTTGAACGTCCAGGATTATCACTGCCCGCACCACGTCCCGCTCCACCATGTACAGCGCCCCGGTTATGGCTCCCTGGCGGCTGATGGGTATGGCATAGCTGCTGAGGAAGGACTCCCCGTCATACCTGGAGCGAAACACCGTTTTGCCCGACAGGGCCGTGTTCAGATCTTTCTCCTCGCTCTCCGGCGCCGAGGTGCCGTAGGTATAGTACAAAGTCCGGCCCTGGGTGTCCACCACTACGGTGCGCTCAAAGCCGCTGATGTTCAGCAGCCGCAGCACCTCCCCCACGCTGGCCTGGTCCGGCTCGTCCAGCTTGGCCAGGGAGGCGGCCAGGATGGCCGCCTGGCCGGAGATGGAGCTCTCCTTCTCCTGGAACACCGTGTCCCGGGAGGAGGTGATGGGAAAGATGTTTAGCATCAGCAGCAGCACTATCAGCAGCACCGCCAGGAAAAAGAAAAACCTAAAGCGCAGGCTTCTCATAGACTGCCCCCTCCCTTACTGGGCGAAGTAGTAGCCCACGCCCCACTTGGTCAGGATATACCTGGGCTTGGCCGGATTCAGCTCCAGCTTCTCCCGCAGGCGGCGCACATGCACGTCCACCGTGCGGGTGTCCCCCTGGTAGTCGTAGCCCCAGACCAGATCCAGCAGGCTCTCCCGGCTGTAGACCTTCCCGGGATTTTTCATAAGGAACAGCATCAGGTCGAACTCCTTCATGGTCAGTTCCACCTCCCGGCCGTCCTTCATGGCCCGGCGGCCCTGCTCGTCCAGGCTGATGTGCCCGGCCTTCAGCAGTTCCGGGGCGGAATGCTCCGGCGCTGCGTTGATGGAGGCCCGGCGCAGCAGAGCCCGCACCCTGGCCTTCAGAGCCAGGATGTTGAAGGGCTTGGTCACATAGTCGTCGGCCCCGGACTCAAAGCCCATGAGCATGTCCGCATCCTGACTGCGGGCAGTGAGCATGATGATGGGCACGGTGGAAAAGCCCCGTATCTCCTGGCAGGCCTCCAGTCCGTCCTTCTTGGGCATCATCAGGTCCAGAATGATAAGGTCGTAGTCCCCCTTCCGGGCCAGCTCCACCGCCGTCTCCCCGTCGTAGCAGGCGTCCACGGTATAGCCCTCGTTCTCCAGATTGAATTTAATGCCCTTTACCAGCAGCTTTTCGTCATCGACCACCAGGATCTTCATTTCATTATTCCGCCCTGTTTTTAAAATTTTAAACCCGATATGACATCAGGAACTTTGTGTTGCAATTTCTCGTCGTAAATTTTATAATGATAAGGTATGCACATATTATACAATGTTACTATACCATATTCCAGAGAAAACGGGAGAACAAAATGAAAATTTTCCGCATCTTTCCCTTAGTGCTGATAATATGCCTGGTGATGGCTTTCGCCGCCCCCGGGGCCTACGCTCTGGAGGACCCCAGCCTCAACGGCAAGGCCGCCCTTCTGGTGGACCTGGACACGGGGAACGTGCTCTTTGAGCTGAATAAGGACGAGCAGCGGGCCCCCGCCAGTCTCACCAAGATTATGACCACTCTGCTGGCCCTGGAGGCTCTGGACGAGGGGCGCATCTCCCTGGATGACATCGTCACCGCCCAGGACGACTGTCTCACCGGTATGGCGGAGGACAGCAGCACCGCCGGCATTGTCCCCGGCGTCCAGGTCTCGGTAAAGGACCTGCTCTACTGCACCATGCTCCATTCTGCCAACGAGGCCTGCAATGTGCTGGGCACCTACATCTCCGGCAGCATCAGCTCCTTCGTGGACGCTATGAACGCCAAGGCGGCAGAGCTGGGCTGCACCAACACCCATTTTGTAAATCCCAACGGCCTGCCTGCGGAAAACCACTACAGTTCCGCCTATGACCTGTACCTTATTACCGTAGAGGCCATGAAGTATCCCATGTTCATGGAGATGGCCAACACCCAGAGCTACCAGTCCTCCAACCCCGCCGTGGCCGGGGGCGAGGTTTTCTATAATTCCAACGCACTTTTGAGCGACAACGCCTATTACGCCAGAAACGGCAGCTATGTCTATGAAGGGGCCTCCGGCGTCAAGACCGGCTACACCAACGCCGCAGGCTACTGCCTGCTGTCCACCGCCCAAAGAGGGGACATCCATGTGCTGGCCGTGGCTATGGGCTGCGACGGGGAACTCAACGCCCAGATAGACAAGTACTACAACTTTGACGACACCATAGCCATGTACGACTGGGTCTTCAACAATTTCTCCCACAGGAGCATCATCTCCACCAGTGAGAACATCATGTCCGTGCCCGTGGAACTCAGCGACGGGGGCAGCGCCATGCTCCGGCCCCAGAGCAGCCTTACCGCCCTGCTGCCCAACGACGTGACGGCAGAGAGCATCACCCGGGACATCGTCCTCTACAATGATCAGCTGGTGGCCCCCATTGCCGCCGGCACCCCCCTGGGTGAGATGACCCTGAGCCTGAACGGTGAGGTACTGGGCACCGTCACCCTGGTGAATAACAGCGAAGTTGAACTCAGCCGCATCGAATACATGAAGCAGCAGATAGCCGAGATATTCTCCCGGGGCTGGGTCATAGCCATAATCGTGCTGGTGCTGGTCTTCCTGACGCTGTACATCATTCTGGTCCTGCGCTACCGCCGCCTCCGCCAGCGCCATCTGAGAGAGCGCCGCCGCATGGAACAGCGCCGCCGTATGGAGCGGGAGCGGATGTATGCCGAAAGCCGGCAGCGTCCCCGGACCTATTCCGTGGACCCCTCCGACCGCTATGACAGCTACGACGGCTCCATAGACGACAGTTTCTTTGACGACAGGCAATAAATAAATCCGTCCCGGCAGGGCAGCAGCCCTGCCGGGTTTTTACTTCCCCCAGGACTTTCCACCGAGCCGTTAAGACGTATAAATTTCTTAGCACACTCTTAACAGCGGGCTGTGTTATACTTTATTGGGAGTTGAAGCTATGAGCCGCTTGAAAAACTTTTTGAAGAAATATTTTCCTCTCTCCTCCAGCGGATGGATAATTTTCCTGGCAGCCATGGCCGTTGCCTCTGTTCTCTGCTGGTTTTTGGGGCGAATAACCACCTCAGATACCCATGTGCCGATGATATTCGTGCTGGCTGTCCTGGTGGTGTCCCTCTGTACCGAGGGCTACTTCTACGGGATACTGGCAGCTGTCAGCAGTGTGCTGGGCGTGAACTACGCCTTTACCTATCCCTACCTTAAGCTGGATTTCTCCATTTACGGCTACCCGCTCACCTTCATGACAATGCTGGCTGTGGGCTTTGCCGTCAGCACTCTCACCACCCGGCTGAAGTCCCAGGAAAAGCTCCGGGCCGAGTCGGAACGGGAGAAAATGAGGGCCAACCTGCTCCGGGCCGTGTCCCACGATCTGCGCACGCCCCTCACCGCCATCAGCGGTTCCATCGCCACGGTGCTGGAGGACGGCAGCCAGGCTCTCAGCCGCCAGCAGCAGCGGGAACTGCTGCTGGACGCCAAGCAGGATGCCGACTGGCTCTGCCGCATGGTGGAGAATCTCCTGTCCATAACCCGTATCAGCGGCGATGAGATAAGCCGCATCAATAAGCAGGAAGAGATAGTGGAAGAGGTCTTCAGCGAGGCGGTAATGAATTTCAAAAAACGCTTTGACGATGTGAAGGTCTCCGTCTCCGTCCCCGATGAGGTGCTGCTGGTACCCATGGACGCCATGCTCATTGAGCAGGTCATCTTCAATCTTATGGACAATGCCCGCACCCACGGCCGCAGCACTACGGAGATACGGCTGTACGCCCGCCCGGAAGGAGCCGATGTGGCCATCGGGGTGGAAGACAACGGCGTGGGCATCGACCCGGAGACCATGCCCCATCTTTTCGACGGCAGCTTGCCCCTCAGCGGCAAGGGGGCGGTGGACACCACCCGCTGCATGGGCATAGGTCTCAGCGTCTGCCGCAGCATAGTGGAGGCCCACGGCGGCCGCATACACGCAGAAAACCTTCCCTCCGGCGGGGCCAGAGTTGAATTTACCCTGCCGCTGGAAAACAAAGGAGTGTGAACCCATGACCATAAAAGACAAGATACTGGTGGTAGAGGACGAAAAGACCATCTCCGGCCTCATAAAGGCCATCCTCACCACCAACGGCTACGACGTCATCGTGGCCACTTCCGGCAGCGAGGCCTTCTCCATGATAAGTTCCCACTGCCCGGACCTGGTGGTGCTGGACCTGGGGCTGCCGGATATGGACGGCATGGAAATAATAGAGACGGTGCGCTCCTGGACCAGCATGCCCATCATCGTTGTCTCCGCCCGCAGCTACGAGCGGGACAAGGTCCAGGCCCTGGACAAAGGGGCCGACGACTATGTGACCAAACCCTTCAGCCCTGCCGAGCTGCTGGCCAGAGTCCGAGTGGCCATACGCCACACCCGCTCAGGTCTTGGCAACGAAGCTCTGTCCAACTCCGGCAAGTTCACCGCCGGAGACCTCACCATCGACTATGACAAGCACCAGGTGCTTATAGCCGGGGAGAACTGCCGTCTTACCCAGAACGAGTACAAAATCGTTGCTCTCTTGGGCAAGTGCGCCGGGAAGGTGCTCACCTACGATTTTATCATGAAAGAGCTCTGGGGTCCTCAGAGCAAGGGCAACAACCAGATACTCCGGGTGAACATGGCCAACATCCGCCGCAAGATAGAGAAAAACCCCGCCGAGCCCCACTATATCTTTACCGAAGTAGGAGTGGGCTACCGCATGATCGAAGGGGATTGAGCCGGGTTTTCTCCCTTATAATTTGAATATCAGTTTCTTCCTTTTCTGCCCCCATGTCTAACTCTCCTCCGGACATGGGGGCACTTTTTTATATCTTTATATAGTCTTAACAGTCGTTTTTTGCTTTTTTATGTATATTTGCGGAGTCTTAACACGGCCCCCTTCCTCCTTTGCGCACATTTAATTTCTCTCGGACTATAATGGGCCATGGAAAAATATTTTGGAGGTCACCCACATGAACGAAAGAATAAAGGAATATCTGGGCCACGAGGAAAAGGTTCTCTGGAGCGGCCAGGCCGAGAACTTCCAGGCCATGGACAAAACTCATAAGAGCTACTACACCCGCCGCAGTCTTATAGTTGCAGTGATATCCGTGGTTATTATCGCCGCCTATTTCTACTCCGCCATCAGTTCCGGCGCCGGAATCAAATGGGGCGTGGTCCTGGTCCTTATAGCCATTGCAGCCTTCGCTCTCGTCTCTCCCGTGCTGGATGTGCGCAAGCTGCGCAAGTGCTGCTACGTACTTACCAACGAGAAGCTGATGCTCATAACCCCCAGCGATGTGCGCAGCGTTTCTCTCTCCAACATCCCCACCGCAAAGATGTCCGTGGATGAGGACGGACACAAGTCCCTGCTCTGCGGCCCCGATGCCGAGAAGCTCCCCGCCTTCAAGCGCCGTGTAGCCACTCTCACCGGAGCCCTGCTGGACCAGCAGAGCAACATGTGCGACCGCTTCGTCCTCTATGCAGTAAATGACCCCGCCGGACTGAAGAAGGCCGCCGCCGGTTATCTCACTATTACCTGATGTGTATTGCATAAAACAGCATTATGATTTAAAATATCCTCCGATAATACAACTCGGAGGATATTTTTATGCTTTCTTTTCTCTCTGACTATACTGAGGGTGCCCACCCCAAAGTTCTTGAACGCCTGGCGGAGCTGAACATGGTCTCCCTCCCCGGCTACGGCGATGATGAGTACACCCAGGCAGCCAGGGCCAAGATCTGCGCCGCCTGCGGCCGGGACGACCTGGAGATACAGTTTCTCACCGGCGGCACCCAGACCAACCAGGTGGCCATAGACTCCATGCTCCAAAGCTACGAGGGGGTCATCTCCGCCGACACCGGCCATATCAATGTCCACGAGGCCGGGGCCATAGAATATTCCGGGCACCGGGTGCTGCCCATCCCCCACGTTCAGGGCAAGATAATGGCCTCGGACCTGGAGAAGTATATGGAGGCCTTTGTCAACGACGAGGTGCGGGAGCACCTGGTGCAGCCGGGCCTGGTGTACATTTCCCATCCCACGGAGTTCGGCACCCTCTACACCAAGGAGGAGCTCACCGCCCTGTCCCGCTGCTGCCACAAATACGGCCTGAGCCTGTACATGGACGGCGCCCGGCTGGGCTACGGCCTCATGAGCCCGGAGACCGACGTGACCCTGGCCGACGTGGTGGAGCTTACCGACCTGTTCTACATCGGCGGCACCAAGGTGGGGGCCCTCTGCGGCGAGGCCCTGGTCTTCACCAAACACAACATGCCAAAGCACTTTCTCACCAGCGTCAAGCAGCACGGCGCTCTCCTGGCTAAGATGCGCGTTGTCAGCCAGCAGTTCGACGCCCTCTTCACCGACGAGCTCTATTTCCATATAAGCCGCCACGCTCTGGACCTGGCCATGAAGATAAAACACGCCTGCCTGGACAAGGGCTATGAGCTGCTGATGGATTCCCCCACCAACCAGCAGTTCCCCATCCTCACTAAAGAGCAGATGGAAAAGCTCCGGGAAAATGTCCAGTTCAACCTGTGGCAGTGGATGGAGGACGGGCGGGTTGCCATCCGCCTGGCCACCAGCTGGGCCACAAAGGAGGAGGACGTGGACGCACTCATCGCCCTGCTGTGAGGCTCCCCTCCCTTTAAATCGAGTTCATACCCCCCTTTAAATGTCCCGGGCGTGGGAAGCTCGGGACATTTTTATTTGACATGATGTAATATATACTTGACATTATATCTGCTATGTGCTACATTATCCCCAGAGGTGATGAGATGTCAAAAAACCTTAAGCTGAAAGCGGCAAGGGCGGAGCGGGACATGACCCAAAAAGCTCTGGCCGATGCCGCCGGGGTCTCCCGGCAGACCATAAACGCCATTGAGCAGGGGGAATATAACCCCACCATAAAGCTGTGCCTGACCATATGCCGGGTGCTGGGCAAGACTTTGGACGAATTATTCTGGGAGGATGAAGAAAATGAAAGTCTTTAAAAATTGCAGGAGCAAGCTGGACGAGATGCAGGAGCAAAACCTGAGGAAGCTGGAGAGCTGGGGCTTCTGGCTCACCTGGGGCGCCCTGCTGCTGAGCATAATGGTACAAATGCTGGTATACAAAGAGGACGCGGGGAAGTATCTCAAGGGGGAGTGGATAGTCTTTATGGCCTCCAATCTTTACATGGTGATTGGCTGCGTACGCCTGGGCATCTGGAGCCGCCGGGGCATCCCCAGCTTCAAGAGCATCCTGCTTATCAGCCTGTTGGCCGGGCTTGCCACAGGAATTTTCGTGGCGGTGTACAACTACCTCAGCTACGGCGATGTGTTCACCGCATTGATAACCGTGGCAATTGCCGGTTTAACAACCTTCGTCCTGTGCCTGCTGGCCCTGTCTCTCTCCCTGTCCGCCTACAAAAAGCGGCGGCAGGAGCTGGACGGCAAGGGTGACGAGAAGTGAAGGCCGCCCTCTATGAATCCCCCCTGGGGACCTATGTGATGGCAGAGGAGGGCGGGGCCCTTGTGGGCCTGTGGCTCATGGGTCAAAAGTATTTCCCCAAAGAGCTGCCGCCCCTGGGCGGCGGTGAGGGGGAGATGTTTTTTCAGACCCGCCGCTGGCTGGACGCCTACTTTGCCGGGGAGAGGCCGGAGCCGGGGGAGCTGGAGCTCCGACCCAAAGGCAGCGGCTTTGCCCGGGAGGTCTGGAAGCTGCTGCTGGAGATACCCTACGGGCAAACGGCGACCTACGGACAGCTGGCAAGGGAGCTGGCAAAGCGCCGGGGTCTGGAGCGCATGTCCGCCCAGGCAGTGGGTGGCGCCGTGGGCCATAACCCCATCAGCATAATCATCCCCTGCCACCGGGTGCTGGGGACCAAGGGACAGCTCACCGGCTACGCCGGAGGCTTGGAGACAAAGCGCCGCCTGCTGGAGCTGGAGGGCGTAGAGCTTGCCTTAAAAAGTCAGGACCACCCGTAAAACGGGTGGCCTGCACAAGCCCTATAAGGGCATAGTATTGGCCGCGCCTCAAGGCG
>CALWYF010000001.1 GCA_944385705.1 uncultured Oscillospiraceae bacterium | reverse complement strand
AGCACTTTCTTTCCGGCCTGCGCCAGCCCGATCCCCAGGTTCGCGCAGGTGGTTGTCTTGCCAACGCCGCCTTTCTGATTGGCGATGGCGATAATTTGTGTGTTCATTTCAGTTTCCTCCTGTGTCTTGAACAGAAGATGGAATGTAAAGAGGGTAAACTCCCCCCCTTGGATTTTCTTAAAATCAAGAACATTTCGGCATCCTTTTGATTTAGGATTCATTTATCACGGTTCTGTACCGGACACTCCCATTGCCTGCGACGCTTTTAACGCTCGGACTGTGGCTGAGTGTAAGTTTTCCCCCTGTCCCTGGATCGTGGCCTCAAGTTATCAAGCTCTTTACCGGCGATAGGGAAGTCGCTCGACCCGTAGGCGTCATGGCGTATCACCGGAGTGGCTCTCCGAGGGACGGTTGTACCTGATGTTCTTCTGAATTTTCAAGGTCCATGAGATGTAACTCTCACTTGTAGGCCACGGCAGAGGCAGTTTGTTGCGCAAAAAACAAAAAAAGGAGCAGAAAATTTTTCTGCTCCCTGTTGTGACAAGGTATAATGACCTTCTATTGTGTGTAGCCACGCTTTTTACTCCAATTTCTAATCAACAGTAAAATCGTGTTGTGCATCTGTTCACTATTGTAATGCGAGGGGAAATACTGCTTGATTTCTTCTTCTTCAACAATCATCGGCTCTCTCTGGTTTGGTTTCTTTTCCGATAAGATACAAACCAAGTAATCTTCTGTAAAGTCTGATTCACTGGCCTTTTCTCGGATGGCTTTTGCCTGAGAAATAGATGGGGTTGCTTTTAGTGCTACCATTACCTTATATAGTAGCTTCTGTTGCTTCTTGTCCAAGTAGGAAATAGATACTGCTGGATTCAATGCCATTTTTCGATTATCAACCATTTCAAGAATTTCTGGTATCAATTCAGTAAGACGGATATAGCGAGAAATTTGGTTGCGACTTTGACCGACTTGTTCAGCAATTAACTCTCTGGATTCTTTTCCGACACACTTCCGCCCAAGTTGGGCGGAAGTAAATCCTTTACGCCCCTGATGGCTCATAGCTACCAACTTCATTTTGTATGCAAAGGCTCTTTCACTTGGGAGAATCGTCTCACGCTGAAGGTTTGCATCTACCATGTTTACAACTGCCTCATCATCCGTCATGGACCGGACTAAAACAGGCATCTCAGAGTAACCCAATACTTCACAAGCCGCTTTGCGTCGATGACCAGAAATTAGTTCATAACAATCCTCACCAATCTGGCGAGCCACCGCTGGATGAATTACACCGTGAATTTCAATGCTCTCAACAAGACGCCGAAATTCCTCATCGTCTCGTACCTGAAAGGGATGATTCTTAAATGGCTTCAGTTGTTCCAAGGGAATGTTTTTTACTGCTTGCCTTTGATCGTCTCGTCCCATAATGGCCCCCTTTACTGAAAGCTGAATTCGTCCAAAATTACGGAACTGGCTGCTGTGAAAATAGCAGCGAGCATGGACAAAATGTATTTTTGAAATCAGAATACATTTTTGCGTTCCCGTTTAGATTTGTACAAACAGCCCAAAATAACAATAAAAAACCCCCGCACATTGCCCAATTGGGAATGTACGGGGGTTTTGGCGATTAGATATAAACCTCCACGGTCAAATCATGCCATTTTGACGGTTTTATGCCGTATCCATGGGATTTATAGAAGGTTTGCGCTTCATCAAATCCAATGGTGAATGACAGAACTCTTACTTGCGGGGGTTCTTGATGGCAGCCTGAGCGGCGGAGAGGCGGGCGATGGGAACACGGAAGGGAGAGCAGGACACGTAGTCCAGGCCCACTCTGTGGCAGAACTCCACGGAGCTGGGGTCGCCGCCGTGCTCGCCGCAGATGCCCAGGTGCAGGTCGGGACGGGTTTGACGGCCCAGCTTTGCAGCCATGGCCACCAGCTTGCCCACGCCCACCTGGTCCAGACGGGCAAAGGGATCGCTCTCGTAGATCTTCTTGTCGTAGTAGGCGCCCAGGAACTTGCCGGCGTCGTCACGACTGAAGCCGAAGGTCATCTGGGTCAGGTCGTTGGTACCAAAGGAGAAGAACTCAGCCTCCTTGGCGATTTCGTCGGCAGTGAGGGCGGCTCTGGGTATCTCGATCATGGTGCCCACCAGGTACTTCATATTGGAGCCTGCAGCCTTGATAAGCTCATCGGCAGCCTTGACGATAACGTCCTTGACATACTTGAGCTCCTTGACTTCGCCCACCAGGGGGACCATGATTTCGGGGACCATGTTCCACTCGGGGTGACGGGCCTGAACGGCCAGAGCGGCCTTGATGATGGCGCGGGTCTGCATCTCGGCGATCTCGGGATAGGTGACGGCCAGACGGCAGCCGCGGTGACCCATCATGGGGTTGAACTCGTGGAGGGAAGCGATAAGAGCCTTGATCTGCTCAACGGTCTTGCCCTGAGTTTCGGCCAGAGCCTTGATGTCGGCCTCCTCAGTGGGAACGAACTCATGGAGAGGGGGATCCAGCAGACGGATAGTTACGGGGCAGCCTTCCATGGCCTCGTAGATACCCTCGAAGTCGCTCTGCTGCATGGGCTCCAGCTTTGCCAGAGCGGCGACACGCTGCTCCAGGGTGTCGGCGCAGATCATCTCACGGAAGGGCCCGATACGGTCGCTGTTAAAGAACATGTGCTCGGTACGGGTCAGGCCGATGCCCTCGGCGCCCAGCTCACGGGCCTTGGCGGCATCGTGGGGAGTATCGGCATTGGTGCGGACGCGGAGGCGGCGGTACTTGTCGGCCCAAGCCATGATGCGGCCGAATTCGCCGGCGATGGTGGCGTCCACAGTGGGGATGATACCGTCATAGATGTTGCCGGTGGAACCGTCGATGGAGATGTAGTCGCCCTCGTGGTAGGTCTTGCCTGCCAGCTCGAACTTCTTGTTCTCCTCGTCCATCTTGATGGCGCCGCAGCCGGAGACGCAGCACTTGCCCATGCCTCTGGCAACAACGGCGGCGTGGCTGGTCATACCGCCGCGAACGGTGAGTATGCCCTGAGCGGCCTTCATGCCCTCGATATCCTCGGGGCTGGTCTCCAGACGGACCAGAACCACCTTCTCCTTGCGCTGGGCCCAGGTCTTGGCGTCCTCAGCGCTGAAGACGATCTTGCCGCAGGCAGCGCCGGGGGAAGCGCCCAGGCCCTTGCCGATGGGAGTGGCGGCCTTCAGCTTGTCGGCATCGAACTGGGGATGGAGCAGAGTGTCCAGAGTACGGGGCTCGATCATGGCAACAGCCTGCTTCTCGTCGATCATGCCCTCGTCCACCAGGTCGCAGGCGATCTTCAGAGCGGCCTGAGCGGTGCGCTTGCCGTTACGGGTCTGGAGCATGTAGAGCTTGCCGTTCTCAACGGTGAACTCCATGTCCTGCATATCCCGGTAGTGCTTCTCCAGGATGTCGCAGACCTGCTGGAACTGAGCAAAGGCCTCGGGGAACTGCTCGGCCATCTGGCTGATCTGCATGGGGGTACGGATACCGGCAACAACGTCTTCGCCCTGGGCATTGACCAGGAACTCACCGAAGAGCTTCTTCTCACCGGTGGCGGGGTTACGGGTAAAGGCAACGCCGGTACCGGAGTTGTCGTTCAGGTTGCCGAACACCATGGGCATGACGTTGACGGCAGTGCCCCAGGAGTAGGGGATGTCGTTGTCACGACGGTATACATTGGCTCTGGGGTTATCCCAGGAGCGGAACACGGCACGGATAGCTTCGTAGAGCTGGACCTTGGGGTCGGAGGGGAAGTCCTGGCCGATCTGCTTCTTGTACTCGGCCTTGAACTGGTTGGCCAGCTCCTTCAGGTCGGCGGCGGTGAGGTCCAGGTCGGACTTGGCGCCCTTGGCCTCTTTCATCTCGTCGATAAGCTGCTCAAAGTACTTCTTGCCCACTTCCATGACCACGTCGGAGAACATCTGGATGAAGCGGCGGTAAGAGTCGTAAACGAAGCGCTCGAACTTGGGGTCGGGGTTGCCCTTGATCATGGCGGCCACAACGTCGTCATTGAGGCCCAGGTTCAGGATGGTGTCCATCATGCCGGGCATGGAGGCACGGGCACCGGAACGGACGGAGACCAGCATGGGGTTGTTGAGATCGCCGAACTTCTTGCCGTTGATCTTCTCCATGGTCTCAACGTTCTTCATGATCTCAGCCATGATCTCATCGTTGATCTGACGGCCATCCTCATAGTACTGAGTGCAGGCCTCAGTGGTAATGGTAAAGCCCTGAGGAACGGGCAGGCCGATAGCGGTCATCTCTGCCAGGTTGGCACCCTTGCCGCCCAGCAGCTCACGCATATTGGCGTTGCCTTCGGAAAACATGTAAACGTACTTTTTGCTCATTGTTTTCGTCCTTTCTATAGTAAAAAAAGAATTGACATTTAGCCATTTGTTAGATTACCACAAAACTGCCAAAATTATCAATGCACTTTCCTCACAAATCAGCATGTATTGAATTGACAATTTTGTCGCTTATTTTTGCAAATCCACCAATATCCAAAGCTTCTCCCCGGATTCTGGTATCAAAACCGCAGTTTGCGATGGCTTCTTCCGCCTGTTCTTTGGTGATTCCGCCCAACTGGGAGCTGAGAGCGTTTACCAAAGTTTTCCTGCGCTGATTGAAAGCGGCACGGATGATGCGGAACATCAGCTTCTCGTCCTCCACCTGGGCCGGATGCTCCCGGCGTTTCTTCAGCCTTATCACGCTGGAGGTGACCTTTGGCTGGGGCATGAAGCAGGAGGGTGGCACATCGAACAGCAGCTCCGTCTCCATATGCCACTGCACAAATATTCCGAAGGCCCCGTAGTCCGGGCAGCCGGGAGCGGCGCAGATGCGTCTTGCCACCTCTCTTTGTATCATAACCGTTATGCTGTCAAAACAACCGGCCTGGATAAATGCGGTTAGCAGGGGGCTGGTGACATTGTAGGGGAGATTGGCGCACACCGCCTTTTTGAGCCCCCCCAGCTTTTCCTCCGCCAGTGCGGCCAGGTCCAGCTTCAGGGCGTCTCCGAAAAGCACCTCAACATTTTTGCAGTCCGCCAGAGTTTCCGCCAGGATAGGCTTGAGGGCCTTGTCCAGCTCGATGCTCACTACCCTTTCCGCCCGCTTTGAAAGCTCCCTGGTGAGGCAGCCTATACCGGGCCCCACCTCCAGCACTCCCATTCCCTCCTCCGGCACTCCGGCGGCGGCAATGTCCTCCGGCACCCAGGCGGCGGTGAGGAAATTCTGGCCCAGTGACTTGGAAAATCGAAATCCGTGGCGGCCCAGCAGCTCCCGGATATATTCGCTGTCAGTCAGTTTCATGCTCATCTGAACTTCCACCAACGCAGCCACTGGCCTGCAAGGCACATGAAGATAAGCGCTATGCCGCAGAGTCTGCCGAAAGCCGTGCCTCCGCTGGTCATGAACAGCAGCACATATAATACTGCCAGGGCTATTACCGTCCATATGATGGCAGAGATAAGATATTTGTTGTTGCCCATTTTTGACGCCCTCACTTTTTCAGTATTTTCTCAAAGGCCTGGCGTGCCGGGTCATGGCCGTACTCATTGGCCAGCACATTGCCCCGGTAACGAAAGCCGTTGCTTCTCAGGAGGTTCTGCATAGACTTGTTCTTTTTGTGGGTGTCTACCCTCAGAGCCCTGCCCCCAAGCTGTCTGGTCAGGTCCTCTGCGCAGCGGAGCATGTACTCGGCCACGGTGCTGCCACGGTATTCCTTGGCCACGGCGCAGCGGTGGAGCACGCAGTAAGGGAGGTCCGGCGTCCACTTGCCGTCGGTTATCTCGTCGTAAGAGGCTTCCGGCTTATCGGTGAGGAAAAAGAATGCGGCTATCTCCTCACCGTGCCGTACGGTATACAGCTCTCCGTCTTCCACGTCCTGACGCAGCTGCTTCTCGCTGGGGTAGTCCCCCTGCCACTGGTCCACGCCGTGCCTTTTCAGGGTCTCCCTGGCGTAGTCCACAATTTCCATTATCCTGGGTATGTCCCCCATCCCGGCCTTGCCATAGCTCAATGGCTGGGTCAGCTGCCGCCTCGAGGCCTCTTTCTCTATCTCCTCCATCAGTTCTCTGTCCTCTTTTCCTGTAAGTTCCAGCCTCTCAAACATGTCCGGCCTCTTTTCCCTGGTGCGCTTGAGCTGCATCTTTCTCCGCCAGCGCGCCACCTTGCTGTGGTCGCCGTTTATCAGCACCTCCGGCACCCGTCGGCCTTCCCAGACCTCCGGCCGGGTATACTGGGGATATTCCAGGAGCCCGTCCCAGTGGCTCTCCCCGGTGTAGCACTCCTCGTCTGCCAGCACCCCGGGGATAAGACGGCACACCGAATCCGCCACTGCCATGGCGGCTATCTCTCCTCCGGTAAGTACAAAATCCCCCAGGGAAATCTCTTCATCCACGCACTGTTCTATGAAGCGCTCGTCCACTCCCTCATAGTGGCCGCAGACCAGCACCAGATGGTCATAGTCCCGCTTCAGTCTCTTCGCCGTCTCCTGGGTGTAGGGCTGCCCCTGGGGGGACATGTATATGACCCGGCTCCGCAGCTCTTGTGCAGTTGACATAATGTGTTCAAGACAGGACTTGAGAGGCTGGGCCATCATCACGCAGCCGTAGCCTCCGCCGTAGGGGTAGTCGTCCACCTGCTTCTGCTTGTTCAGAGTATAGTCCCGGATCTGATGGCAGTTTATCTCAAGTATGCCTTTTTTCACGGCTCTGCCGATAATGCTCTCATGGAGCACGGCCCCCACGGTGTCGGGAAAAAGGGTCATTATATCTATTCTCATTTCACATTCCCTCAATTAGCCGGACGGTGATTATCCCCGCCTCCGGATCGGTTGACATAATAAATTCCGGTACAGCGGGAATGAGATGTTCTTCCTCCCCCTGCACCACATAAATATTGGAGGCGGGGCGCTCCAGGACTTCGGTGAGCCGGCCAATCTCCCGGCCCTGCTGATCCAGGACTTTTGCCCCGATAATATCCTGGATAAAGTAGCTGCCCTTGGGCAGCTTTGCGTCGGAGCGGAGGATGCAGGCGGTTTTGCCTTTAAGGCTCATGGCTGCGTTCACATCATCTATCCCTTCCAGCTTTGCAATAAGAAAGCCCTTGTGGGTTTTTGCAGAGCTGATTTTAAGCTCCCTGCCCTCCACAAATATCCTGCCGCATTTTTTCAGGAATTGGGGGGAATCCAGCCAGACCTCAATCTTCACTTCCCCGGCCACGCCGTGAGTGTTGTTTATACGCCCGGCCTCGATATATTCCTGCTTCTCCATAGCTACCTCCGCCCTGATTTTCAAAACAGTTTATTTTAACATGATAACAACAATTTGCCAAGATAAAACAAAAAATCCGGAGCGCAAGCTCCGGATTTTTACAGCATCAGTCCATTATCTCCACTGATACCTTTTTGCCCTTTCTCTGGGCGACGGCCCGCATAAGTATACGGATCTGCTTTACGATCCTGCCCTGCCGGCCAATGACCTTGCCCATGTCGCCGTCGGCCACCCGCACTTCGAATACGGTCTCACCGTCGGCTTTGCGCTCGGTCACAGAGACCTCTGCGGGATTATCCACAAGGCTCTGCACAATATAGGTCAAAAGTTCTTTCATGCCGGTAGAAACTCCTTATTAAGCCTCGACCTTTTTCAGCAGGCCGCGGACTGTATCGGTAGGCTGAGCGCCGTTGGCAATCCAGTACTTGGCGCGCTCCATATTCACCTTGATCTTGTCGCCCTCGGCCATGGGATCGTAAACGCCCAGCTCCTCGATAAAGCGACCGTCACGGGGACTGCGGGAATCAGCAACCACGATACGGTAGTAAGGTGCCTTCTTGGCGCCCATTCTGCGAAGTCTGATTTTGACCATTTTATATTCACCTCCATGTAAAATTCTCTCATATATTTACAAACACTCTCGTGTCTGTAAGCGGATTAAAAGGGGAAGCCGCCCCCCATGCCGGGGAAGCCGCCGCCCATGCGGCCCATTTTCTTTTGCAGCTTTCTGGCGTTTTTGCCGGTAAGCTGCTTGGTCATTTGCTTCATGGCCTCGTATTGCTTGAGGAGGCGGTTCACATCCACGACGGAGGTGCCGCTGCCGGCGGCAATACGTTTTTTACGGCTGCTGTTGAGGAGGGAGGGGTTGTCTCTCTCCGCTTTGGTCATGGACAGGATGATGGCCTCCTGACGGCTCAGGAGCTTCTCATCCAGCTTGGCTCCCTGAAGGGCCTTGGCGTCCACGCCGGGGAGCATGCCCAGCACGTCCTTCAGATCGCCCATGTTTCTCAGCTGGGCCATCTGGTCAAGGTAATCCGCCAGACTGAAGCGGTTGCTGCGCAGCTTCTCCGCCGCCTCCAGAGCCTTCTTCTCATCGAAGCTCTTTTCGGCCTTTTCAATGAGGGTGAGCACATCCCCCATCCCCAGGATACGGGAGGCCATGCGGTCGGGGTGGAAGGGCTCTATCATATCCAGCTTTTCCCCGGTGCCTATGAACTTTATAGGCTTGCCGGTGGCCTGGCGTATGGAGAGGGCGGCTCCGCCTCTTGCGTCGCCGTCCAGCTTGGACAGCAGCACACCGGTGATGCCCAGGGCCTCGTCAAAGGCTGTGGCGGCGTTCACCGCATCCTGGCCGGTCATGGCGTCCACCACCAGCATTATCTCCGACGGTTCCACGGCGGCCTTGATGTTCTTGAGCTCGTCCATGAGCTGCTCGTCTATATGGAGCCGTCCGGCAGTGTCCAGAAAGACCAGGTCGTTGCCGTGCTTTCTGGCATGTTCAACGGCGGCCTTGGCAATATCCACCGGGTCGGTCTGGCCCATCTGGAAAACGGGGATGCCCAGCTGAGCGCCCACGGTCTCCAGCTGCTTTATGGCGGCGGGACGGTAGATATCACAGGCGGCCAGCAGCGGGCGCTTGCCCTGCCGGCGCATATAGCCTGCCAGCTTTGCCCCGTTGGTGGTCTTGCCGGCGCCCTGAAGGCCCACCAGCATCACCACGCTGGGGGACTTGGAGCCTATAATAAGCTTCTGGTTCTCTCCGCCCATAAGGGCGCAGAGCTCCTCGTTGACTATCTTGATGACCATCTGGGCGGGAGACAGGGCCTCCAGCACGTCGGCCCCGCAGGCTCTCTCGGTGACGGTCTTGGTAAAGCTCTTTACCACCTTGTAGCTCACGTCCGCCTCCAGCAGAGCCATGCGCACTTCCCGCATAGTCTCCTTCACGTCGGCGGCGGAGAGGCGGCCCTTGCCTCTGAGCTTCTTAAAGGCGGCATTCAGTTTTTCCGATAAGCTCTCAAATGCCATATTTTAACCTCTGGCGATGACGGCGGCGATATTCTCCGCCGCCTTTGCGGCTTTTTCCCTGAGCTCCCCCTGAGTGAGGGCGGCCAGTTCCTTTATCTGCATCTGGATATGCTCCAGAGCACTGCGGTTTTCCTCAAAGCGGCGGAGCAGGCCGGTCTTTTCCTCGATATTCTCCAAAGCGCTTTCGCCCCGGCGGATGTTATCCCATACTCCCTGGCGGGAGATGCCGCACTGTTCGGCTATCTCGGCCAGAGACAGGTCTTCATTATAATGGAGGTCCAGACACAGTCGCTGCTTTTCCGTTAAAAGCTCGCCGTAAAAATCCAGCAGCATGGTCTGCCTAAGTCTGCCGTCGCTCACGGTCAAGCCTCCTGTCAAGTATTTACCGTTGACAGAGTATACTACGCCTTTTCCTCTCTGTCAAGGCTTTTTTCTTTACAGCTTATAAAATATCCATCCCCGCCTCCTATATCTCTCCGCTGCGGCTGCCTCAGGCTTTCAAAAAGAATAATCAGGCATTTTCTGGGGAAACTGCCAAGGTGAGGAACAAGAAAAATTTCCCGGATAGGAGACAGCCATGGATAACATAGATTCATGTCTTTATATTGAGGACGGGCGGCTTCACGATTACGCCGCCTCCTGCGCCAGGCTCCTGCGTCCCCAGGACAACTGTCCCGGAACGGAGGCCGCCGCCCTGCTGCGCCGCAGCTTTGGGGAGATACGCCGCTGTCACCAGGCGGTGGAGCGGCGTTACGGCAGCATGGCAGCGCCGCCCTCTGCCTGCGAGTGGCTGCTGGACAACTGGTATATGGTGCAGCGGGAGTATCTCAGCGCCGTTCAGGAGCTGAAGAAGGCCCGGCGTCTGCGCTGCTGCTCCCAGGGCATAGTTATAACGGAGCTGTGCCGGGAGCTGGTGCGCTCAGGCCTGGGCAAGGTGACTGAGGAGCGCTGCGGCATTTTTCTCTCCGGCTTCCAGTCGGTGACGGTGCTGCAGCGCCGGGAGCTGGATCTTTTCCCTGCGGCGCTGCGCTGCGCCCTTATCCATGCCATAGCCCAGGTGTGCGGCAAAATGCTGTACGCCGCGGACACCGCCTCCCATGCCCAGGCTCTCTCCGCTCTTTTCGGCTCCCTGCGCCTGTTCTCGGTGCTGGACCTGGAAAAGCTGCTGAACAGTGCGGACGTGAGCGGCAGGATACTCTCCGGCGACCCCAGCGGGGACTACGGGCGCATGGACAGCCTCACCCGGCGCCAGTATCTGCTTCGTCTTGAGCGTATGGCCAGACGCCTGGGTATGGAGGAGCACATTCTGGCCCAAAAACTAATCACCCGGGCCCGGCAGGACGGGCAGCACATAGGCTTCTATTTGTATAAGAAGCCCTGCCCTCTGTGGTCCGGGCTCTATATAGGCTTTACCCTTCTGCTGCCTTTGCTGCTGAGTCTGCTCATCGGCTTTTATCTGGACAGCACAACTGCCGCCCTGCTTCTGCTGATACCCATGTGGGAGCTTGTAAAGAGCTTTCTTGACTTTCTCTTGCTGCATCTGGTGTCGCCCCGGCCCCTGCCCAGGATAGACACCAGCCGGGGCATTCCCCCGGAGGGGAAGAGCCTCTGCGTAGTCTCCACCATTCTCTCCCCCGGCCAGGCGGAGCGGCTGGAGCAGCTGCGTCTGGCCTGCCGCAGCGAAGGAGAGAACCTGCTGTTCGGTCTGCTGGCAGACCTTCCCGCCTCCAAAAGCCAGAGCACGGCGGAGGATGAGCAGCTGCTGCGCCAGACCCGGCGGGCGGTGCGTCAGCTGAACCGGAAGTACGGCGGCGGCTTCTACCTCTTCACCCGTCAACGCAGCTTTGACGGAGAGCAGTACAGCGGCCGGGAGCGAAAGCGGGGAGCTCTGCTGGAACTGGCAAAGCTTCTGAACGGTCAGGCCTCGGCCCTGGAGGTTACGGGGGACATGGGAGCTCTTTCCGGCACAAGATACATTGTGACCCTGGACAGCGACACCCAGGTGTACCCCGGCTCCGTGGGAGAGCTGGTAGGAGCGGCCATCCACCCCCTTAACCGGGCGGTCATCGACCCTAAAAACCATGTGGTAAAGTCGGGCTACGGCCTCATCCATCCCCGGATGAGCACCGGCCTTGAGAGCGCAAATGCCACGGACTTTGCCCTGATTTTTGCCGGGTCCGGGGGCAGCGACCCCTACGGCGCTCTGTGCGGCGAGCTGTATATGGATGCCTTTGACAACGGCGGCTTTGCCGGCAAGGGCATAATTGACGCCGCTGCCCTGCTGGAGTGTGCCGGCAGCCGCTTCCCCTCCGGGCGCATCCTCTCCCACGACGCCTTGGAGGGGGCCTATCTACACGGGGCCTATATGGGGGATGTGGAGTTTTCCGACAACTTTCCCACCAAGCCCCTGTCCTATTACAAGCGTCTGCACCGTTGGATAAGAGGAGACTGGCAGAACGCCCCCTGGATATTCAAAAAAGAGCTGAGAGCCATGGACCGCTTCCGGCTCTTCGACTCCCTGCGCCGCAGTCTCTTTGCCCCCATGACCTTCCTGGCCATACTCTCCGGCTTCATGCTGCCTGGCAGCTGGCTGGCCCTGTCCGCCGGGGCGGCGCTGCTGGCGCTTTTGAGTGGTCTCCTTCTCTCCTTTGCCCAGGGCGGCCTTGCCCGGCGGGAGAGAGTGCGGCTCAGACGTCACACCCGGCTGCTCACCGGCATAGGCGGCTCTATAGTCCAGACCTTTATAAGGCTCTGGCTTTTGCCCTATGAGGCCTGGGTCTTCTTTACCGCCATAGCCACGGCTCTGTGGCGCATGCTCATAAGCCGGAAAAGGCTTTTGCAGTGGCAGACGGCGGCCCAGGCGGAAAAGAGCAGCCAGGACTTTGCCCTGCATATCCGTAAGATGTGGTTCCCCATAGTTCTGGGTGTGCTGCTCATGGCCTTTTCCCCGGCTATTATCGGCAAGGCCTCCGGCTTCATGTGGCTTTTGAGCCCTGCGGCGGCTGCGGCTCTGGCCCTGCCCGCCTATAAGGAGCAGAGTCTCCGTAGCTGGGACAGGGACTATCTCACCAAGGCCGCCGGTGAAAATCTCCGGTATCTGCTGGACTTCTCCCGGGAGGAGGACAATTTCCTGCCCCCGGACAATTTCCAGGAGCAGCCCCCGGTGGGCACTGCTCACCGCAGTTCTCCCACCAATATAGGTCTGGCCATGGCGGCGGTGGAATGTGCGGCGCGCATGGGCCTTATGGATACGGAGCAGGCGGCAGTGTATGTCTCCCGTGTGGCGGATACTCTGGAGCGGATGCCCCGGTGCATGGGCCACTTCTATAACTGGTACGACACCCGCAGTCTCCGGCCTCTCCGCCCTGCCTATATATCCACCGTGGACTCCGGCAACCTCTATGCCGGACTTCTCTGCGTCTCCCAGGCGCTGGAGAGCCAGGGGCGCTGGGAGCTGAAGGAGCGCATCGACGCTCTCATGGCCCCCATGGATTTCTCCCCTCTCTATGACAGCGGCCGGGGATTGTTCTATATCTGCTACGACACGGAAAAAAGCCGGGGCGCCGGAGGCTGGTACGACCTGATGGCCAGCGAGGCCATGCTCACCAGCTACCTGGCTATCGCCAAGGGAGATGTGCCCATAAAGCACTGGCGGCGGCTCAGCCGGGCCCAGCTGCAAAAGGACGGCTACCGGGGCCTTGCCAGCTGGACGGGCACCATGTTCGAATATCTCATGCCGGAGCTGTTTTTGCCGGTGTACCGCAGCAGTCTGCTCTATGAAAGCAGCCGTTTCTGCCTCTATGCCCAGCGGCGGCGCTGCCTGCCCGGCAGGCCCTGGGGCATATCCGAGAGCGCCTTCTATTCCCTGGACGCCTCCCTCAGCTACCGTTACAAGGCCCACGGCTGTCCGGCTCTGGCCCTGAAGCGGGGCCAGGAGGCGGACCTGGTCATCTCCCCCTACAGCAGCTTTCTGGCCCTGGCGATAGAGCCGGAGGCGGCGGTAAAAAATCTGCGCCGTCTGGAGAGCTGGGGCGCCCGGGGCCGCTACGGCTTCATAGAGGCGCTGGACTTCACCCCCTCCCGCTGTCGGGGTAAGGTGGAGAAGGTGGGCTGCTACATGGCCCACCATGTGAGCATGAGCATCATAGCCGCCGCCAACGCCGTATGCCGGGGCTATGCCCAGCAGCTTTTCATGTCCAACAGCTCCATGTCCGCCTATGCTCTGCTGCTCCAGGAGCGGCTTCCGGCAGAGGCGGTGGTGATACGCCGTTCCATGACGGAGGTACCGGAAAAGCCCCGGCGAAACATCAGCCAGCGCTGGCAGCTGAGAGGAGGGCCGGAGGACGGCGAAGCCAGGGCCAGTCTGCTTTCCAACGGCGCCTATAATGTGCTGTGGTGCAGCGGCGGCCAGTCCTCCGCTTTTCTGGGGGACAAGTGCATCTATTACTCCGATTCCCTCACCGGCGGCGTCACCGTCAGTCTGGACGGCAAGCCCCTGTTTCCCGCAGTTTCTCCCCAGACCTGGGAGCTGAGCGAGGAGCAGTGCCGCTGCAGCTGCCGGCTGGAGGAGCTCAGCGCCGTCATGAGTATTTCCGTAGCCCCGGGAGATACCGGGGAGCTGAGATGCTTTGAGCTGCAAAGCTCCCGGCGCTGTCAGCCCTGGCTGGAGCTGAGCTTCGAGCCTGTAATGGCGGAGCTGTCCCGCTGGCTGGACCATCCGGCCTATTGGCGTCTGGGCTTTACCGCCCGGCAGGAGGGCCGGGCTCTGCTGCTGCACCGGCTGCCCAAGGACAGCGGCCGGGGCCTCTGGCTGTGTCTTATGTGCAGCGAGGCGGCGGAGTACCAGGCCCAGGCGGGAGGCGGCCTTGGCGCCCTGTCCAGGCCCCTGATAAAGGCCGGACTGCGCCTGGAGCTGGAGGCAGGAAAGAGCTTTCAGCTGCGCTTTGCCCTGTGTGTGGGCAGCAGCAGCCAGGAGGCTCTGGCCGCCGCCCAGCGTATCCTGTATTCCGAAAAGCCCTTCCAGGCCTCCATGGTGGGCGCCGCCGGCATACACCTGGGCATGAGCCAGGAGGAAGTGGGCGCCGCCATGGAAATGGTCCTGCCCCTGTGGCAGAACCGGCTGTACCGGGCCGCTCCCCGGAAAGAGCTGTGGCAGTACGGAGTTTCCGGGGACCTGCCCATCATCTGCTGTGACGGGGACAGTCCGGAGCTTGCCAAGCTCCTGCGCCGCTTCTGCCTTTTGAAAAGCTGCGGATTGAATGCCGATCTTATATTCTTTGACAGCCAGCCCGGGGAGTACCAGCAGCCCCTGATGGGCCGCATAGTCTCCGTGTTCTCCCCTGTGGGCCTGGAAGCCCTGATAGGTTCTCCCGGCGGTGTGCACATCCTCCCCTATTCCGCCCGGGAACAGGTAAAAAGCCGTTCGGCTTTCATCGCCGGGGAAAAGCGGGAGCTGCCTCCGTCTCTCCCCTTTCCTTCCCTCAGTTCCCCCAGAGCAGTCTTCTCCGTCCCGACCCACTGCTGGACGGAACAGGGCTTTGAATTTCAGGTGGACAATGATCTGCCTGCAGTAGTCTGGCAGCATATACTCACCAACGGCTCCTTTGGCTATATAGCCACCGACTGCGGTATAGGCAACATGTGGCTGGAAAATGCCCGGGAGATGCGGGTAGACCGTCCTGCCGGAAACGTGACTGACGTGGCGGCCTGGGAGTATCTCTGCCTGGAATACAAGGACAGGCCCGTGAGCCTCTTTGCTGCCAACGACTCCTTCCCCTGCCGGGTGTTCTACACCCCCGGCTATGCCACATGGGAAAAGCGGCTGGGGGACAGGAAGGTAAAGACCACGGTCTTTATCCCCTCGGGCATAAATGCCCGCGTCCTGCTGATAGAAGGTGCGGAAGGCCTTAAGCTCAATTGGGGCCTCAGGCTCTGTCTTGGCGGCGGAGACTCCTCCGGGGTCCGGGGCTATGTAAAAGAGGGCCTTGCCCATTTTACTAATCCCGAGGCCTATTTCCCCGACCGTGAATTTCTGGCCGCCTTCTCTGAGCCGGCCCGGATCTCCGGGGAACACTGTCCGGCTTCTTTGAGCCTCCGAGGCAGCTGCAAAGGGCGGAGCCTGCTGGTCTGCGGATTTTGCGGCGAGGACGAGCTGAGGAAGCTTCTGTCCCCGGACATTGCCGCAGCAGCCCTGGCGGCCGCCAGCGCTCGCTGGGAGGACCTGCTGGGCCGTTTCTCTCTCCGTTCCGCCTCCGCTCCCCTGGACCACTATATGAGCCGCTGGGCGGTGTACCAGAGCGTAGCCTGCCGCCTGGAGGGGCGCAGCAGTCTCTACCAGAGCGGCGGGGCCCTGGGCTTCAGGGACCAGCTCCAGGACAGTGTGAACCTTATGCTGATAGACCCGGGCTACGCCAGGGAGCAGATACTTCTCTGCTGCCGCCATCAGTATCTGGAAGGCGACGTGATGCACTGGTGGCACCCCCATCCCCTGGGCGACAAGGGTGTGCGCACCCGCTGCTCCGACGACCTGCTGTGGCTGGTGTGGGCTCTTTGCGAGTATACCGATGCCACCGGAGACTACGCCCTGTGTGATGTGGAGGTGCCCTACCTGGCCTCCCCGCCCCTGGCCTCCCACGAGCAGGACAGGTATGAGACGCCGGAGAGCGCCTCCTCCGCCCCGGTGCTGCTCCACGCAAAGGCCGCCCTGGAGTGCTGCATAGGCCGGGGCTTCGGCCCCCACGGTCTGCCCCTCATGCTGGGCGGCGACTGGAACGACGCCCTCAACGCCGTTGAAGGGGAGAGCGTGTGGCTGGGCTGGTTCTTTGCCCACTGTGCCTCCCGCTTTGCCGCTCTGCTGGATAAGCTTGGAGTCAAGGGCTCACAGCGCTACAGCGCCGGAGCCCGGCAGATAGGCGCCGCCGCCGAGGGAGCCTGGAACGGCCGCTGGTACGACCGGGCCTACTGTCCCGACGGGGAGGCTCTGGGCGGCGAGGAGCGCATAGACTCCCTGGCCCAGAGCTGGGCGGCCCTCAGTCCCTATGCCTCTCCCCTCCACGCCGACGCGGCTCTGGATGCCGCCCTGGAACGGCTGGTAGACAGGCAGAACAAACTTGTAAAGCTCTTCCAGCCGCCCTACACCTGCCGGGAGCGCCGGGTAGGCTATATCTCCGGCTACGGCGAAGGCTTCCGGGAAAACGGCGGCCAGTACACCCATGGGGCCATATGGCTGGCCTTGGCAGCCCTGCGCCGGGGCCGCACCGACCGGGGCTATGAAATACTCCAGTATCTCCTGCCGGAAAACCATGATATAAAGCGTTACGGCGCCGAGCCCTTCGTACTCCCCGCCGACGTGTACACCGCCCCCGGCCATGAGGGGGAGGCAGGCTGGAGCTGGTACACCGGCTCCGCCGGCTGGTATTTCAGAGTGGTGACGGAGGAACTGCTGGGTCTGAAGCTGAGGGAGGGCAAGCTCTATATAGAGCCGAAACTCCCCGCCGCCCTGCCCTCCTATTCCGTCACCTGGATAGACTCCCAGTCCCGGCTGCATCGAATAGACTGCGACAGGGGGCACATCTATGTGGACGGGGACCCCTACCTGGGCCGGGGCATAGGCTGAGCTTCGGGGACGGGGTTTACAAAAAAGCTACCATTTTGTCCCTCCCGGTGGTATAATCAATAAAAATGAAAAAGAGCGGTTTCGCCGGCTCCGGCCGGGAATTCAAAGCCGCTCTCTACATACGAAAATAGGAGGTGCCCCCATGGAGTATTCAAGGACAGAACTGCTGCCCGGCATATTCCTCACCCATCTGCGCAGTGATAAATTCAAAACGGCCTGCATCAGCCTGAATCTGCTCACCCAGCTGAACCGGGAGAGCGCCTCCATGAATGCCCTCATCCCCTACGTCCTGCGCCGGGGCACCACCCGCTACGGGGATATGGAGGCTCTCAGCCGCCGCATGGACGAGCTCTACGGCACGGCCATAGAGCCGGTGGTGCGCCGCATAGGTGAAATACAGTGCATCGGCTTTTACGGCAGCGTCCCTGAGGAGGGCTACCTCCCCTCCGGGGAGAAGCTGCTGCCCCAGGCAATATCCCTCATGGCGGAGATGCTCCTGGCTCCAAATACCCGGGGCGGTCTGCTGCTGCCCGCCTATGTGGACAGCGAGAAGGAGAAGCTGCTCCAGCGCATCCGCAGCCGCATAAACGATAAGCGCAGCTATTCCCTCAGCCGCTGCATAGAGGAGATGTGCTGCTATGAGGATTTTGCCGTCAGCCGTCTGGGCAGCGAGGACGAGGCGGAGAACATCAACTACAAAAAGCTCAGCCGCCACTACCGCAGTCTGCTGCAAAGCTGCCCCGTGGAGCTGTTCTACTGCGGCCAGGCTCCCTTCAAGAAAGTCTGCGCCGCCTTTAAAGACGCTCTGGCCGCCATGCCCAGGGGTGAGATAAACTATGAGCTGGGCACGGATATCCGCATGAACGCCATAGAGGACAAGCCCCGTTATGTTGAGGAAAAACTGGACGTGGGCCAGGGCAAGCTGGTGATAGGCTTCCGCCTGGGCGAGTGCATGGAGGAGCCCAACATCGCCGCCATCCATGTCTTCAACGCCGTCTACGGCAGCGGCAGCACATCCAAACTCTTTATGAACGTTCGGGAAAAGCTGAGCCTCTGCTACTATGCCAGCTCCATCGCCTATATCCATAAGGGCCTGCTGCTGGTGGCCTCCGGTATAGACTTTGACAAATTTGAAGCCGCCCGGGACGAGATCTTCGCCCAGCTGGAGGCAGTGAAAAAGGGCGAGATAAGCGACGAGGAGCTCGGCTCCGCCAAGCGCTGCGTGGCCTCGGACCTCCGCTCCCTCACCGACAGTCAGGGCGAGCTGGAGGGCTTCTACCTCTCCCAGACTCTGGACGGGCTGGATTACGGCCCCATGGAACTGGCGGAGCTGGTGGAGGAGGTCACCAAGGAAGACATTATCTCCATTGCAAACAGCGTGGAGTGCGACATGATATACTTCCTCCGTGGTCTGGATGAAGAGGAAGCTTCTGAGGAGGAGAGTGAAGATGGACAGGCGTGAATATCCCAATATAGGCGAGACGCTGTACAGCAGCGTGCTGCCCAACGGCCTGAGGCTGAACGTGGTGCCCAAGAAGGGCTTTTCCACCCGCTACGCCGTCTTCGCCGCAAACTACGGCGGAGCCCACCGCCGCTTTACCCTGGACGGGAAGACAATAGACACCCCTGCGGGCGTGGCCCATTTCCTGGAGCACAAGATGTTCGACCTGCCCAATGGGGACAATGCCCTGAACATCCTCTCCGCCAACGGGGCCGACCCCAACGCTTTCACTTCCAGCGGAGTTACCTGCTACTATTTCAGCTGTACGGAGGGCTTTGAGGAGAATCTCCGCATGCTGCTCCACTTTGTCTCCACTCCCTACTTCACCGCCGAGACCGTGAGCAAGGAGCAGGGCATCATCGGCCAGGAGATACGCATGGGGGAGGACAGTCCCGACAGCGCCGTATACTATAACCTGATGGAGCAGCTCTACAGCCACCACCCCATCCGTGACCGGGTTGCCGGCACCGTGGAGAGCATAGCCCAGATCACCCACAAGACTTTATATAACTGCCACCGGGCCTTCTACGCTCCCTCAAATATGGCCCTTTGCGTTGAGGGAGACGTGGATCCCTCGGCCATAGAGGGCATCGCCCTGGAAGTTCTGGGCAAGGACTGTGCCCCGGTTCCCCGGGCGGACTTCGGCCCGGAAGAATCTCCCTTCCCGGCCGTGAAGCTGAGGAAGGAGTCCATGGAGGTCTCCGCCCCCCTGTTTCTCATAGGCAGCAAGCTCCGGGCGGAAAAGGAGGGGCAGGCAGCCATGCGCCAGCGTCTGGTGTCCCGCCTGGCTCTGCGCATACTCTGCGGAGCCTCCTCCCCCTTCTACTCCCGGCTCTATGCCCAGGGCATACTAAACCGGAACTTTGACTATGATATAGACTTCTCCGCCGGCACCGGCACCGTCATTATCGGCGGGGAGAGCCCACGGCCGGAGCAGGTCCTTGAAGAGCTGGAGAAAGAAGTGGCGGAAGTGAGCCGCAGCGGCCTGGACGAGGGCGCTTTCCTCCGGGCAAAGCGGGCCACCTTAGGCTCCACTCTCCGGGCTATGGAAGACTTTGAGAATGTCTGCGTCTCCCTGGCCACAGGAGTTTTCGACGGCTACTGTGCCTTTGACAGCATGCCGGTGCTGGAGAGCATCAGTGCCGAAGAGTGCCGGGCCTTCATTGCCGAGAGCCTGGCTTCGGAGCGGCTGGCCCTGTCCATAATAGAATCCAAGGCGGTGTGATATGTTTCCTATCCTTATACAGACCATACAGCGCGATTCCGCCATCACCTTCCCCATGCTGGGGGATCTGACCATCGACCCCCCGGCCTACTTCACGGTTTTCGGGAAGAACATCTACTTCTACGGCGTCATCATCGGCCTGGGCTTCATCCTGGGCATGCTCTACTGTGCCAGGAGAAGCCGGGAATTCGGCCTGAAGCCGGATGATGTATACGATCTGATGATCTTCCTCATCCCCTTTTCCATCATCGGCGCCCGGCTCTACTACGTTATCTTTGAGCTGGACTATTACATTCAGCACCCGGAGCACATTTTCTCCACCCGGGAAGGAGGCCTCGCCATCTACGGCGGCATTATTGCCGGGGCTTTGGTGGTATACTTTGTGTGCCGGAAAAAGAAGATACCCATACTTGCCTTTCTGGACCTTGTGGTCTTCGGCCTTCTCATAGGCCAGATAGTTGGCCGTTGGGGCAACTTCATGAACCGGGAGGCCTTCGGCGCCGAGACGGACATATTCTGCCGCATGGGTCTTATCGCCCCGGACGGCAGCACCATATACGTCCACCCCACTTTCCTGTACGAGAGTCTGTGGAACCTGAGTGTACTTATTTTCCTCATAATATTTACCAAGAAAGGCAAGCGCCGCTATGACGGCCAGTGTCTGCTGCTGTACTTCCTGCTCTACGGTCTGGGCCGGTCCTGGATAGAGGGCCTGCGCACCGACAGTCTGTATATTGGCAGCACCGGCATACGGGTCTCCCAGGCCCTGTCCCTGGTTCTGGTCCTGGTCTCCCTGGTCATTCTCATTATCCAGAGCCGCCGTCCCCATCCCCCGGAGAAGCTGTTTGTAAACCAGGTGCGCTCCAGAGAGGCGGCAGAGGCGGCCAAAGAAGAATCAACAAAAAATCAAGCATAAACGGAGGTTAAAAAATGGCAGATTACAAAGACATTATCGCCGGAACCATTTCAAGCATAGTGGGCAAGGTGAAAGAAGCGGCAGAGAACCCCAGCGTACAGCAGGCCGTAGGCAAGGTGAAAGAGGCCGCCGGAGATACCGTCAACAAGGTGAAGGAGGCTGCCGAGGGCAGCACCGTAAAAGAGGTCTATGAGCAGGGCGCCTCCAGAGTCAAATCCTACAGCCGCATTGCAAAGCTCTCCCTTCAGGTGAACGGAGAGTATGAGGAGCTGCGCCGGGTTTATGCCGAGATAGGCAAGCTCTGCTATGAGCAGCACAGGGATGCCCCGGAGGAGTTCTTCGCACCTCTGTTTTCCCAGGTGGAGGCAATCAACCTGCGCATCGAGAGCATGGAAAATGAGATCGAGGCTCTTAAGGCCGAAACCGTCAAAAACAGCGACGGCGATATCGTCGTTGAGGTTGTAGCCGACACCGTGGACGAGGCGGCAGAGGAGTTCAACGAGGCTGCGCAGGAGTTTCAGAGCGTGGTGGATTCCACCGAAAGCGACGGCTCCGACAGCGGTGATAAGTAAGTAAACAAAAATTTTAGCGTATACCGGATGCTGTCGGCTCCGGTATACGCTTTTTTATCGTCCTATAATCTTTTCCACAGGCGTATCACTCCCCTGTCGTTGAGCTGCTGCAAAGTCACCAGGATTATGGGGAAACTGAGCATCCCCCACACGCCCCAGACCCGCCAGCCCACATATACCGCCAGGAGGGAGGCCAGAGCATCCAGCCCTATCTGATCCCCCATGAGCTTGGCCTGGACGCAGCTGCGCACCAGGTTTATTACCATCCAGCACACCAGCAGGCCTATGCCCAGTCTGGTGCTGCCCAGGAGCAGGGAGTACACCGCCCAGGGCACAAGGACTATCCCCGTGCCGAAAACGGGCAGGGCGTCGATGACGGCGGTTATGGCCGCCAGGGCCACCGGGCTCTTCACTCCCAGCAGCAGAAAGCCCAGCAGCAGTTGGAAGAAGGTCAGCAGCATCAGCAGCAGCTGGGCTCTGAGAAAGCCGATGAAACTGCCCTTCATGTCCTCTCTCAGCTCCTCCAGCCGGTTTTTGAAGCCCTCCGGCAGCTGGGCCAGGATGAACGCCGTGGTGCGGGGATAGGTGGCAGAGATGAAGTAGGTGCCGATTCCGGCGGTTACTATGAACAAAAGTATGTCCGGGCTGGCCTGAGCCATAGCCCCCAGGCTGTCCAGAGCCCATTGAGACAAAAGCACCGGCAGGCCGTACAGTCCCTCCCACAGGGCGTCCGTGGCGGTCTCCAGATACTCCGCCACTCCCTCCGGGGCGGCCTGGACATAGCCGAATATTTTCTCCTGCATGGCCCCCAGGCTGTCCCCCACCTTAAGCATCAGCTCCGGGGTGCGGCGGGCGAAATCCGTAACGGCGTTGATGGCCCATATACTCAGCCTTACCACGCCCCAGCTGAGCAGCCCCAGCACCGTCAGGGTCATCAGGGCCGCCGCCGGGGAGCGCCGCCAGCCGTGGCGCAGCAGAAATCTCATAGGTATCTCCAGCAGAGCCGCCACAGCATAGGCCAGGATAAAGGGGGCCGCCCAGGGCAGCAGGTATCTGGCTCCCAGCCATATCCCACCGATGGTCCCGGCGGTGTAGGCCAGAACCGTAATGTATTTTATAAGTTTTTGCTGCATCTCTCCACCTGCCCCATAAGCTTTTCAGATAGAGTTCTAGCCATTTTCATGGAAATTTATTCCTCCGCACCCCGGAGAAGCCCGGCGTATATAATGGTGTAGGCAAAGCGTTCAGGCTTTGTCCCTTGCCGCTATTGCGGCGCTGGAGGAATGTTACCATGCTTATAGTGGAAAAATTCGGCGGCAGCTCCCTCGCCGATATAGAAAGGCTGCGCCGGGCGGCAGAGATATGCCGCCAGGCCCGGTGCCGGGAGCATGATGTTGTAGTGGTTGTCTCCGCCATGGGGGACACAACGGACAGCCTTGACGATATGGCCCGCAAGATAAGTCCCAGGCCCTCCCGGCGGGAGCTGGACGCTCTGATGAGCACCGGGGAGCAGCAGTCCGCCGCTCTTATGGCCATAATGCTGGAGAGTCTGGGGATAAAGGCCCAGTCCTTCACCGGCTGGCAGGCCGGCATACTTACCGAGGATAAGCACGGAGGCGGGGAGATACGCCTGGTTGCTCCCGGAAAAATACAGGCGGCCCTGAGCCGGGGCTATGTTCCTGTGGTCACCGGCTTTCAGGGCTTCAGCTCCCAGGGGGAGATAACCACCCTGGGCCGGGGCGGCTCGGACACCAGCGCCGTGGCCCTGGCCGCAGCTCTGGAGGCGGACAGCTGCCGCATATATACCGACGTGGACGGCATCTACACTGCCGACCCCCGGCTAATAGGCAGCGCCGTGAAGCTGGAGAGGATAGACTTCAGGGATATGCTCTCCCTCTCCCGCAACGGCTCCCAGGTGCTCCACCCCAAGTCCGTGGAGCTGGCCATGGCCAACGGCATAGACATAGAGCTTCTGCCGGCCTTCCAGGACGGGGAGGGCTCAAGAGTCTGCCGCATGAAGGACTCGGAGCGGCCTGTCTATGCCGGGGTCACCCGCAGCGCCGCCGAGGGCGAAGTGAGTCTGGCCGGTAAAGGTGCAGACGCCTCAGCCCTGTCGGCCATGGTGATCCTGCTTTCCCGGGCCGGGATACCTGTTACCGGCGGCCGGCTCTCGGATTGCTGCGCCACAGTAAAAGTCGCCCCGGCGCAGCTGGAGCAGGCCATGGCCCTGATACATGACGAAATACTCCTGGCCCAATATAGCCCGGAGTCGTGATAACAAAAAAGGAAAGGCCGAAGCCTTTCCTTTTTCAATATATATTCCCTTATTTTTAAAATAAAAAATGTCATAAACCAGTTCAGCCCATATCAAAAACATAATCGTTCTCATAGGTATTCACATACAATTGTCCACCGGATTCAACCAGCAGATACGGAGCGGAGGATACCGTGGTCTCCGATAATATTTCTCCGGTATTCAAGTCGATTTCATAGATATAATCAGGCTCATCCGTACCGCCAAAACCACAGATTATCACTCCGTCTTTTACAATGAAGTTATGGCTGCTGTACGTGTCCTCCTGGCTGCGCCAGAGGACCTGGTCGTTTTCCAGGTCATAAGCAAACATAAAATTGGAATCGGAGCCGCTGTCCGCCTTCCCTATGAATCCGGCATATAGGACACCGTCTTTCAGGTATGCGTTGTTTGCCGTGTTTGCCAGCAGGTGCGTAGTTATCACCACTTCATACAGCTGTATTCCCGTCTGCCTGTCGCATATGATAAGAGAAGGGTGGGCATATTCTTCCATCCAGCGATATACATAATTGTCATCAAAGAACATATCCCATTCCATGCCTATCATTGGAAGGTACAATTTATTATTGTAATACCAGTCATCAACACCTGTGTATTCCCGCTCTGTCTGTGATACCACCGACAAAGCTATTGGTCTGGCCCCGGTTTCAGGCTCCGGGTGCGTCTCCTCCAAACTATAGCAATCAATCACCAGAGATTTGACTGCATTAGGATCCTGGTATTTCATTGAGTTTCCCTCTGTCCCAACGGGGGACTCCGCTGCTGTGGGAAGCTCTTCTACGTTTTTCTGCTCATCATGGGAAAACACTGCCGCATATAAAGCGATGAAAAGAAGAATTGCAAAAAACACTGCGCAGAATATGGCCATGGTCATTTTTTTCTTGGACATTTTCATTTAATCTCCTTCCCAAAATATCAGCCCTTTACCGGCTCCGGATGCAGCAAACCTCCTTTACCTCAATGGGTTCAGGAGCTTCGCTGCCAATGGTATCTGTTTTGTTTGACGAAAGATTATTTGAAAATGTTCCTTGTTTACCGGGTTTGCGCTCTATTCCTCAATGACCACACGTTTTCCCCGGACGGAGAGCTTGCCCTGGCAGTAGAGGGCCACGGACTGGGGCAGTATCTTCCACTCCCCCTCCTCCAGCACCCTGCGGCGCAGGGTCTCCGGGTCGTCGTTGGGCTTGACCTCTATGGCCTTCTGCATGATGACGCCCCCCACCCGGCCGTCGGAGTCGGCAAAGTAGGCGGTGGCGCCGGTCATCTTCACTCCCCGCTCCAGCACTGCCAGCTGGATATCCCCCTCCACATCCTCAAAGGCGGGGTACATGGCGGGATAGGTGCCGATGATGCGGTTTTTGAACTGGTAGGGTATGACCCCCAGAGGCAGCTCATAGCCCGCCAGTATCACCAGTTCGATGTCCATATCTTTCAGCTTGTTGGCCACGGCCATGCTGTGGCTGGTGATATTGGGAAACAGCTCCGGGTCCACCACATAGGCGGGCACTCCGGCGCTGAGAGCGCGCTTCATGGCGTAGGCATCCCGTCGCGACGATATCACCGCAACAAGTTCAAAATCCGGTATCTCCTGAAAATACATGGAGTCCAGGATAGCCTGGAGCTCAGCTCCCTCCCCGGACACCAGCGCAGCCGCTCTGACCATATCTCTCTCCACTCTTGTCTAACAGAAAAAATCAAGTTATAATAGCCCTGTGAATTATCTTTACCCCAGTTCCGGACCGGCAACTGGTTGACATATTATCCAGTGTATTATACTGTATCCGGTGCAAATGGTCAAGAAGCAGGAGGCATAGTTATGACAGAAATTTATGTAATTCGCCACGTCCAGGCCGAGGGCAACCTCTACCGCATGTGCCAGGGACACTGGGACGGAGACGTGACCCCCGTAGGCATACAGCAGCGGGACGCTCTGGCAGAGCGCTTCAGGGATGTGCATGTGGACGCAATATATTCCAGCGACCTGTACCGGGCCCGCTTTACCGCCTCCGCCATCACCAAGTATCACAATCTGCCCGTCATCCCCGACCGGCGCTTTCGGGAGATAAACCTGGGCCCCTGGGAGACAAAATACTTCGGCAATCTGCGCCGGGAGGATGAAGAAGATTTTCACGACTTCATCTTTGACCAGCACAAGTTTCACCTGGCAGGGGCGGAGACCTATGACCAGGTGGCGGACAGGGCCTATACCGCTCTGTGTGAAGTTGTAGAGAAGCACCCGGACCAGACCCTGGTCATAACTGCCCACGGCATCACCATCCGCTGCATGCTAAGCCGTGTGGGGGGCTTTGACATTGCCGATACCAAGAGCCTGCCTCTGTTCATGAACACCGGCGTGGCAAAGCTCCTGTATGAAAACGGGCACTTCACCATAGTATACCTCAACGACTACAGCCACCTCTCCCCTGAGCTTCAGAAAGGCATGAAGGGCCCGGACCTGCGCCATGAATACATAGACCCGGCAGCGGAGAGCGCCTATTACAAGCACTGCTATGAGCAGGCCTGGCTGGCCTCCCACGGGGATTTGAAGGGCTTCAATGCCGAAACCTATCTTGGCTGTGCCCGGGAGCACCATCTGGCGGATCCGGAGGCGGTGTCCCACCTTTACTATGAGGATACCAGCGCCGGCCTTCTGGATCTGGACACCCGGCGGGGCGCCCACGCAGGCTACGGCTGGATAAGCCTCATTTACCTGGAGCCGGAGTTTCGCCACACCGGCTGCGGCATACAGCTCCTGTCCCGTGCCATGCTGAAGTATTCCCACCTGGGCAGAAAATCCCTGCGCCTGCATGTGGCCGAGGAAAACGGCGACGCCATTAATTTCTACAGGCGCTGGGGCTTTGAAGTTCTGGGCCGGGAGCCGGGCAGCAGCGGCTGCCTGCTGCTGATGGAGAAGAAGCTGGGGAGGCATAGCCATGAATGAGTCTCCGGCCAGTATACAGTGGCTGGACTTTGAGCCCGGCCGCAGGATACTGGTCATCTCCGATATCCACGGCAATCTTGAGTATTTCAAAGGCGTGCTGGAGCTGGCGGAGTTTTCCCCCCGGGACTATCTCATCATCGACGGGGACTTTCTGGAAAAGGGGAACCGCTGCCTGGAAACTCTCAGATATATCATGGAGCTGTCCAAAGCCGGAAACGTCCATGCCCTGAGGGGCAACTGCGACGGCTGGCACAGGGTCTTTGAACACGGCCGGGAGGGGGATGAGCATCTGCTGCGCTATCTCCGCTGGCGGGACAAGGGCTTCCTCTGTGAACTGTTCCGGCTGCTTGGGGTGGACATCCGGTCCGTCCCCAGCCTCAGCCCCTATATCCCCCTGCTCCACGCCTACGACAAGGAATTTGATTTCATCCGCTCCCTGCCCGACGGCATAGACAGCGAAAACTTTACCTTTGTCCACGCCGGCAGGTCTCCGTACAAGCCTCTGAACATGCACAGCTCCGGGGAGCTCAACCGCATAGACCGCTTTATGGACCGGGGGGACAGCTTCGACAAATGGACGGTGGTGGGCCACTACCCGGTGGTGCTCTACGGAGAGAACATAGTCTGTGCCAATCCAATCATAGAGCGCAAGCGAAAGATAATCTCCATTGACGGCGGCTGTGTTTTGAAGGACGACGGGCAGCTCAACGCCCTTATCATTCCCCACAAGGACAGCGATGACTTCTCCTTTGCCGCCTACGACCCCTTCCCGGAGCGACGGGTGCCGAAGGACCAGGCGGGCAGCTCCCGCTCCTACTACATCCGCTGGGGAGACAGCCAGGTGCAGGTGCTTCAGCGGGGCGAAGAGTTCTCCCGCTGCCGCCATGTGCGCACCGGCTATGAGATGGATATACTGACAAAATACCTTTTTACCCAGGAAGATATTACCGGCTGCAACGACTGCACCGACTATGTGCTGCCCCTGAAGGCGGGGGACACTGTCCGTGTGGTGGAGACCACCTCCCGGGGCTACTTCGTAAAGCACAAGGGCGTCTCCGGCTGGTATTACGGAGAATTGGAATAATGAAAGAATACGACGATTTTGATACCCTTGCCTTTCTCCCCGTGTCCAAGGAGGACATGGAGAGCAGGGGCTGGTGGTGGTACGATTTCCTTATAGTCACCGGGGACGCCTATGTGGACCACCCCAGCTTCGGCCCCACAGTCATTGCCCGGGTGCTGGAGGCGGAGGGTTTCCGCGTGGCCATACTGGCCCAGCCTGACTGGCACAGTGCCGAGGCCTTCAGGGCCATGGGCCGCCCCCGGCTGGGGGTGATGATAGGCTCCGGGAATCTGGACTCCATGGTGGCCCACTACACCGCCGCCAAGAAGCGGCGCAGCGAGGACTTCTACTCCCCCGGCAAGAAGGCGGGACTGCGCCCGGACCGGGCGGTGATAGTCTATGCCAACCGGGCAAGAGAGGCCTTCCCCGACCTGCCCATAATCATCGGCGGCCTGGAGGCCTCCCTCCGCCGCTTTGCCCACTACGACTACTGGGAGGACAAGGTGCGCCGCAGCGCTTTGGTGGACGCAGGAGCGGACCTGCTGGTCTATGGCATGGGTGAATATGCCAGCATAGAGATAGCGAAGCGTCTTAAAAAGAAGCAGCCCGTCTCCTCCATGACCGACATCCGGGGTACCGCCTTCATGGCCTCCGACCCCTCGGAGTGCAAATTTGACAGCGTCACAGTCCCCTCCTTTGAAGCGGTTAGCACCAACATGGAGGACTATGCCAATGCCACCCGGGTGGAATACGAAGAGCACGACCCGGTGCGGGGCAGGGCCATCATCCAGCAGCACGACCGGCGCTATCTTGTAGTCAATCCCCCGGCCATGCCCCTGTCCACAAAGGAGCTGGACCGGGTGGCTGAGCTGCCCTATACCCGGCAGTACCACCCCATGTACGAGGCTCTGGGCGGCGTGCCTGCCATAGAGGAAGTGAAGTTCTCCGTCATCCACAACCGTGGCTGCTTTGGCGGCTGCAACTTCTGCGCCCTGGCCTTCCATCAGGGCCGCATGGTCACCTCCCGCAGCCACGAGAGCGTCATCCGGGAGGTAACGGCTCTTACAAAACTGCCGGACTTCAAGGGCTATATAAACGACGTAGGCGGGCCTTCGGCCAACTTCCGCCATCCCTCCTGCAAAAAACAGCTTAAATACGGCATGTGCCCGGACAAGCGCTGCCTGGCCCCCACCCCCTGCAAGAACCTGGATGCCGACCACAGCGACTATCTCTCCTTGCTTCGCAAGCTCCGGGCCATCCCGGGGATAAAGAAGGTCTTTGTCCGCAGCGGCATTCGCTACGACTATATGCTGGAGGACAAGAACCAGGACTTCTTTTCCGAGCTGGTGAAGTACCACATCTCCGGCCAGCTGAAGGTGGCCCCGGAGCACTGCATCGACTCGGTGCTGGACTACATGGGTAAGCCCCACATCGGGGTCTACGAAAAGTTCATGGAGCAGTACCGCCGTCTCAACGACCGCTACAGCAAGGAGCAGTATGTTGTGCCCTATCTCATGAGCTCCCACCCGGGCAGCACTCTCCAGGATGCAGTGGCTCTGGCAGAATACCTCAACCGTCGGGGCCGCCAGCCGGAGCAGGTGCAGGACTTCTATCCCACCCCCGGCACCATCTCCACCTGCATGTACTATACCGGCATAGACCCCATGACCATGAAAAAGGTCTATGTGGCAAAGACGCCCCATGAGAAGGCCATGCAGCGGGCCCTTTTGCAGTGGAAGCGGCCGGACAAGCGCAAGCTTGTCATAGAGGCGCTGAAGGAGGCAGGGCGGGAGGACCTCATCGGCTACGGTCCTGAGTGCCTGGTGCGGCCGGACAGAGCTCCCGGCAGGTCGGCGGCGAAGCCCGCCCTGAAGTCCGCCCCGGCAGAGCCTAAAAAGCCGGTGAGCAAAAAGGGCTGGGCCAAGGCCAAGCCAAAAAAGAACGCCAGACCGGGAGGTAAAAAGCACAGATGAAATATGCGGCTCTGTATCTGATGTGGCTCTGTTTCATGAGCCTTATATGTATGCTGGCCATGGGCCTGGACAAGCTGAAAGCCAAGCAGGGAGCCCGGCGCATCCCGGAGTTCAGGCTGTTTCTCCTGGCCCTGCTGGGAGGCGGAGTGGGCGGCTGGCTGGGCATGTACGCCTTTCGCCACAAGACCAGGCATATGAAATTCGTCATCGGCTTTCCCATTATAGCGGCGGTGCAGGTACTGGCCGCTCTGTATCTTCTGAGGATAGGAGGCTGAGATATGGAATATAAGCAGCTCATAGACCAAATGACTCTGGAGGAAAAGGCCTCTCTCTGCTCCGGCGCCGACTTCTGGCACACCAAGGCCATAGAGCGCCTGGGCATCCCCCAGATGATGCTCACCGACGGCCCCCACGGTCTGAGGAAACAGGCGGACAAAGCCGACCACTTAGGGCTAAACGGCAGTCTCCCCGCCACCTGTTTTCCCACCACTTCGGCCCTGGCCAGCAGCTGGGACACGGAGCTTTTGGAGGAGGTGGGCCGGTGCATAGGCAAGGAGGCCGCCGGGGAGGACGTGAGCGTGGTGCTGGGCCCGGGATTGAATATAAAGCGGGACCCCCTCTGCGGCCGGAACTTTGAATACTTCTCCGAGGACCCCTACCTGGCAGGGAAGCTGGCGGCGGCCATGGTCCGGGGCATACAGTCCCAGGGCGTCTCCGCCTGCGTGAAGCACTATGCCGTAAACAGCCAGGAGACCGGGCGCATGGGCATGAACGAGGTGGTAGACGAACGGGCCTTGCGGGAAATTTATCTTGAGGGCTTCCGCTATGCCGTCACCGAAGGCAAGCCCGGCTGCCTGATGACTTCCTATAACCGGGTAAACGGCGTCTTTGCAAGCGAGAACATGCACCTGCTCCGGGACATTCTCCGCAATGAGTGGGGCTATGAGGGTATGGTGGTCACCGACTGGGGCGGCAATAACGACCGGGTGGCCGCAATAAAAGCCGGATGCAGTCTGGAGATGCCCTCCTCCGGCGGCGTCACCGACGCCCAGATAGTACAGGCCGTGAAAAGCGGCCGGCTGGAGGAAGAACTCCTGGACGAGGCTGTGGACAGGTACCTTAGTCTGCTCTTTGCCACCCGTCCCGCTCTTGGCAAGGGCAAGCGCTTCAACTACTCTCTCCACCACCAGACTGCCCGGGAAGCCGCTGCCCGCTGCGCCGTGCTGCTGAAAAACGAAGGGCATATCCTGCCCCTGAATAAAGGGCAGCGTATTGCAGTCATCGGGGACTTTGCTGCCCTGCCCCGGTATCAGGGGGCGGGCAGCTCCCTGATAAACCCCACCCGGGTGGACTGTGCCCTGGATGCTCTGAAGGAGAGCGGCCTTGACATTGTTGGCTACGCTCAGGGCTTTCTCCGCACCGGCGGAAAAAGCGAAAAGCTGAAGGTGCAGGCTCTGGATCTGGCGGAGCAGGCAGATGTGAGCCTGCTGTTTCTGGGGCTGGACGAGAGCAGCGAAAGCGAGGGCCGGGACCGCAGTCATATGCGTCTGCCGGACAATCAGCTGGAGCTGCTGGAAGCTCTCTATACCTGCGGCCACAGAATAGTCGTGGTGCTCTCTGGGGGGGCCCCGGTGGAATTTCCCTGGGCGGATATGGCCAAGGCCATACTCATGGCCTACCTGGGAGGCCAGGCGGGAGGCGGTGCCATAGCCGACCTGGTTTCCGGCAAAATCTCCCCCAGCGGCAAGCTGGCGGAGAGCTTCCCCCTGTGCTATTCCGACTGTCCTACCGCCAACTATTACCCCGGCAGGGAGCTGAGCGCAGAGCACCGGGAGAGCCTGTATGTGGGCTACCGCTACTACGACACGGCAAAGAGGGATGTGGCCTTTCCCTTCGGCCACGGCCTCAGCTACTCCCGCTTTGAGTATTCCGATTTGGAAATAAACGGCAATGAACTCTGTTTTCGTCTGAAGAACGTCGGTCAGGCAAAGGCCGCCGAAGTGGTTCAGGTCTATGTATCCTCCCCGGACTGCCCCCTGTTCCATCCGGAAAAAGAGCTGAAAGCCTTTGCCAAGGTGGAGCTGGAACCGGGTGAAGAGCGCTTCGTGCGCCTCAGCCTGGATGAACACGCCTTCGCCCACTACAGCGTGGAGGACGGAGCCTGGGTTATATTTCCCGGCACGTATAAGATACTTGTGGGGGCGTCCTCCCGGGATATTCGCATGCGCAAATCCCATGTGATAGAGGGCGAAAAGCTGCCGCAGCAGAATACGGACTCTCTTCCCCACTACTGGCAGGGCAATGTCCAGGCCGTGCCCGGGGATGAATTTGCCGCATTGCTGGGCCATCCCCTGCCTCCGGAGAATTGGGACAGGAGCGCCCCGGCCGGTCTGGAGGATACCGTGAGCCGTGACAGGACAAAGCCGGGTCTGGGGAAGTTCGTCTATTCTTCTCTGAATCTGGCCTCCAAGGCGCTGAACCTTGCCGGCAAGAGCACTGCTGCCAACAATATCCAGTTTATAATGGATATGCCCTATAACAAGCTTCAGCGCATGAGCGGCGGACTGCTGCCCCAGGAGGCTCTGGATGGCTACCTGGAAATGCTCAACGGCCATTTGATAAAAGGCGGCCTCAAGGCCGCCAGAGCCATGAGAAGGGAAAAATAAAAATACCACGATGAAAACGGGCGGCCCGGCGGGCCGCCCGTTTTCACAGTTTGCTTATACGTTATCGTCGGTGATGGCGTCGCTCCTGAAGAGCAGGGAAATGCACCACAGGGATGCCAGCCCCACCAGAGTATAGATCACGCGGCTGACCGTTGCGGTCTGGCCGCCGAAGAGCCACGCCACCAGGTCGAAGCGAAACAGCCCCACGCTGCCCCAGTTAATGCCGCCGATAATGGCCAGCACCAGAGCAATTCGATCCATGATCATGAGCCTTACTCCTCTCAAATGGTTTCCCTTGTATTGTATCCGAAAATAAAAAAAATATGCGTCCGGCAAAACTAGTGTTTTTCCGACTTTTCTCGCTCTTTACAAGTTTTAAAAAATGTACTATCTTATAATCACAGCTTATCCAATTGGTCTTTCGTTCTGAAAGACCCGGCTCATATCTTTATCCCACAACCCTGTTTGGCGGACTGAGTTTTTCAGTCCGCCCCTTTTTATTTTTCTTGTGTAGATTTTTTCCCTCTTATGGTTTATAATTGTAAAATGATATTATGTAAATAGAATCATCGCCGGTCTGCGTCTTTGGACCGGCAGCACGGAGACAGGAGAAGCGGAATGAAGATATGCGTCATAAACGGCTCCCCAAGAGGGAAGAACAGCGTCACCTTGCAGACTCTGCTGTATCTGGAGAAGCGCTTTCCCGCCCACGAGTTTGATTTTCTCAACGTGGGGGCGGGCATACAGAGCTTTGAACGGGACATGAGCGGGGCGGTGGAAGCCATACGCTCCGCCGAGCTGCTGCTCTTTTCCTACCCGGTGTATACCTTCCTGGTGCCCTCCCAGCTACACCGTTTCATAGAGCTTATGAAGCGCAGCGGGGCGGACTTCCGGGATATCTATGTGAGCCAGCTGAGCACCTCCATGCATTTTTACGACATCACCGCTCACCGCTTTATAGAGGACAACTGCCACGACATGGGCATGCGCGTGATACACGGCCTGTCCGCCGGTATGGAAGACCTGCTGAGCCCCCAGGGACGGAAGGAGGCGGAGGACTTTTTCCTCTATCTTATCCACTGTGTGGAAAAGGGCATATATGAGCCTGCTCCCCCTGCTCTGCCCTCTGCCCCTCAAAACTATGTCCAGAGCCTGGAACCCGGGGTGAAGGAGGGAGGCTTTGACACCGTCATCGTGGGGGACCTGCGGGAAGGGGACGAGAGCCTTCGGGCCATGATAAAGGACTTTACCGCCCTCTATCCCTATAAGACCCGCTTTGTAAACATCGGGGACTTTGAATTCAAGGGAGGCTGCCTGGGCTGCTTCGGATGCACGGCCTCAGGAAAATGCGTATATAAGGACGGCTTTGACTCCATGCTGAGAAACAGCATCCAGAACGCCGACGCCACTATCTACGCCTTTACCATAAAGGATCACAGTATGGGCAGCCGCTTCAAGATGTTTGACGACCGGCAGTTCTGCAACGGCCACCGCACCCTCACCGAGGGCAAGAGCGTTGCCTACATCATAAACGGCGACTATGAGCATGAGGAGAATCTGAAAACTCTTCTGGAGGCCCGGGCCCAGGTGGGACACAATTTCTTTGCCGGGGCGGGCTACGATATCCCAACTATGGAAAATACCGCCCGCCGCCTGGCCTATGCTCTGGAGCACAAATACGTCCAGCCCAGGAACTTCTACGGCGTGGGAGGCATGAAGATATTCCGGGACCTTATCTGGATGATGCGTGGTCTTATGAAGGCCGACCACCAGTTCTATAAGTCCCGGGGGCTGTATGACTTTCCCCAGAAGCGCCGGGGCCGTATGCTGGCAATGTGCCTGGTGGGCGCCTTGATGCGCAGCTCCAAAGACAGCGGAAAAATGAGAGCGCGCTTCAATGCCGGTATGATGGCTCCCTATAAAAAGGTCCTGGAGCGGGCCCGTCCCGGGAAATAAACTCAGGAACTTGTCCGCTTTCAGAGCGTCTATATTTTCATAAGACTTAAAACAGACGGAAATGAGGACGAGCCATGAGCGTATTCGTATTAAAGATAATAGCCCTGGCGGCCATGATCATAGACCATACAGGTTTTTTTCTGGGTACCAACGCCTTTATCGGCGGACCGGTATATGAGCTTATGCGTTCTGTTGGGCGCATAGCCTTCCCTGTGTATGCCTTTCTCTTGGTCAACGGCTTTCAGAAGACCTCCAACCGGCAGCGCTACCTGTCCCGGCTCCTTCTGTTTGCCCTACTCTCCCAGATACCCTTTACCCTGTCCTTCTCCCTTCTGAATTATGGTTACGGTACCCCGGAATATTTCAGCCTTTCTTTCAACTATGAGCTGCTTCCCTACCTTGCCTTTACCCTCATCGCCGTGATAGCCTATATTCTGCTGGTAAAGGCGGATATCTCCGCTCTTTATGCGGCTCTTTTCCTGCTGATAGGCGGCGTCCGACTCCAGCTCTTCAACGTGCAGTTTCTGGGCGGCACCCTGAATATATTCTATACTCTCAGCTTCGCTCTGGCGGCAATGGCGGTGCTGGACGATCTGGGAGACCGGGACAAGTCTCTGGTAAAGACCGTGGTTCTGGGCACTCTCCTGGCCGTGGCAACGGTGTTGCTGGTTCCCAATTCCGATTACGGTTATATGGGCCTCGTGCTCATGCTGGGCCTCTATGTCTTTCGCCGCTGGCGGGCAGCCCAACTGGCTGTTATAGGCCTGTGGTGCTTCTTTGAATATTGGGGAAGCGGTCCTCAGCTCATGTTCTGGTTTTCCCTCATCTCCCTGCTGCCGGTGCTGCTGTATAACGGCAAGAAGGGCCCGGCAATGAAGCTGGCCTTTTATGCGGTGTACCCTCTGCATTTGCTGGTACTGGGCGTGATAAATATATTCATATGAATTTTCCCCGGAAAATTTTATAAAAGCTGTTGACATTTAGCCCATAATTATGGTATTATCTCCTGGCTGAATAGGGAACAGCCTTGCGGGTGTAGTTCAATGGTAGAACACCAGCCTTCCAAGCTGGATACGTGGGTTCGATTCCCATCACCCGCTCCACCTGTAAAGCTGCGGGTGCCGACAACAGATATGCGCCAATAGCTCAGCAGGATAGAGCAACTGCCTTCTAAGCAGTAGGTCGGGGGTTCGAATCCCTCTTGGCGTGCCAAAATTTAAAATATGGTGGGATTAGCTCAGTTGGTAGAGCACCGGATTGTGGTTCCGGGTGTCGTGGGTTCGAGCCCCATATCCCACCCCATATAAAATATAATCAGAGGCCGGCTGTGCCGGTCTCAGTTTATAATACTGGGATGTAGTGTAATGGTAACACACCGGACTTTGACTCCGATATAGTGGGTTCGAGTCCCGCCATCCCAGCCAATAAAAAAGCCTTTCCAAGCCCTTCTCTTCCCTTTGGAACAGAGCAGCGGAAGCTTTTATATACCTGCCCCAGTAGCTCAGTAGGCAGAGCACCTGCCTTTTAAGCAGGGTGTCCGGGGTTCGAATCCCCGCTGGAGCACCAGCAAAAAAGCCTGTAATCTCAGTGATTACAGGCTTTTTCATTTATTCAGTTGCCTCCATATTTGCCCAGCAAATTTCAGATTTTGGGGGTAAAATTGGGGGTATTTCTGACCCTCTGGGGGTATTTTTGGGGGTACTAAATTACAGGTAAAATCATCCCTTTAATAGCTCTCGAAGATTAATGCTCAATGCATCAGCGATTGATAAAGCGTTTTTTGCCGTCATATTCGACAGTAGGATTTCACCAGCAACCAGCTTCTGTACCTGCCTTAAATTGACCCCACTCCGCCGTGAAAGCTCGGATTGGGAGATTCCAGCCTTTGCTAGAGCTTCTTTTACTGTCATCTTAAGACTCCAAATATTTTTGAGCCTGCTTTAGGAGATTTTCCACGATTTCTTCATAGATTGGATCGCCATCTACCTCATGGCTGTAAATTGCCTCGGGGTTTTCTGCAGCTTCATATTCTTCCTGAGTGAGCCCGAAGTCGGACGGGCGAAGGCTACACACAAAGGATTTATCTGCCTTGGAAAAATTGTCTACCACTTCACCGTCATCTGTGATATGCAAGTAGTAGTCTATATGCTCCGGTTCAAATTCGGCTGCAGCGTGATTCTTAATCCAGCTCTTTATTTCTTCTTTGGTTATCATTGTTTTTTTCCCCTTCCTTTATTGTGTCTTTATTATACGCCAATATTAGCGCATTGTCAAGAGTTTTTTCAATTTTTTCGCAAGAAAAAGGAGGCCATAGCCTCCTTTTTCTTGTATTTATTCGCTTACAATCAGCTCTCCTACAGGCACTGCGGAGGACTTCATTTTTTTGATGGCACTTTCCGCCATGCCTATAATCAAGGCGTTTATATCTATCTGTGCAGCACTGAGAAGATCTATAGCTGGCTGAGCCATTTTGGCCTTTACCAAATCAAGAAGCTTTGCATTAAGAGCAGACACTTCCTCCGGCGTCAATTTGCCGTCGGAGGCCGCTGCCTTGAGGCCATCCACCACCGTCTGCTGGAGCTCGCCCACGGTGTCCTCTACGGTGGTCGAGAGCTGGGTGAGCACCTCGGAAATTGACTTAAATTTTTCGGTTTTTGCTATGCGGGTAACACACCAGGTAAGTCCCACGCTGAGCCCGGCTACCGCCAGCTGGGCCACCACGCTCAGCACGGAGCTTATTGCCTCCATAGCAATTGCATTTACGGTCTCATCCTCCATGGCTGCGCAGCCGCCGAGAGCGGCGGCTATTGAAAGTATCATTATCACTGCTGCTATTCTCTTTTTCATTTCTTACCTCCTGATTTTAGCCCTTAGGGGCATGAAATTCTTCCAAATCCGCTATGCGATGATTTATAACTTTTATCTGCTCTTCTACTACTGGCATGCGCCGGGCAAAGTTATTGTGTTCTCGGACCTCCCGGGTGAGCTCATTTACCTTAGTTTCTACCACTGCCTGGGACTTGCCGTTGCTTATGATTACGCCGACAAGAGTAATAAGTCCAGTAATCAGTGCAGTTACTATAGATTCAGACATATTATCACCCCTTCAGCAGCTTGCTCCAGGTATCGCCGCCCACCTCGCCGTCAGCCAGCAAGGCCGAGTTTTCCTGGAAAGCTCGTACAGCGCCCACAGTGGCCTCGCCCATAATGCCGTCTGCCTCTCCGGGCTCGTAGCCTTTGGCCGCCAGCAGCTGCTGCACGGTCCGCACCTGGACGTCCTCCATGCCCTCCTTCAAAAGTCCCAGCTGCACACTGTATTCATATGATGGTCTGGGCCTTACGGAGGTCGTCCCGCCTTCGCCGCCGTAGCGCAGCACGCAGTTCCAGGGATAGTTTCGGTAAGGCCGCACCAGAAATTCCCGGCCCGTCTGGTCCCCAGGCTGTCCGCCGGTGACGGTGCCCAGCTCATTGATGCTGGCCTCAACCTCCATGCCGTTGCCGCAGTACATTGCAGTGTGGTTGGAGATGTTCAGCAGCACGTCGCCCCGCTGCAGCCCGGAGCCGGTGGCCAGGTCTATCCCGGCGGTCACATCCTCAAAACCACATCGCAGGAACACGCCCCGCATATTGCCGGTGTATGTGGCCCCGGAGCTTTTGACAGGCACACCGGCCAGCTCCCAAGCCTGGATAACTGCAGCGCTGCAGTCGTAGTCGCCACGTTCTCCCCATCTATACTGCTGGTCATACCCGTGGCTGTCATCTGCTGCCCAGGCCTCCATCTGGCTTATAGCCTTTTCTGTTGTTGTCATTCGTCCTCCTCAATAAGACCGCTCAGGCTCTTGTCGTCGTCCATCATGTCACCGTCTCAAAGTATATCCCCACAAGGTCGTGAGGCAGATACTGCAGACTTGTCCCGCTCGGCGTGTCTTGCCGTGTGCAAAGATAGATCTTGCTGTCGCTGGGGTCCAGATAGTACAGATCCTTGATGTAGGTCATACCTGCGGCGGCGGTGATTGGGTCGTCTATTGTGCCGCTGTGCTCCACGTCCACCGGCTCCCAGAGCGCCGGAGTAATATCTGGCGTCCAGGGGGCCTGGGTGGTGTGCCCCTGTCCCTCCTTGCACTTGTACAGGGTCTTATTTGGAGTGTAGTAGTATCTTTCACCCGGCTGCACTTCCAAGCCCACGGCCCAGGCCGGGAACATGGTGGGTACCTCCAATGCCTCTGCGTCGCTGAGGCTAGCCGCCGCCTTCTCTATGTAGGGCCGCATCTTCAGGGCGTTCTCGTAGTAGCTCATGGGTGCACCCCCAGTACCTCAAGAGCCGACTGCATATCTGCCGACTTGGCGGCCGATGCTGCCAGCGCCTCCTCGTAAGCCGCCTGGGCGGCCTCTAAAAGCTTGCTGTCCTCCGCCGGGGCAATCATTTCCCCGGTGAAGATTACGCCATCCGCGCGCGTCCAGGACTGGCCCGCCGGGACGTAGCGGTAGCCCTCTATGTAGGCAGAGCATTTGCCATCGAAGAAGTCCGTCTCCACGGCGGTCATCCCTTCGCCGGGGGAGGTATGGCACTTATAATCACTGTCTATGTAGATTGTCATTGGTCATGCCCTCCTCAGAATAATGCTGTGAACAGTGAGTTTCTTAGTGCTTTGTTGATGATGTGCGTAGTAATATTTTCCGCTCATACTGCTCAAATCAACCCTTCCCGTCGCTTTGATTGACCCAAATTTTGGTTTGAAATAGCCATTGAAATTGTTATTGTCGTTTCCGCTGTAATTCATATAGTCTGACGTAGTTTGAAAACCGATACTTCCCGCTGGATTGCCAGTCCCGCTATTGGTTATTGAGTACACAACTTCTAAGGACGAATATTCAGTCAAGTCTATAGCTGGCGTAATACAAGCCCTTACGTTTTCATTCGATGTGTCCCAAGTGATACCATTACTATCGATAGTATAGCTAGTCCACGACGACAGTCTGTATGCGCTATTTAGCCCTTTGGCGTCAAGCAGAACTAAATCATAACTCAGTGTCACGTTCTCGCTCTGGCCCTCCGCCGTTATCTCCACCGTGGCAGACTTGGTCTTGCTGCCGTCTGTGGCAGTCGCTGTGATGGTGTAGGTATCAACCGCTTCAACCGTAGCAGTCCAGGTCTTAGCATCCGTGCCGGTGTTTGTGTCGCTGGCCACAGTTTCACCGCTGCTGTTGGCCACGGTACAGGTGCTAGTTGCGGGATAGGTTATGCTGATCGTAGCGGCGAAATAGGTTATCGCCGTTGCATAATCTGCCGTAACGGTTACGGTCTTGGTGGAGGTCTGCTCACCGTCCGTCATGGTCACGGTGTACTCTCCCGTGGCCAGCCCCTTAAACACTGCCTGGCCAGAGCTGTCAAAGGTCTTGGTGTAGGTCTTGCCGTTGCCGGTGATGTTGCAGATGTCCCCCGCCACGCCGGTGATGGTTAGCGTTGCGCCTACCCCGCCGCTGCCCATTAGGGCAGCACCAAATATTTCAGGCATTTTAGCTTACCTCCTGTATCACCACGGGGACGCTGAGCTCCGTGGTGGGCTGTGCTCCTACAGCGTAGGCTGTTATAGTGCCGGCTGCATTACCAAAGACAAGGGAAAAGCCCTGGTCAAGCGCCGCAGCCAAGAGGGCCGGGTCGGGGGTTATATTGATCTGGCTGGTGGCGGTGGTGCCGGGGATCGTGACGGTCTGGGTGTGCGGCCCTTCCCCTGTCCAGTTGGCCACCGGCAGCGTCACCGTGGCTACGGTTGCGGTTCCGGCCGGACCTTGGGGACCCGGATCGCCAGTATCTCCCTTAGGCCCTTGAGGACCCGTGTCGCCCGTATCACCCTTGGGTCCCTGGGTACCACGGATGTTGACAGGCTCCGGATTCTCCAGGCCTTTGTCATTTGCCCAGCTTAGGAGTCCGTCCTCATCTACACTCGGAGTATATGTGGCTCCGGATTCTCCTTGGTCGCCTTTGAGCCCCTGGGGACCGGTGTCGCCAGTATCGCCCTTAGGGCCAGGCTCTCCCTGAGGACCTGCCGGGCCCTGTGGGCCCGTGTCACCTTTGGGTCCGGGCTCACCTTGTGGTCCCGCTGGGCCTTGAGGTCCTTCCGGGCCCTGGGGGCCGGTGGCTCCGGTATCCCCCTTGGGTCCCTGCGGTCCTGTATCACCCGTGTCACCTTTGGCACCGGTCTCCCCCTGGGGGCCTGTCGGGCCCTGCGGGCCCATATCTCCGGCGTCACCCTTGGGCCCCTGGGGGCCACGAATACTGACTGGCTCTGGATTCTCCAGGCCTTTGTCATTTGCCCAGCTTAGGAGTCCGTCCCCATCTACTCCCGGCGTATCTGTCGCTCCGGTTTCTCCGGCGTCGCCCTTGGGCCCCTGGGGGCCGGTGTCGCCCATATCGCCCTTGGGGCCAGGCTCTCCCTGGGGACCTGCCGGGCCCTGCTCTCCCGTGTCACCTTTGGGTCCGGGCTCCCCTTGTGGTCCCGCTGGGCCTTGAGGTCCTTCCGGGCCCTGAGGGCCGGTATCCCCGGTGTCGCCCTTAGGGCCAGGCTCTCCCTGGGGACCTGCCGGACCTTGAGGCCCTTCTGGGCCCTGGGGGCCGGTGTCACCTGTGTCGCCTTTAGGACCTTGCTCTCCTTGGGGACCCGCCGGGCCTTGCTCTCCCGTGTCACCTTTGGGGCCTCTCAAAGACTCAATTTGCTCATCGCTCAGGTCCTCAAAAGTCATCGTGCCATCCGCACCTTTTGGGCCTGCCGGCCCTTGGGGGCCTGCCGGGCCTTGAGGTCCTGTATCTCCCTTGGGTCCCTGGGGGCCGACGTCCCCGGTGTCACCCTTAGGTCCAGGCTCTCCCTGGGGACCTGCCGGACCTTGAGGTCCCTCCGGGCCCTGAGGGCCTGTGTCTCCCTTTGGCCCCTGGGGACCGATGTCGCCGGTGTCGCCTTTGGGGCCTTGTGGCCCCTCCGGGCCCTGAAGCTGTCCCTGGTCTTGCCAGTCCTCGCCTGTGTAGAGGTAGATATTATACGGCGGCGCTGAGCCGACATTCCACATGTCGCCTGCAGCAGCCACTGGCGGCAGGTCCTCCACCTGTGCCGCTGTACCTTTAATTATGATTCCCGTGCCCGGTGGGCCAGGCTCTCCATCAAACACCCCGGCATCCGCATCGGCCCGCACACCTTCAGCGATGTTTTTTGCCGATGAAGCAATGTCAAGAATTTGTGTATACACATCCGGACTTGGTGGCTCTGGAGTCTCCCCGGAGACGTAGCCGCTGGGATTGACAAAAATCACAGCGGCGGCAGCCGTGTGTAAGTCTCCGCAGAATGCGCTTACCTTAAATGTGGTCTTTTTCAGCACTTCCCAGGGCACTAAGCACCTGCTGCTGTTGTCCAGGATTACTGCATAGCTATCAAAGAGGGCGGTAATTGGTGGCTGCCAATCGTCTGAAAGCAGCTGGAATTCGGCATATAAATAATTCTGGGAGTCCGCCACCACAAATTCCGTGTCCAGCCGCTCTATTTTTTGATGGTCAAGTGCAAATTTAATTATCATGTAATCACCACCCATTTTTAGACATCAGCCCCTGTGCCGTAAGAGCCTCAATCAGCGTATTTATCCAGCTGGCACAATTTGCCGCCGTGGCATTACTCCCGGTCGGGCATTGATTCATATTGTACTTCCTTGCGGGGAGTCCTACAGTGCCAAGCACCACATAAGAGCCGCTGATGGGGGCCAGGACGACACGATCTCCGACAGCAGTGATCAATCCTTTGCGGGATTTGTAGTATTTGACGCCAGCAGTCTCCTCGCCGTCCAGCTGTATACGCACACCCTTGGTCGTGTCATAGGCCACTACCGTACCAAGCAGCAATGGGGACTCTTTAGTCTGCTCCTGATGTAACATGAATTGATTCATAGCGCCTCCTCAAATTACCACAGTCCTGGATGCACTGATATGCATCATCTCGCCTGCGGCCAGACTAAGGCTCCAGCTCTGCTCCTCATAGATACCACCCAGCTCCGGGTGGTCTATGCCGATTATATCTCCCACTCCGTGCCCATGCTCGGCCAGGATATCAAAATCCAGGGAATAGTCGCTGAGCAGAGACTCATCTCTTAGGCGATTGGCATAGCCCTGGAGGGCCTCCTGGCTGCTGGTCTGATTTACGGAGCTCACCTGGGTAATCCTCATCCCCCGGCGCAGCGTGGACTTGCTGGATACGGGAGAGTCATTGACTGCCACCGCCCGAAGTCCCGCAGAATTATCAGGGTTGGAGCAGGTGACCACAAAGACATTGGGAGCACTGTACAAGTCTGTCATACCGCTGAGCTCAGGCCCCATGCTGGGGCGCCTCATGTCCCTTGTACTGTACTGCCTCAGGATACTGGCTGCGCTGGGGGCTGCGTAAGGCTCCAGGTGGGCATATCCCTGGGCGTCAAACCAAATCTCTTTGTAATTAATCTCCTGCAGCAGGGCGTTGATTATATCCAGATATGCCGTGCCTATTGGCCAGTCCTCTCTGTCGGATGTAAGCTCCGAGTCGCTGGCGACTATAATCGCATTTGCAATCCCGCAAGACACAAGCAGCTGCTCGATAGCCTCTATATAATTCGTCCCGGCTGACAGATGCAGTAAGCTCTCAGTCTTTACTGAGCTAAGTATCCAGCTGCGGTCGTAGGCCTCGATCTGCCACGCTTTGCCGTAGGGCGTGTAGGTGTCAAGGACCGTAGTGGGCCGGTAAATGCCCAGGGCCTCCTCAATGCCGTCTATAATCATCATTGGCCGCAGCTCGTCCGAGAAGAGATCTACTGCATCATTGTAAATGAAAGTCCCCGACATGCTCCGCTTGATGGAAGAATCTTTTCGGCAGTCTATGGTAGGCGCTCCGGAGCTTGCATCCCAGTAAAGCTGAGTAAGGCAGGCCCCATTCCTTATGACGTCAAGGCGATAAGATACTGCCCGTGTCAATGTCAATCTCCTCCTCAAAATACTGCTGGCTCAAAGCAAAGTCGTAGCTGATGTAAAAAGTGCTGCGATTAGATCTTAGCTCATCCAATGTCGCCATAAGCACGTCCTGGTCTGGTGCTTTGACGCACACCGTGCGCCCCAGCAGCTCCTGCAGCCCAGGATCGTCCTGAAGGAAAAATGCAGCGCTGAAGCTGACGCTGCGCTCATAGAATTCCCCAAGCTCCGTGACCGGGTATGCTCTGCCCTGGAGACTCATTCTGCTGGCGTCACGCCGTCTGGTGGTAGATATGCTTGAGTACATGGACGTGCTGTAGGGCAGCTCTATCCATTGGCCATCAGGTACCGCCTTGATCATGGTCACAGCTGCAGATACAGTGCCGCTCACGTCATTGGATTTGCCGAAATTGCTGCTATCCGCATAGCAGCCCCGGATGAAATACTCGGTCTGGCCTCCGGAGTATTCATCTATATACTCTTCTCCGGTCAAGCGAGCTATAGGCTTCTCGCCTCTGTACACCAGATAAAAATCATATCCCTGGCTTGTCCAGCTCAGCTCTGCGATGTGCCCAAATTGGACACTCAGCTCAATCTCCGAGCCGGGCTCATTGCTGACGACAATAGTAGCCGTGCCCCAGGGGCTCCATAGGCCATAGCGATTCTGTGAGCGCACACGCACCGTGTATGTACCGTCATCCAGGTACTGGGGACATTTCCAGGTTTTCCCCGGACCGAAGAGGATCTGGTCGTAGATGCCCTCCAGCTTCACCTGATAGCCCTCCTGCTCATTGGTCTGCCATTGGATTTCAGGGCGAGGCGAGGCATTGAGGATGAGCACTGTGGGGGTGGTGGGCGGAGCCACTACCACAAATTCAGCAGTCTCACTCCAGCTCCCCGCCACACCGTCCTGATTATACGTCCTCACCCGCCAGTACCAGGTGCCGGAGGTAAAGATCCCTGGCTGAGCCTCGTAGGTGAGGCCGCTGCCGGTCACGGTCACAGTCTGGCCCCAGCTGTCTTTGCTCTGAGTAAATTGCAGCTCCGACTTTGTAGGCAGGGTGCCGCTCTCATTGATATGCTGCCAGGTAAATTCTGTGGTTTCGGCTCCATTTACCAGAGTCCCTGAAGGGCGCACGCAGATAGCCATCGAGATGGTGTCTGTAGTATCCCAGGTTATAGTGTCGCTGGATGTAGTTGTGCCTCCGCTGTCAGTGACCTCTATGTATGCCTCTACCATGCCTGATGGCAGGGTATTCGCTGGTACCTGGACTGTCCCAGCATCTCCACTCGCCCCGGTCACGGCTATTGATTGATACACCTCTTCATTCTGCAGCTTATAAAAAAGCCGATAGCTAGAAAAAGTTGGTATGCTCGCCGTGTAGTAGGGCAATGAAGGTGCCCATATAGTGCCGCTAAAAGTGACTGTAAATGGCTTTGTGCGAGTAATCCTCGCTCCTGATGCCGGAGAAATATTGGAAGGCTCAAGGCGAATTTTACTATCAAGAAACTCCACCCTGACCTGAGGCGGATGATCACTACATGCGGTATGAATTTTGTTTGGGGCATCGGCGGTTCTTATGCCATGTCGCAAGCAATCTGAGAATCTGGAGGCAGTCCCTACATTTCCCCACTCACTGTAAGCAGGAAGTCCGGATGTCGGATTCAAAATCTTCAGAGAAGCATTTCCTGTGCCATAATGAAACGGTTTAGTTAGCCATGTTACCGTTTCTGAGTCCCAAACATCACCGACAGCGTAAAATGACACTGTGGCGTCCATAAAATTTGTACCGGATCCACCGTCATAGTAGCTATACGGAGTAAAATAGGCCCGGAACTCCACTTTGTTTATCAAATTATACAAATATGCTGGCGGCACATCGAATTTTACGAAAAGGGCTGAGCTCTCATCGTCTATCTCCGAATAGATTTGTGATGTGTGGTCATTTGAATCCGGAGCGGACTCCCGTACTATAGCGGATTCACTTGCATCAAGTGTAAGTATTGTACTCATGCCTTTGCTCCCATCCGGTAGATACGTCGGAAATTGCTGAATGTATTCACAGCGGCGTTAAAGTCTCTGACGTTTTTGGCATCGATTACGACTTTATCGATATAGACGCCTCCGCCAGCGCTCTCTCGGGTCTCCTGGTTGGTGAGGATGCGACTCCCGGCCGGGAGTATGACGGTCTCAGGACCGTTTTCACCCACTACGGTCCGGCCGCCACGGAAGTAGTCCGTGCCGCTGGCGTGGAAGGCATTGCCCTCCCAAAGGCCAGTTTCAGGGTTATAATAGCTACCATCCATATTCTGGCTGTAGCCCAAATATTGTTGGTAATTGCTGAATTTACCTTCAGACACCCCTGCGCCCAAAGCCACGCCCATTTGGCTAAAGTTCCCGCTAAACAATCCTGTCAGCCAGTCCCCAGCATCAGCTATAATGGCCACCCATCCTGCAATAGGTTCCAGAACAGCACCAAGCACAGGCAGGACTATATTTGCAAGATTTAGAATCGGTTCAGCGAGAGATACCGCAGATTCAAGCAGGCTCCCTAGGTTATGCACAAGGCCGCTATCAATAAGCGCTTCTCCTGCCTCAGTAACCAACTCTCCAAATTTGTCATATACCTTCTCGGCGGTGGGAGCAAATTCCGATGCCAGCTGTTTTCGCACAGCCTCCTGACGGAGCTGCAGCTCCTGGTATTTCTCGTCTACTGCCGCCAGAGCTTCCACCTGATCAGTACTCAGGACATAGCTGGTGTCCTGAGCGTCTTTGGCATACTGCTGGAGCACGCTGCTGCCCTGGGCAATAATGGGATTGAGCTCTCTCGCAGACTCGCCCATCAGGGACATTGCTGCGGCGTCCCTCTCTGTGCGGTTTTCGATTTCCCCGAGGGCGTCCAGCACCTCGTAAAAGACCTCATTACTGTCCCGGAGCTGCCCGCTGGTGTCGGTAATTTGTACGCCAAGGCGAGCAAAAGCATTTATATAATCCTCACTGCCATCCTTGGCCGACTGCATATTAGTGATGATAGTCTTCTGGGCGTCGCTAATTTTATCAGTGGCCACACCAATAATTTTGCTGGCATATTCCAGCTGCTGGATCTCTTCGGTGCTCATGCCGCTGATAAGAGACTGATTTTCAGTCTCTTTTGCCCTTTCGGCCGCTTCTCTGGTGATATCCATGAGCTGTTTCTCAGCGGCGACAAGCGTCCCTACAGCAGCAGCTGCAGCCCCCATGGCAGCTACGGTGCCGCTGGAAAAGGTCTTGGTACTGCCCAGAGCCTTTTTAAGATTGTCCGGTAGCGTGATTCCAAATTTTCCGGCCAGCTTCTCTGCCACATCTCCCGCCCCGGTCATTTCTTCCGCAGCATCCTCCAGAGCCTCATCTTGCTGAGTCAATGCTTCCGTATTCCGGCGTATGGCGCTCTCTGTTTTGCTTACCTGGGCTTCCGCCTTGTACAGAGCAGCCTGGTAGTCCATGGCCTCCTTGCTGGCCTCACCGTGGGTCCGGACAGCATAGCTGAGAGCATCCCTTAGAGCCGAGACTTTGTCTCTCTCGCTTTCCAGGCGGCGGTTGAGGACATCGGTCTGGGCGGTAAGTCCCTCCACGCTGTCGGCGTTATCCTCAAATTCAGCGGTCACCTTCTGCATTTCCGCCTTGAGCACGCCTATGCCCCGGTTTATTTCTGTTATGGCGTTCTTATACTGCTGTTCACCGCTTACGGACAGCTTAGTGTCCAGCTTTCTGGTAGCGATATCAACCGCCTCCTTTAAGATAGGCCGCCAGCGACCGTGGTTTTTTCTTCTTATTGTCCTGTTCCGGCTTTTTCGTTCGTCCGAAATAGCTGTCATAGAGCTGATGGAGCCGTGCCGGGGTCATCGTCTTCCAGAACACTTTTTCATCCAGTCGAAAATGAAGCAGCCATATGCTTAAGAAGCTGGCGAAGTCGAGCTTCAACTCCGCCAGCTCCCTCAGTTTTTTGAGCTGTCTCCCTGGGCGGCAGCTTCCGCCTCATTCTGAGCCTCCGGAGGGAAAATCGCACTGACAACAAGTTGCTGTATATCGGATACAGGCAGCTGCTTATATCCGTCCCAGCCCAGTTTTTTCCCCAGCTCCCGGCGTGTATAGCGTTCAGGCCAGCCCATATCCTCAGCATAGTCATTGAGCATTGCAGCCAGGAAGCTAAGTGTACTTTTCATAGAGGCACGGCCGTTTACAGCCGGGGCAAGTCTCCCGCCAAAGTCCTCCTGGACATCGGCCAGGACATTCATGTTACAGCGCAGCTTGTACTTCCGGCCGTCAAAATCAAAATCCAGCTCCTGAAGCCGAATATCTGTCAGGCTGCGGCGCTGCTCAGCACGGCTTTCGTCCATGCAATTGCCTCCTCTTCCGTGTCAAGAATTGCGGCTTCCAGCATATTCTGCTCTGCCGTGTTGTCATTGAGGAACTCCCCGGTAGTGGTGGGAGTATTAAACTGGATATTTTCCCCTGCCGTCTTAAAAGCCATGCCGGGATTTCCAAACAGGGAACGGTGGATAAAGACCGCCGTGAATTTTTCATTGCCGTCTATCATGTCCGGGGCGTAAAAAGCCACTCCGCAGTAGCTGGCACGGTCCCTACCTCCCGTGACAAGGCTCTTGACTTTTTTTGTGGTTTCAGACGGCGATGGCTGGTCCGTAGTCGGAGCCGGAGTATATGTGATGCTCCTCTCCTTTTCTTTTGTTCCGTACATCATCTTCTGGGCATCGGTAGGAATATACTTGACGGCTATGGATATCGTTCCGCCAACGCATTTCCGGACGTATTCTGCCAATGTGCTTTCGGCGTAGAGACGTCCTTCCGCAAAGCGGAAATCAAGGTTGACGTCCATGGCGTCGCCTATGCTGGTAATCCCAGTATAGACCGCCTGTTTCTCAGGGGTCAGACTATACTTGGCAACAAGGATGCCACGCAAATCAAATGCAGGCATTTCTCCTCCTCCTTATTTTTCAAATATTTTGTCCTGCCAGGCTGATAGCTTGTCCGCTCCAGCCTGAGAGATCTCATCGGCGCTCTTATCAAGTGCCGTCTTCATAAATGGGCGTGCGGGCTGGCCCCGCTTTCCGAACTCATTTATGAAGGCTATTTCGGAATTCTGTGTAGTGGTCTTGCCCCGGAGGCGCTTTCCGGAGTAAGTGACCTTCAGATAGCCCCCGTCTTTGGTGTATGTTACCTTGGAGAGCTTGAGCTTGTCCAGGATATGCTCAGAGCTCTCCGGATCACGCACACCCATGGTCTCGCCTGTCTCCCGGATCCTCTCCATGGCCACCGCTCCCATAGCCTCCAGCACATCCTGAGTCACACTGTGCGGAATATCCTTCAGCTCCGCATAGGCGGCATTGAGCTCGTCAAAGCCACTGCAGCTAAATCTGGCCATTATACTCTCCCGTCTGTGGCCTCGCACTCAAAGACGTAGTGCTGACCTTCATCGTCATGAGCCGGAGTGACTGAGGGATAAGTACATCCGGCTCCGGCCAGCGACCGGCAGATATCCAGCTTGAGCTCTGTGGGATTGTCTCCATGGGGCAAGTATAAATGCACCATCAGAGAGTATACGGCGGCCCCTGGGCTGCTGTCGGCAAATAGCCTGGGGTATGTGGAGTATTGATACACGATGTAGCGGAGCTTTTTGCCTGTATAGATATTGGGATATACATCAGGCAGTACAGTGAGAAGAGCTGCACGTATACGCTCGTCAATTGTCACCGTATCACCTCCAGCAGCTCCAGGCGCTGGGTATATCTCTCGGTCATCGTAGCGGATTGTATCTCATAGCTCCGGCTACGGAAAATGGCTTTCCGCTCGCCAAAATAGTCGCTGTCATATACCTCTACCGTCACCTGGGACCGAAGTCGGCTCTTATCCCCGGTGTAGCTGTCCTTGCTGTCCAGACCTTGGACTATGGAGCATATGACTTTGCGCTCCTCCGGCTGGGTATCCGGGAGAGCGTAGCCGTTATCGCCCTGGCTCTTTTCCGGATACTTCAGCAGGATTAGCTCGTCGGCCCAAGTCCTGGCGATCAGGCTCAAGGACAGCCACATGCAGGGCAGTCCATTTTCGTCCCGGCGGCGCTCAGCCTGGGCCAGTCTGTACAGGCCCCCGTCCCCAGGCTTGACGTATTCCGTGGACTTGTAGTCGTACCAGCCGGGGATCTCCAGGAGCCGGTCCAGCTGATACCCCGCCTGGACCGCATCGTATATGCGCTTTGCATAGATGGTCTTATCACCGTACATATGAGAGCGCACAGGCTGGAGATTCTCCTCTGTGGGGGCTTTTCCAGGCTGGACAGTATAGATTTTCAGCGTGCGGTTATAAATCATTCTGAAGCCTCCTGTGCGCTCACGCTTTCTGTAATTGCATTATTCAGTGCCCAGCGCAGGGACTTGGGCATAGGGTCATTGCTGTCCCTGCGCCGGTAGAGATATGCAGCATATGAGACAAGCAGGTCCAGGTGCGCGTAATCTGCCTCATTAAGATCAACACCGCTTTTTCTGATGTTGGCACGGGCCGCCTCCAGCTTATGTATAAGATACTGCTCTTGCTCTGGAGTGATGCTGTCGTCAGTGTAGCCAAGATCTGTCTTAAGTAGGGCCAAGGCGGCCGTGACCATAAAATCACCTCATGCTTTCTTCGGGATCATGCGCCAGCCACAGACAAAACGCTGCCGGTGGATACAATACGTCCAGCGGTGTCTACCTCGACAACCGCTATCGGAGTGCCAGTGGCGGCTACGATTTCAGTGCTGCCGGAGGTAAACTGAGTATATCCTACAGGTTTTGCCCCAACCTTAAGACCGTCATTGGTGGCTTTGACCTTGTACATCAGTTTGTTGCTTCCACTTACAGTGCCCGATACGGTCACCCTGGTCTTGCCAGAGGCTCCTTCGGCAGCAATACAAATCAGGACGTTCATATCCTGGTTTGCATAGTCAGGAGTAAAGCTCATTGTCTTGGTCACCTCTGCGTTGTTGTAGTTTATGGCCACAAAGGCTTCTCCAAATATGGGTTGACCGTCGTAGCGGGCCACAGCCTTATACACAGTCTTGTCCTGCAGGAAGAAGACCTGGTCGCTGATACTAACAGTTCCGCCCTCACGCTCTACAAGCAGGAAAACATCCATGAAACCGCCGACAAGCTCATTGTCAGGCATGAACTCCAGCTCTATAATGTCTCCATTTTCCACGGGCATCTGATTTCCCAGACCGGCCACCAGTGTGCCAGCGGAATTAAACGCAAGGCCTCTGGCCATAAGATCCAGATGGGTCTTCCGATTCATTATCCATGTAGTCCGGCCAGACGCAGAATAGTTGGGCTTTGCCTTTGCCATAGCTCCCAGCAAAGGCTGGAAAAACTCGATACCTGCCTTAGCTCCGATATCCAGCTTAAGGATATTGCTTGTCCTCAAATCGGTCCAGGCTCCCTGATTTGCCCCCCAATAGCCGGGCTGAGAGGCCTGGTTCAGGCGGGTCACAATACCAACAGGCATCTTGCTGTCAGGACCAAGGCCATATACTATAGCCTTATCCAGAGCAGAGCCTATGGCACCCAGCAGCATGCCCATGATTTCTTCGCCCAGGTTCAGATCGCTGTCCTTAAGAGTAGCATTACAAATGGGGATGTATCCGCCAACTTTGTATCCGTCCACTTCCAACTCTGTAAAGACAAAGTTGAGTTCATTGAGATTGGCGCACATCTCAGTCCAGACGCCATCCGGGACTTTACCGATGACAGTCTGCCTTGCCTGTCCCCGTTCGCGTCTGAGCCGCACGCGGCTGATGAGCTTGGAGCCCTCTTCCAGATTGTCTCTGACAACATCCAGAACTATAGTGGGAATGGTAAGCTCAGCGCCAGTCACACTGCGCTTCCCGCTGCCTCCGAGAGTCCTGATGTGTCCCAGCCAGTCTTTCACTTCGCTGCGCTGATAAAAGGCCTCGCAGTCGCTGCGGCTGCGGAAGCAGCGGCTGCGGCTCCGGTAATTGGGATTGCTGGTGGGAGTGGTTATCGCCCGGCGATTGCTGGGGCCTCCGCTGCTGCGGCTGCCGGTAGCGCCGGTGCCTTCCGGATCATTAGGGTCAGTATCGTCGTCCAGCTCCGCCAGCTTGGCATCAATTTCTTCGATTTCCTTCTCCAGCTTGTCTATGGCCTCCCCAGTCTCGTCTCTGTCCTTCTCCAACTGGTCTACCTTGGCCAGCAGTTCCTCAGACACATCGTCAGATGCGTCTATCTGCTTCTGCAGCTCAGCCTCATCGGCTCTGAGCTGGGTGCGCTTCGCCCGCAGCTCCCTGAGAGCTGCCATGGCCGTTGCACGGCGTTTAGTGAGTGCGATTTTTTTTAGCATGATTTCTAAGTCTCCTTTTCAGCATTTCTTTTCTGTGCTCCGCCGCTTCCTTCTGGATGCGGGCAGTGTCCCTGCTTCTTGCCTCCACATAGGTGGATTCATAAGCCGGGAAAGTGCAGGTGGATATCTCCCAAAGCTTTGAGATTTTTGCAATCTCCCTACGGATGCGTCCATCCGGGAGATCGATATATCGGACTTCACCTTCGTCGAAGCCAAAGCTGGCCTGGTCGACGTCGCCCCGCTGGATGCGGGCATAGTGGTTTACGGCGTCAGAATCCTTGCCATTGATGGTGATTTCTGAGTAAAGTCCTTTATCATCAGGCCTCAAAGCGAGGGTACCTGCAGTATTGCGCCCCAGCACCAGGTGGGGTACATGGTCAATCAGCGCACGTACATCGGACATATCGCAGCCGTCCAGAGCGCCGGGGAGGACCACCTCCTCCATATAATCGTCGATAAAATAGGGCTCATTGTACACGATAAAGTAGCCCTGGATTATCATGTTGTCGCCCTCAGCACGGGTCTGGAATTCCGTGCGCCGAGATCTCGTTATAAATTCAGGCATATTGTCCTCCTATCAGCTGCCGTCCTGCTGCAGCTTGCTCTGGGCTGCAGCCATATCATACGGGATGTAGTTTTCCAAGGGGCGGAACTCGGTCAGCCCGGCTGGATCCATAAATGCATCAGCTCTCACCTCATCGCCATTGACAATCCCACGATCGGACATGGTGAGATCCATCTGCACAAGCTTGGTCATGTCATACGCATAGAGATGTTTCCGGTTGAACTTGAAATACATCTTTTCCGAGCTGAGCAGCTTCAGCGTCAGCTCCTGCTCTATACCCACGCAGATAGGTATAATTTTCCGGCGGATGAAGTTGTTATACTCCGACTCGTTAAAAGCCCCCAGCCCCAGCAAGAAAAGGGGAATCCCGAATATTGAGGCTATGGACTTTTTATCAAGCTCTACCGTGTCCCGCACAGCCAAGTCTGTGAGGGTGAGAGGCTTGACCTGGACTACCTTCATCAGCTCTGCTGGCAGAATCCAGGGCTTTCCGCTGTCCGTGTCTTCCAGATACTGCTTTCTGAATTCCTCCCTTTTTTCCGGGTCTGACAGATCACCATCGCTGTTGACCATCACCACCAGCGGTGGCTTATACTTTGGGGAGCTGAGGGATGCTTTCAGGGCCTCTGTCTGAGCCAGGCTCTCAGCCACACGCTCAGCTCTCACCCTCAGGCCCCGACCCTTCCAGGGATTGTCAAGATCGGCATTGATTCTGAAGTGCAAAATATCGTCCGGCTCATAGTTGCGGCCTTTCCAGTGGACTTTATAGCCTGTCACCGGGTCAGGCACGGCGGCGGCTCCCGGCATCGGCTCCAGTCCGGAGAATTCTCCAGCCATAAAGTGTGGCAGCACATAGGCATTGCCGTCGCCATCGGTGAGCATCGTAGATACGATCCAGCTCATCCAGCTGGCCCTTGTGCCCAGACTTGGCCAGGGATCTATGTCCACAAATCGGCTCAGTCGGGTCTGTTGCCGCACATCACCTTTTGGTGTATTCCGCATCAAATAAATTGTTGCAGATGAAATGATGCCGGAAATCGTATCGACGCAGGCTCCAACCTCCGGAGAATCAATAAGCCGGTGATACCCTATGGGCGGGCAGTCCGTCAACCAGTACGCAAGCACGCTCTTTGTTTTATTCCTTGGCCATATACTCATCACTTCTCCTCATTTCCGGTGCCAAACCACCGCTGCTGATTACTGACGCTCTCAGAGTCCAACAGCATCCTAACGACGCCAAAGACAGCGGCGTCAAAAACGTCGATTCGCAGGGTCGGCGATATTTTTTCATATTGGACGGCATCGTCCGCCTTTTCCTGCCCACGCACATTGGATATGCAGTATTCAAATGGCTCTGCGTGGCAGTAATACAGGCAGCCAATTTTCGCCTTGTGCTCTATGTATCGCAGGCCGCCGCTCTTCTGCATATACAGCTGCGGCTGGTCCACAACTGCAAAGCCCGCTCTTTTCATGGCCGTGTAGTACCTGGTGGCAAATTTTCGGTCATGCCCCACCTTGCGAATATTAAATCCCTCAGCTTTCCACTTTTTGAATTGCTTCACCGGCTCCGTAGGATCCATGGACGGCTCGTTTGGCATATCCAGCCATCCGTCATCCCGCCAGCCAAAAAGGGGTATCTGGTCCTCATCAGCCTTTTGAGCTGCTGCCACAATGGGAAACCAGCAGTGCGGCAGGATCACCAGCACATCCTCAGGCGGTGTCCAATTTGGACACATTGCAAGCTGGGCCGGGATCTCTCCCACTAAGCAGGCGGCGGTCAAATCGTGCAGCCTGGACAAGTCTGCGCCGCCGTACCAGTATTTCACAAGCTTGGCCAGCTCCGACTGGTTCCAGTTGTACCGCTCATCAGAGCGGCGGATCTCATCCAGGTCAAACCAGGCTTTGAAAGAGCTCACAAAAACATTGAGCGACCTTGTTAAAAACTCCTTGCGTGTTATCGGGTTGTTCTTGGCCTGCATAGCCGCCGCCAACATATCGTCCGGCCGGATAGTAATGCCATAGGCCGGATTCGCCGCACGGTGGATGCTGGGATTCAAATAATCCACTTCACCGTCCGGCTGTTTTGGAGCTTCAGCCATATAGCAAAACATCCGGTCAGCGTCCGGGCCGGTAATGGTCCCTCGGAGGATCTTCTCCATGTAATCGTGGTGGGCGGCTCCGAAGCCGGTACCGTCGTCCCCGGCCGTGAATGTGCAGAGAATCAGCTTGTTTGTATATGCCTTGGTAGCATCACGCAGCCTGGTGTAAGGTCGGGCATCCTTATACAGCTCCAGCTCGTCCAGGTGGACAAGCTGTGCATTAAAGGCGTCGAAGAGATCCGGCTTAAATGCCAAAGTTTCTAGGTCGATAAATCCGCCCCAGATCTCGCCCTCGATGGAGTGTCCCAAGCTGCTGTTCAGCAGCTTCATTTTGCCGGGGCTGTTATTGGCATCCACCAAGCCCAGAAGACTGAAGTTGTATACCAGCCAGTCGAAGCCCTCAAGGCCCTGCTTAAGGCTTCCGGCCACGGTCTTGGCCTTGACACCGGAGCGCCTGTACCAGAGGGCCAGTGCCGTCTGCAAGCCCTCCGCCCATGTTGTTTTTACGGTTTTTCGGGGGCAGAATATACCGGCCTCCGTGAAGCGGCGCATCTGAGTGCCCGGCAGCATAAACCCGCATATGGCGTAAGTGCAGAACAGGTGCCAGGGCATAAGCTTCAGAGGCTTCCCTCTCAGGGGAGTACCGTCCAGCAGCTCACCGCTGGAGTAGCAGAAAAGGCCCTCCATCATCTCGATGCAGAATTCTGGAAGAGCCGGGTTAAAGTCCCAGCGGCCGCTCTCCAGGTCATCTAAAAAGCGGCTGCAGCTGAGGCGAGTAAGCTCACACAGACTCTCATCGGCAGCCGTGGCACGAGCGTAATCTAAGACTTGGTCAAAGTGCGGAGCTCTACTCATAGGCCGACACCTTTTCGGCAATGGCATCCAGCTTCCGGGAGATAGCCGACTTCTCGCTCTCCGGCGTGCCGGTCTGCTTTCCCCGGATCCGCTGCAGCCCCTTGGGCGTGAGGCCCAGGGATTCACGGATTACCAGGATATCTTTTCTAAGCTTGGTAATGACATCATAATGTGGATCCAGGACTGAGGGACTTTTGCCGGGCGGAGCTGTCGCCTTCCAGGCTTTCATCACCCGGCTCAGCTCCCGCTCCTGGATACACAGCTGGTGCACGGTAGGCCGGAAAGCCTCCTCATATATCCCCAGGCTTTGCAGCTGGGCTAAATATTCAGCTTCCTTCCCCATGCACTTCTCACCTGTCCTTCGGTAATATCAGCCCACGCTTCTGTCTGGACTCCGGGGTAAGTCCGAATTGCTCGGCCAGCTGGATGATCTGTCCATGCAGCCGGTCCTGTATTGCTATCCAGCGCTCGCTCTCCGCTGCGTCCCCATTCTGGATAGCATTCACCACTTGCTGGATGGTCGCACTGTATTCCCAGCTCAGGAGGAGGTACCGGCCCAGAGCATCGGCATCCACACTTCGCAGTGTGCCCATTTCCGCCAGCACCGGAGCCAGGCTCTGATAGCGGCCCTTGAGCTGCTCCGGCAGAAAGTCCGGGAAATCAGGCCAATGCACATACTCAATCCTGGTTGCCTGGTCTCCGGTCATCTCCTCCCAGCGTTTTATAATCACGTCGCAAAATCTAGGGCTCAGCTCCATCATCCGGCAACATCTGCCCAGCTTTTCGCAGGCCATGAGCGTGGTGCCGCTGCCGCCGAACAGGTCAAGGACAAGCTGTCCCGGATGGGTGACGCAGGATATTTGATACCCGATCATGTCCAAAGGCTTCATAGTAGGGTGCAGCGTACTTTTGACCGGGCGGTCAAATCGGAGCACGGTGGACTGCTTGTCATTTTTGCACCATGTATGCGCTGCGCCCTCCTTCCAGCCGTAGAGGCAGTGGTCCTCTCCTCCGAGGCAGTCCGGGTCTTTATCGGCGTTGCCGTAAAGACAAAGCTCATGCTGCCAGTTAAAATCCTGCCGGGAGAGGATCATGGACTGCTTGACCCACACCAGCACCTGGTGGGCTTTAAGCCCGGCCTTACGGCAGGCTCCATGAAATTCATAGGCAGCCATAGACGAGTACCAGATAAAAAAGGCTGCACCCGGCTGCATCACGGTTTTTGCGTTTGAAAAGGCTGCTTCCAGGAAAGCCGCAAATCTCTCGCTGGGCATTGAGTCATTGAGCAGCTTGCCGGCCACTCCCTCGTAGTCTGCATTATAGGGTGGGTCCGTGAGCAGCAGTTCTGCTCTTTCCTCGCCCATAAGCCGTTGGACATCCTCCGGCCTTGTAGAGTCTCCGCACATAAGGCGATGCTGTCCCAGGGCGAAAATATCCCCAGGGCTGCACCTGCCCGGTGCGCTCTCAGGCACCGAGGCTTCCTCCAGAGTCTGAGGCAGCTCCAGATTCGCATGCCACCGCAGGTCATACCCAGAGAGGTCTATCTGCGGGAGCTCAAGCTCCAGGGTCTCATAGCTCCAAGGGCTCTCTGCAATCTTGTTGTCCAGGATTCGATAAGCCCGGATCTGCGCCGGTGTAAGGTCGTCGGCCATCACGCAAGGCAGCTCCGTCATGCCCAGCTGCGCTGCCGCCAGATAGCGGCCGTGGCCGCAGACTATGTTGCCGTCCCCGTCTATGACCAAGGGCTGGCGGAAGCCAAAATCTTGTATACTTCTGGCGATATTGTCCACCTGGCTCTTAGGATGGGTCTTCGGATTGTGCTCGTAAGGCCTGAGCTCATTGAGAGCCCGGACGGTTATCTCCATTCAGCCTCCTGTCCGCTATACGTCTCCGTGTCCATGGGCGTGCGGTACGCCCGCACCGTGCGTGCGATTCACATTTCCGCCTGATTTCCTCCCCCGAAAAAATTCCCCGTGTGTGCTCGAGGGGGTGGCGGCAGTTGCAAAAGGCCGCAGTCAAGGTCCCCAGGGGGGTGGGGGGATCGTCCTGCGCCTCCAGCTCTCACCTTTTGCGGTGAGCTTCCCCGTCACTCTGTCGTGCATGGCATCATGGGCTGCGCCCGATAGGCTCACAAGATTCCACAGACAGTAGGCATACTCCGGCCACTGCTCTGCAGGCCATATGTGATGCACCACCTCGGCATCTACACGCTTTCCGTAGCGCTTGGACTCCTGGCAGAGGTATCCATCCCGGCTCAGAGCACGCTCTCGCAGCTGTCGCCATCGCTTATTTCTCCGGCTGTAATCAAAGCCATCACATCTGCCCGCCATGGGCTATCACCTCCATGGAGTCGGGCAGACGGCAAAAAGAGCCGGAGCCGACGTCACAATGCATATCTGCATCATGTCATCGGCTCCGGCTCTCAAAGCACTGGCCCTGCTCGATATCCACACGGAACTCACGCTTACAGTCCCGGCAGTATAGGAGCACTCGCTCCCCACGCTCGTCAGGAGTTATACGCTTGACCTTGCGATTTTTTCGGCAGTAAGGACACACGAGGTAGCCCTTATCCACTGTCAACAGTCTACCACAATTTGCTTGGGATTGCAATGCTTTTAAGCCTCCTTCTCTCTTTAATAACATATCTTTCGAGTCAGAAAAATTTATAAAAAGCTCACCGCTTCCGCCTGCGGTTTGCCCTGACTGCACGCCTGGCTTCCCATCCTGGTGCCAAATACTTTATAACTTTATATGATGCATACTCGGTGCGCTCCGAGACTTCAGCGAGGATCATTGAGCCTTTAGGTGCTTGCAGCTGCGTCTCAGCCTCTACCCGGAAGGTCTCCACCTCCGGCTTCTTCGCATTCCGGGTATAAGACCAACTGCGGAGCCCCAGCTTCTCCCGGTCCTCCTTGGCCATATACTTGGCCAGGCTCTCATAATTCTTCTCCCGGTCTACCCGCAGCGGCTTGATTTCAATCTCGCTGCCGTAGATCCAGAGCTTACGGATTAGGTCGTAGTCGTCACCCGTGGCATTGATCACACAGTGATGGTGCCACCGCCCCTCTCCGTGCCGGTGCTCTGTGGACCATACCATGACAAGCTCCTGGCCCCGCCTCTTCCGGGCAGCCGTTAAGCTGGCCCGGAAGTATTTAAGTTGGGCAGATGCTTCCTTGCGGTTTTTTGGCAAATGAGCGTCATCGCAGGTGAGCGTGACTACCAAGTCCCCCGGCCGGAAGTTGGCAGCCAGCAGCAGCTCCAGCTTCTGGTAGCTGTAGATTTGATTCATTCGCCGTTGAGCCTCACTGCTGGCTTTGCGCTTTGCTGCTCTGACCTTTTGGCTGTCACAGCGGCTTACTCTTGGATAGATTGACTCTACCACGAGAGAGCCTGCATGGATTATCTTTTTTGTCTTTGTCTTGGCCACGGTCTCCTCCTGAAATCGACCGTAGCCCAGCTGGCCTTCGTCTTTGGATTAAATCAAAACACTCTATTAACTTCCGGTTCTCTCAGCGACAGCATTTTTTCTCTGGTGAGCTTGTCTATTACCAGGCCCAGCTCATTGTAGCCAGACATATTGGCCAAGCGCTGCAAATTTTTCAGCGTCTGCGCCGTCACCAGCACAGACACCCGTCTAAGATTTTTCTTCCCCATGGCTTTCCTCCTCCGATTCTTCTAGGCCCAGCTCTTCGGCGATCATGCCCAGGAGCTGGAGCGCCGCTACATCATCAGTTGCTATCGGCTCTCCGCACAGCGGGCAGATATCGCCTCTTTTGTACTTTTTCATGGGCCCTCCAAATCCATAAGGTTCAAAACACGCCCGCATTTGATGCAGCGCACTTTGCACTTGCGAAGCAGTGGAATAATTTTATCCTGCAACAGGATGGGAGGAAACTTCTCTTTTCCGTGGGGTGGTTGCATAAGCCATTCACACCATTTCGCTATAGCCTCTTGCTCATTCTTGCATTTCTCTGCCTCGGGCGAGAAATATTCATATGGGACTGTTGCAGTTGCCAAGCACCGTACCAAGGCCTGAGCCAATTCAAAATCACTCTTTCGGCGGATTTCATCTCCTCGAGACGGTCTCTCCTCGTCGCAGGGGCCAAAAACGCACGCATCGGGATCATCTGGACACCTGCGGCACCACCCTTTATCAAAATACACACATGGATACTCAAGGCTCATATGTTCTCCCACCCTCCATAATTTTTAAAGTTTTTCTTTTCCGCTGCGCTTTGCGTTCTTCACACAGCTTTAAATTTTCTATGTATTTTTGGGGATACCTAAACCTGTCACATTCCTTAACTTGTTTGCTCTGCTTTTTGTAGTCTCCATCATAAAATTTACACTCATCACAGCAGTAGCAAATGTCTTCCACGTCCTCGACTTCCCCAGGAGTAAAATAAAAGATTGTCAGCTCGCAGTTATAAACACATTTATCACACTTACAATTCGCACAACTCATGATGCCCCATTATAGATTGTCTAACATTGCAAAGCAATGCAAGTGGATAGCCACATTGCAAAAACGCTTGTTGGGGCAGCTCCCCAAGCCCCTTCGAACGCTGGATAAAATCCAGCAGCTGCGCTTCTTGCGAAGCTTAATACCCTATTCTTCGGTGTCCAATTTGGACACCAGGCCGCAGCGGGCCGGGCTATTGAGGCAGGGATCAATGCACTGCTCCAGCCTGGAGCACACAGCGCAGCATCGATTGTCTCCCATGCGCTGGCACCAGAACCGGCTGCATCTGATGGCGGGAGCCAGCCCGTCCGGCTCCCGCTTAGCTCTTAAATTTATGACGTATCGTGTCCCTGGCATATTCCCTCCTCAGGCTGGGCACACCGTGCATACGGTGTAGAAATCCAGTCTCGTCCATTTAGTCCCCCATGCCTCGGCGGCGGCCACTACAGCCGCCTCCGAGCTGGGCGCACACGCCCGGCATTTGCCGAATTGAGGGTGCTCCACAAGCCACATTTTTTTGCCGGTATACTCCGCATACCTGGCCTTCTTCGTGCCTCTCATTCTTCATCCTCCTCGGGGAGCTGTATCCAGCCTATCACTTTAGCCAAAGATGTGTCTAACGGCTCACCATACTCGTAGCTCCACTCACTATTGTAACGATCAAAGTCGAGGAAAGCCTTAATAAATTCATCCTGCTCATCTTGTAATGCAAGCTTCACAATGTACTCGCCGCTCATGGGCGGAGTACCAGTATGCCATGCCGTAGCCGTGACAGGAACTGAAGCATCGTGCTCCTCCCACTTGGCTCTTGGCTCATCGGTGCGGCAGAAGAGATAGTCCAGACTACAGCCGAGGCAGTCCGCAATAGATATGAGCCTCCGGACATCGGTCAAACTAAAGCCATAGCTATAAGGCAGCCCTGTAGATGTCGTGACTTGTCTGCCACCACTTTCAAGAGCTTTATACTTTTCATCATCAGATTTAGTGTAGTACATATCAGCAGCTTCTATTATCTGCCTCACACTCTTCCCCGCTGCCGCTCTGGCCTCGCCAAAGCGAGCCCAGAGTCTGGTGATCTGCTCAATATCAGGACGCTCTTTTTCTTCCTTGGCCAGCTTCTCCTGCTGGGCCGCCGCCTTTTTATCCGCCTTGAGTTTCTGGATTTTATCCTTCAGCTTTGGACAAGCGGATTTACAGCTTGCCAGCTTATCACACTTACTGCAGCACTTGACATGCTCACACGGCTTATAGCTATACGAGCCGTCATATATTTTCCCGAGCAATGCCGCACCATGGCTGCAAGCACCACCAAATTTGCACGTTCGCTCAGTAATCTTCTTATAGTTCTCAGCTACATTGTCTACCTCCCATTCCCGCAGGTACTTAGCACCGTTTTTACCAACGCACTTGTAATCGTGCACTGCCCTCTGTATCTCCAAAGGCTGCTGGGCAAGAGCATAGGCCACGCTCTCGGCAATTGTGCCCTTCTCATACAGCTGGTAAAATGGCTTGTCCAGCTTCTCACGGATGACTTTCAGCCGGGCCAGCTTGGACTTGCTCACCTTGCAGGCCTCAGCCACATGATCCCTCATCCGGCCGGGGAAGTCCATGCCTTCCTCCTTGAGCTGGTAAAGAAGAGCCTCCACACGCTCCGCCTGCTTAGACAGTTCGGGCGAAGTGAGCTTCCTGGTGTCGCTGTTGGCGTATATAAGCCGGAGCTCCTGGAGGGCAGCGGACTGATCGCCTGCCTCCCTGATGCACGGTGCCTGGGCAAACTGCGACTTACCTTCGCCCACAAGCAGTTCCAGAGCTGCCCTGCGGCGATGCCCGGAGACAATAATCAATCTCCCCGGCTTGTCTGAATTGGGCCGGACCCTCAAGGGCTGCTGCAGGCCCAGCAGCTCAATATTGGCAGCCAGCTCCTCAATATCGGTCATCTCGTAAAAATTGTTGGGGTCTGGGTCTATGAGACTGAGGTCTATGTACTCGATCTGCTCCCGTCCATCGGGCTGCAGGCCGGTGTCCAATTTGGACACATCCCCCAGAATGGAGGCGAGGTCAAAGCCGGTCTTAGCCATTGACTGCGCCTCCCTCCATGAGCGCACGGACAAATGTGCGGTAGTCCCTACCGGCGGCGCTCTTGGGGCTGGAGACCAGCAGCGGCTGCTGGTCAAAGGTCATGTCATCAACTTTATTGGTGCGGCGGATATGCGGGTATACCGGCAGGCCGGAGGCCCGCAGGGTCTCTTCTGCCCTTTGTATATTTTCGCTTCTGTACCACATCGTGGGCAGGAGCCCTCCCAGCCTCAGCTTGGGATTTATTTGTCTCATGTTGGCAATCTGCCGCATCAAATTGGCCATTCCCCGCAGGGAAAAGGCGTCCAGCTTGATTGGGATGATTACCTCATCGGCGGCAATGAGAGCGGCCGCCGAGGCCGCATTGAATGCTGGTGGGCAATCCACCAACACCCAATCGTAAAGGCTCATCTTATCCAGCGACTGCACCATGTCCCTAAGTACCGTGGCCCGCACGTCCTGCAGCTCCACTTTAGTGAGGTCAAGGTCCATAAGGCTCTCGTCCCCGGCCAGAAGATCCACACCGGTGAATCTGGTGCTCTGAATGCCCCACGCTGCGTCCTCTTGGCTGCCGCTCCGCAGCAGCTCAGCCAAATTACCCTTGGCAGGATCTCCACCGTAAAATTCTGTAGTATTGCACTGGCTATCAGCATCTATCAGCAGTACCCGCTGCTTATAGTCGCTGGCCAGGATCGCCGCCACATTGACGGCCGTGGCGGTCTTTGCAACGCCGCCCTTTAAATTCAAAATTACAGTTGTTCTCATATCGGTCCTCCAGACTCTTTATTTTGAAACATTCGTGCAATGTAACGCCGTTCACATTAAAGCGCACCCGACAAAATCGGTGTACCCGGTTGATCCCCACGATGGTGCCGGTCACCTTGTGAGGGAGAGCCTGTGCCTGCTTGACGGTGCCGTGCTTCTCCCCGGTAAATCCTGCCGGGACAAAGGTGTAAAACTCGCCTATTCGCATGCATCCTCCTAAAATGGCAGGGGCTCACCATTGTCCGGCAGCTCCTCAAACTTAGCCTGTCCGTCTATGGGCTGGCCTTTCTTCTTTCTGGCCTCTTCTCTTTGCTCTTTTTTGACTTTGGCTGCTGCATCCATCACTTTCTGGTAGGCCTCGCTGGGCGGGGCCGGAGCCGGAGTAAAGCGCATGTGCTCCGCATCAAAGCGCAGGTAGATTTTCCCCAGGGGGCCGTCCTTATTTTTGTCGATTCTCAGCACTCTGAGGCTCTGGCTATCGTCAGGATCTACTAAGTCCATCATCAGGATGAGGTCGGCGTCATTTATCAGCTGTCGGCTCTCTCGGAGATCACCTTTTCTAAGTGGCCGCCGCTTGCCTTTCTTGTCCAGCTCTGGCGGCGTAACCTGGGACAAGGCAATGACTGTGACGCCCAGCTGCTGGGCCATGGTGTGCATCGCCATGGATACCTCGGTCACTACCTGCCAGCGGTCTGAAGCCTTGGCGGGGATCAGCTGCACATAGTCGATAAAAACCACATCATATCGCCCGGCCAAAGTCTCCGTCCGGAGCTCTTCTACCGTACATCCGGCAGTCTCCACCAGGGAGAGTCTGATATTTACTGAGCGTTCCCCCTCGACAGTGGCGCTGATATAATCCTCTTTTGACAGTGCCTTATGCTTTGTCCTGGGCAAGTTGATGCTGGCCGCATTCGCCAGGATACGGTCTGCCGCATCGGCCCGGGATGTCTCATAGCTGTAAAAACCTACTCGTTTGCCTTTGGCTGCGATGTTATAGGCCAGCTGCAGCGCCAGAGCGGTCTTGCCCACTGAGCTGTCTGCGCCCAGAATTACAAAGCGGCCTGGAGATACTGAGATATTCCGATTGAGCTGCTCGATGCCCCAGTCCAGATAATCCGGAGGCGACTTGTCGCTCTGACGGTCCAAGTAATCAGAGATAAGCTCCTGGTATGTAGAGGCTTTCCGCCCAGGCCGTGCAGTAAGCATACCTTCAGCTGAGGCCAGCAGCTTGCGGCACTGCTCCATGTCTTTTGCATCCTGCAGCTGCTCTCCAAGGCGGCGGAGAGCAGCCATCTGAGCGCCGTCCTTAAGTATGGCCACATAGGCCTCCCAGTTTTGAGCGGTAGGGGTGGCCTCCAGGATCTGGCGCACCAGTGGCTCATAGCCCTTGCCTGCCCTCTCTACCACGGTCACAGCATCCAAAGGGGCATTGGCCAAATATAACTCTTTGGCCGCCCGGAAGATATTCCGCAGCGGGGCGTCACCGAAGTCCTCCGGCCGAACCCGGTGCATTATTTCCCCGCTGAGCTTGTCCGGCTCAATGAGAAGGCTGCCAAGCACAGCCACCTGGGCGTCGTAGTAGTGTATCAAGTCCATGTGGGCACGTCACCTCCGGGAGGTGGGCTCTCTGGCATTGGGCTTGCAGGCCCAATTTCATCCGTCCAGCGCTCGTTGTTGAGGTATGTACTGGCATAGGGGATACCGATCCCCCGCTGCCATTCCTCCGTGGCCATCTGCCTCGTCAGGGCTCTGGCGATTATGGCCAGTAGCTCGTCTGACGGTTTGAGCTTGTCCCAGGCTTTCACAGCAGCCTTCTTGCTCTTATGGCACGGATAGTACGCCCAGAATTTTTCAAAGCGTTCCGGTTTCCATTTGGGGCCCTGCTCCTCCGCTGGAGTCGGTGGAGTCTCTGGGGGATTATAGGGGGTATTATATTTTAAATTATTATTTTCTATTGGTATCGGATTTAAATCCGGTACCCTCTCGGATTTATTTCCGGTACCGGATTTTTCTGGGGTACCCCCCTTTATAGGGGGTACCCTATTTAAATCCGATACCCCCCACTCGTAGGGTTTTGACGTGAGATATATCCTACGCCGGTCGCAATTGACTCTGGACACGTCCACATCGATACGGATATACTCAGCATTTTCTAGCCGCTTGATGAGAGTGCTCACCGTATCCCGCTTGATGCCCAGACGCTCTGAAAAGTAGGCATTGTGGCAGAAGCAGAAGCCCTCCTCATTGATTTTTGCGGCGATCTCCGCATATATCAGCTTGGCATTGGCCGGAAGCTGCTTGTCATATCTCACTCTGGCCGGTAGGATGGCCCACTGGCCGGTAAACTCAGTAATGCCGTCTATTGTTATCACCCCCTTGTTTTTCCGCCGGGGATCTGATATAATACAAGTGTTCTCATGTCATGGTCACCCATGACTGGCCCTTGCAGATGTACCCGCATCTGCAGGGGCTTTTTATTTGCTCTTATCATTTAGACCACCTTCATCCCCGGTATATATTTGCACTCCCTGGGCCTGGTGCTTATGCTCTTGGTCCGGGGTATTTTTATGCCCGGGGCCACGGTGGCCTTTCTGCACCCGGCGATATAAGTCTGGACATCGCTGGCAAAATATCGGCAGCTGCCCCGCACCTTATACATGGGGAGATCGCCGTCCAGCACTATGCGATTCAATGTACTTTGAGACACGCTCAAATACTCGCACACTTCCTCAGGCGTCAGCATTCTATCGTCCATCTTGTCCCTCCGAAAACTTCAAAGCCATTGCAGCCTGGACTATACCATCCAGCTCCTTGACTATGCTGCCAAAAACTTCTCGCTCGGCCGAATCTATTTGACCATCCTCTGCGATACTCAGCAGCTCCCGGACACGGTGCTGCTCATCAAATTCCCGGATGCGGTGCAGCAGCTGCACCACGGCCTGGGCCAGTGGTACCGTCTTAACTTCCGGCAGAATCTCTGCCGCCACTCTTGATTTGGCCATCAAGTGCCAATATCCCAGCACCGGCAGTACCGCCACCTCTATCATCCGGGTCACTACCTCATCGGAGGGCATACCGGCTCCCGTCTCGTAGAGTCGCACGCTCTCCACGCTTACGCCCAGCTGCTCCGACCAGCGCTCCTGGGTCAGACCGGCAGTGGCTCTTGCTCTTTTATAGATATTCCCGCAGTTGTCCTGCATGGCTATTCCCTCCTCTCTGGGATATAATGCTTACATGGGACAGACCGGCTCCGGCTGAGCAAAAAGTTCATCGATGGAGCAATTCAGAGCTCTGGCCAGATCCGGGAGCTGTCGGGTACGAGGTAGAGCTACCTCACTTTCCCACTGGGTTGCAGTAGTACGTGATACTCCCATCACGTCAGCAAGCTCTTGCTGCTTCATCCCTAACGATTGGCGCAACTCACGAATTCTCATCACCATTTCTTTCACCTCCCCTATATGGTAATTTGCAGCAGCCTAAATTTTTGTATTTATGTCAAAACTTTTGACGTTTGATATAATTATATATTCTAGCGGGGTTTTTGTCAATAGTTTTGACAGACTTTTTCGTTTAGTCTTCTTGCAATGTCGTTATTTTTGACATAGAATTACATTGAGGTGTTTTTATGAATCCAATTAAAGCGGCTAGAAAACTCAACAAATTAACACAAGCGCAATTGGCAAAGGCATTAAATGTAGCAAGGACAACTGTTGCCATGTGGGAAACATCCCCATCTTGCCCGGATAATGATACGCTTGTTAGGCTATCAAAAGTTCTTCATGTGCCAGTTGATTTCTTGGTCGGTGCAGGCGTCTTTGAAAACTGGGAAGAGATAATGTCGAATGCTGAGGCAGTTTTCTGCGCAATACGAAAAAAAATACCTCCAGATTACAGTGACCCAATTAAAGATGATAAATTTCTTATAGCCAACCTTGATATTGCATTTTTTTATGAAAAAAACGAATTATTCTTAATCCAATGGTTTGCAAATGCGGTGAAATCCGTTGTAATTGTTGATCAATCAACTGCTGAAGTAGAATTTACTCCCATTTTTGATTCAGCAGTTAAATTGCACAATTCAAAAGTTATGGGATTAGGCGATGCAATAAACAATAAGCTATACGAGTTTTCAACTTATGAGTATGCAAATCCAAAGAAAAGTCAAGCAATTTCTATACCTGTACTCGGCACTGTTCCTGCGGGCATTCCATTAGAAGCAGTCGAAGACATAGTTGACTGGGAAGACATCCCAGACAGTATGGTTGATGGCGGAAGGGAATACTTTGCCCTCCAGGTCAAAGGAGACAGTATGTGGCCGGACTATCTGCCAGGTGATACAGTAATTGTCCGTAAGCAGCCTACCTGTAATTCCGGCGATGACTGTGTTGTGTATGTAAATGGATATGAGGCAACACTCAAGCAGGTGCGTCTTAATAGTGATCACAGCCTAACCATCGTACCCCGCAACCAATCGTATCCTCCCAGGACGTTCAGCCCGGAGGAAATAGAGTCTTTACCTGTGTCAATTGCCGGAGTCGTGGTCGAGCTCCGGAGAAAAATAAAAAAATAATGTGCCCAATTTGGGCACACGGTGGCATGATGCAAGAAGAAATTTATTGCAAGGCTTAATTTAAGCACCAGATGGCTGCGTTATCAATGTGTACAATTTATTCAAACTTTTGCGTGGGGTGAAATGATGATTCCTCCGAAAGATAATTGGACAGCATTTTCAAATGATTCAGAAAAGTTGCGGTTTATGGTAGAACACAACCTCGCTGCGCCTAGCTCAAAATTTGCAAAGTCTTTAATGTATTCTGGTGGTTTCACTAATGCACCTGTAATCTGCACATTAAAGGGCTATATAAAGGATTTCATATCCGTTATCCAGCTTGGTGATGAACTGCATTGTATTAACACCGACTATCTGGCCGATATGCAGTCTGGTTTTTCTTCCAGTGCATTGGCTGAATCATATGTTGTTCTAGATCTGGAAACAACCGGACGAAACCACAACAAAGACAGCATAATAGAAATCGCTGCCGTAAAGTATGTCCATGGAAATGAGATAGGCACTTTTGAAACCTTGGTCAACCCCAGGAAGCATATACCTGAGGAAGTAACAGCTCTTACCGGGATAAATAATGAGGCCGTGGCTACGGCGCCCGAGATAAAAGAAGTGCTGCCCGAATTTATTTCCTTTATTGAGAAACTGCCGATAGTAGCACATAATGCTCCATTCGATAAATCGTTTCTCTGTGATGCTTTCTATACATACGGATATAACTTTGATTATTCGGTCATTGATACTTTGAAGTTGTCCCGGAAGGCTTTTCCTGAATTTGAAAATCACAAGCTGGAGAACTTGAAGGTTTGGCTTGAATTGCCTGAACAGCCATCGCATAGGGCTTTGGCCGATGTATATACCTGTGCAGCTTTATATCTGAAGTGCACATCAAAGCTTATGGAAGACCAGCTTATCAAAAACACTTCCGATGATGACAGTGAGAACAATGAGCTAAGTAATGAGGCCTCCTACAGGAAGAGAGGCAGCAGCCGTAAAGTTCCAGCAGTTGTATCCCACTTTAATAATGTAAATCCCAAGGATATCAGCCCAACAGTTACCGCTTTTGATGAGGGCAATCCATTGTTTGGCAAAAATATAGTTTTCACCGGGGAGCTGAATATGGACAGGGCTGAGGCAATGCAGATTGCAGTAAATTCTGGAGCCATTGTTAAGTCCTCTGTTTCAAAAAAGACGGATTATCTTGTTGTTGGGAAACAGGACAAGGCATTGGTCGGAGAGGATGGCATGAGCACAAAGGAAGAAAAAGCTTATGATTTGAATAAATCAGGTAAAGCTAATATCATTTTTTTAAATGAAGATCAGTTTCTCCAGCTTATAAATTGTGAGGTATCAGTATGAACGAACAAACTTCTTTTTTCGAACCCACACCAATAGAAAAAGTAAAAACAACCGTTCTTAATTCCATAGCTGATCTACTATCTGAAAACGGGCTTTCCGGGATGACTGCCAAGTTTGAAAAATTGACAAGTAAAAGTTCTGCAGAAATATATTCTGTTAGCTTTTCCGGAAATATAATTGTGCGGATATACTGTGGAAAAAAGGTGACATTCCTTGAATTCCCCAATATTGATGAGATAGGAGCGGATGGTTTCAAGGATTTTGTCAAAGTATACATTAATTCCGTGAAGGAAATACCAGAGTATTTGGATAATATTAGGCTTTCTTGTCAGTACATACTGGATAGACTTCCCAAAGAATTCTCATGTTGCAGCCGGTATATGGAGTGCAGCAACGCTAAGACCTGCATTCACACGGATAAATTTTTTGCTATAGGTTGTTTTTACAGGAAAGTGCTTCACAGCGGAAGAGTTTTTTATGGGGTTAATCGGAACATAGATTGACGTGTCCAAATTGGACACAAAAAGCCGCCTCCGTTGAATGAACGGAAGCGGCTTTCAAGTAGTCTAAGTGCTCAGATATTCAATTCGGCTTTCAATGCCTTTTGAAGAACAGCGGAGAAATTTATATCCTCTTTTTCTGCCATGGTGTTAAGCCAAGCAGGTATACTCAAGGTTTTCTTTACAGCCTTACTGTTATAAAATTTGCGGTATTCCAAAGTGTCGCAGGCCACGAGGGTGGCAAACTCGTTCTCCGCAAGCTCAAGATCCTTTATTCCCGACGCTTTCGGAATTGCCTTGCCGTTCTCCTCCATTTCGTAAAGCATCAAGCAGAGCACGTCTTCAGCCATTTTCAAGCCTTCCTCCAACGTCTCCGCAGACGTATAGCAGCTCTCAATATCAGGGAAGTTTATAGAATATCCGCCTTCATCCTCAAGCGTAAATACCGCAGGATAGATGTATTTTGCCATTAACAAACGCCTCCTATTTTTATTTGGATGGGGGCTTTAGAGCCCCGCATCCTTCATGATTGATTTCAAAGTACCGGTTTTTACATCTTCCGTTTTGTGCCGTCCTACTGGGAAAGTCTTACCGGTTATTGGGCTGTACCATAATGTGTGATTTGCACCCTCCTTATATACCGTGCAGCCCGCTTTCCTTAACATTTTTTCAAGCTCACTGTATTTTATGTCTGCTCACGTCCTTTATCCTTACTGTGGTTATAGTATAACACGTATTATTACGTATGTCAATAGTTTTTACGTAATTTTACGTAATTTTTTTAGACTACTTCAGCCACCATTTACTGAGGTGATTCCATGCCAAAGAAAAATGCCCCGGAGTTTTACTTTGACGAAGCCCGGCAGCTATACCGGAAAAGGCTCAAAAATCCCCTCACCGGGAAGTGGAGCATTGATGTGTGGGCCGCTACAAAGGCTGAGCTCCGGGAAAAAGTCAGGCTCCGGGAAGCGGAGCTTGCATCGTCCGGTACCCCGGAAAAGCCCTATGTCTATGAATATGCCGCCCAGTGGTACAAGCTCAATACTGCCGGTCTAAGCGCCAAGCGCCGGGAGGACTATAAAAACGCCATCAACAACCACATATGTCCCATTATCGGCGGCAAGGCGATATCTGATATTAAGCCGGACGATATTAAAGCGGTAATGCTTGCCGCTGCAGGGCTCTCAAAATCCTCACAGCAAAAGATAGTGACCACCCTCAAAAGGATCTTCGCAGCGGCTGAAGACAATGATTTGATAAAGAGATCTCCCTGCCGAGACCTGAAGGCCGGAGGCAAGCCGTCCCAGGAGAAGCTGCCGCTGGATAAGGTTCAGCAGGCTGCCCTACTGGCCGCCGTCAAGGGCTGCTCAGTGGAGCCCTTTGTCAGTCTGTGCCTCTATGCCGGGCTGCGCCGGGAGGAGGCCCTGGGACTGCAGTGGGACTGCGTACACATGACAGAGCAAGTCCCCTATCTGGAGGTCAAGCGGGCTCTGCACTGGGGGGGGGAAAACCGCCCTGTGCTGAATGAGGAGCTGAAGAGCAGCGCCTCCCGGAGGAAGATACCGCTGCCTCCGCCTCTGCTGGACTGCCTGAAGGAGCTCCAAGCCACAAGACAGCAGAGCAAAGACAAGCGCATCTCCGGCAGTCCCTATGTAGTCTGCAATCAGACCGGCGGGCCGGTATCCGCTACCGGCTTCCGCAAGATGTGGGATGCCATCCGGATCCGCACGGTGCGGGACGGGTACAAGCTGGGAGATAAGATACCAAAACACAAAGTGACGGTATCTATCGACTTCCATGTCACCCCTCATCAACTCCGGCACACCTATATCACCGAGCTAATCATGGCCGGGGCTGATATAAAAACTGTCCAATATCTGGCCGGTCACGCCACTGTGCAGCTCACGCTCAATATATATACCCACCTTATGGCCAACAAGCCGGAGGACACTGTGCAGGCCGTAGCTCTGGCCTTTGGGGGTAATAGTCCGGGGTGTTCCAACGTGGAAAAATCGGTTGAAAGCGTTGATAATACAGGCAATTTTGAGAATTAAAAATTATCCCTTTTAAGCAGGGTGTCCGGGGTTCGAATCCCCGCTGGAGCACCACGTCGTCGGAGCAAGCTTCATATCGCTTGCTCCGACTTTTTATGCCTGCGGCAGAAAAGCCGGAGTGCGCTCATTCCGCTGCTCCTCCTCTCCAAATCGAACCCGCTTTGCTGGGCTTCGATTTGGTTTTGGGGACCACGACCTTGGCGGACGCCATATCGTTCGCGGCGACGATTTTTCTTGCAGAACAATCTTCACCTCTCACTCATTATGTCGCGGCTCCTTTCAAACCCGAAGCACAAGGCTTCGGGTTTGTTTTTTAGAAATACGCCCCATCCCAAAGACGGAAAAGCTGCCAAGGGCTGTGCAGACGCTGGGCTCTGGATTCAGCAATCCGGCAAGAGCAGGATGTGTCGAAGCTTACGGTACCGCTGCGGAAGGATTCCCTTGATTTATATTTTTATAATTATTATAATAACGGAAATGCAGATAAAAACCTTTGATGAAGCGCACCATAACAATATGGATTCCCGGCAAGGCGCCATGTTGCAGGGCCAGGGGCAAAAAGGAGAAATCAAAATGACGGAACGGGAAAAAATGCAGCGAGGCCAGCTCTATGATGCCAATAACGATGCAGAGTTGCTGAAGGAACGGGCTCGCTGTAAGGATCTTTGTTTCTTATACAATCAGCTGAAACCCTCTCTTGTTTCGGAGCAGGATAAAATTATCCGCCGGCTTTTCGGGAAAACAGGGAAACACTTCTGCATTACCGCTCCATTCTGGTGCGATTATGGATGCAATATAGAAATTGGAGAAAATTTCTACAGCAATCATAACTGCACTATTCTTGACGGAGCCAAAGTCATATTTGGCGACAATGTGTTTATTGCGCCAAACTGCGTCTTTTCCACAGCAGGACACCCCCTGGATGCCGAACAGCGAAACCGGGGGCTGGAGTATGCCTATTCAATCACAGTGGGCAACAATGTGTGGTTCGGTGCGTCGGTGACGGTGCTGCCGGGCGTACACATCGGGAATAATGCGGTGATCGGAGCGGGAAGCGTTGTCAACCGGGATATCCCGGACGGCGTGGTTGCCGTGGGCAATCCCTGCCGGGTGCTGCGGAAGATTACAGAAGAAGACAAGAAAAAATACTGGAGGAATGAGACATGAAATTTGACGCAACTGCTCTGCAATGGACAAGGGAGCCGAAAAGCTGTTTCATTTCTCAGGCCAGAATAGAGATAGTCACCACTCCCCATACGGATCTGTGGCAGAGGACCTATTACCACTTCCGCAATGACAATGCCCCGGTGCTGCAGATGACTTCGGCAGAACAATTCTTTTCCTTTGTGGTGAAAACGGAATTTACAGAGAGCCACCACCGTTTTGATCAGTGCGGAATCGTCCTGTATCTGGACAGCGAAAACTGGCTGAAGGGCTCCATTGAGTATGAAAACGAGCGATTCCAGCATTTGGGCAGCGTTGTGACCAACCACGGTTATTCCGACTGGGCTACAACAGAGATACCTGCCGGCGTAAAATCTATGTGGTACCGGCTGAGCCGCAGGCAGGATGATTTCTGCATTGAGTGCTCCGAGGACGGAACCGTGTTCCGCCAGATGCGCATATGCCATCTGCTGGAAGCAAAGGGCGAAATCAGGTTCGGCATATATGCCTGCAGCCCGGAGGAGTCTTCTTTCCGGGCAGTCTTCACCAACATGGAATTGACTGATTGTAAATGGCTCGCACACAACGGGCAGGCCCCTGACGAAGGGGTTTGAGGCTATGCTCAAAAAATTTGCAGCGTGAAAACGATGTAAAACAGGTCATTACCGTAAAAGTGCCGGTCGGCTGTGAAGCTTACAGCCGACCGGTACTTTTACGTTCCATTATATTCACCCCACCTGACTTTTCAGGCTCTCCTCCATCAGATTCAGGAAGCGGCGCAGGACGGTATCGCTGCGGCCTCTGAGATACACTGCCCCAAAGCTCAGAGGCGGGCAGCCCTTCAGCGGGATGTAACGCAGCCCCGGGCGGCGCAGAGGAGGGATATCCACCGCCAAGGCAAAGGCATAACCTGTCTCCACCATGGTAAACAGCACCTCCTGATTATCGCAGAATATCACCTGGTCGGGAGCCCTGGAGGTCACCAGCTGCCCCTGCAGGGCAAAGAGAGAGGGCGGGCACACCGGAGGCGGGCAGCTGGCTATCATCTCCGGGATCTTAAGGCTCTCAAGGTCCGTCTCCTCTTTTGCGGCCAGCGGGTGGTCCTCCTTGCATACACACGCCAGAGGGCAGTCCAGCAAGGGGCGGAAGCTGCAATTTGGCGGAGCGGTCTCCTTAAAGCTCAGTATCATCTGAATCTCCCCCTCCGTCAGCAAATTGTCCAGGGCGCTCATAGGCACCAGCTTCAGCAGGGGCAGCACGCTCCCGTCCTCCCGCCGCAGCCGTTCCAGAGCCGGCGTCATCAGTCTCAGATCCCCCACGCTGCGGCAGCCTATGCTGAGGAAGTTTGGCCGCTCTTTTCTGCATTGCTTCACCTGGGCCTTGGACAGGCCGGAGAGCTTCAGTATATCCCCGGCATATTGAAGGAACATATGTCCCTCCTGGGTCAGCCTCACGCTCTTGCTGCTGCGCTTGAACAGCTCCACCTCCAGCTCGTCCTCCAGAGACTTTATCTGGTGGCTGACGGCGGGCTGGGTCAGGCGCAGACGCTCAGCCGCCTTTGAAAAGTTCAGGCAGTCCGCCACGGCCAGAAAGCACTCCAACTGGGTGGTATTCACTCTCAGCTCTCCTTTCTCAGGTATCGATCAACAAGAAGCTACTATAAACGTTTTTTATTGATTATAGCATATTTGAATTTCACATACAAGGGGACATGTGCTATAAATAGTAAGGCACCTAACAATAAGGTACCTAACAATCTGTACCTGTTTACGCAAAGGAGGTATAGCTTTTATGACATTGAACCGGAGACGTCTCATACAGGACGGGCGGCAGATAGGCATAGGCCTGGATCAGCTGGCCAACCGCTCCCTGGCCCAGGCAGACATCACCGGAGTCCAGGCTCTGACGCTGCTGTATATTCTGCAAAACGCCGAAGAGGGGGTCTCGGTGACATCCCTTCATCTGGCCAGCGGCCACTCCAAGGCCACCATCTCCCGGCTGGTAAAGCGGCTGTGGGAGAAGGGCTATGTGTCCTTGGAGCCCAGCCGGGAAGACGGGAGGCAGCGTCTGCTCTACGGTACCGAGGAGGGGCGGCGGCTCAAGCGTTTTCTGGAGCAGGCCATTGCCCGGTCCGAGGCATTGCTGTACCGCGGCTTCAGCACTGGGGAGCTGGAGGATCTGGACCGGCTGCAAAAGAAGATGCTGCGAAACCTGTCCGCAGCTCCGGAATCCAACAATAAGGAGGAAGCTGTAAAATGAAAATAGTTTTAAAGCAGTTGGGCCGCTATCGCAAAGAGGCCTGGCTGTGTATAGGGCTCACGGCCCTGGAAGTTTTGATGGAGATACTCATGCCCTTTGTCACGGCCATAATCATAGACCAGGGCCTGGAGGCTGCCAATCTGCCTGTGGTGTATCGCTTTGGTGCGCTGATGGTGGTCATGGCTCTGATGAGCCTGATCTTCGGTACCCTGGCGGGCAGGTTTGCCGCCGGAGCCTCATCCGGCTTTGCGGCCAATCTTCGTGAGGCCATATACGCCAATATCCAGCGCTTTTCCTTTTCCAATATAGACAAGTTCAGCGTGCCCGGCCTGGTCACCCGCATGACCACGGACATCACCAACGTGCAGAATGCCTTTATGATGATAATCCGCGTGGCGGTGCGCTCGCCTCTCATGCTCTTTTTCAGCTATGCCATGTGCCTTATCATCAGTCCCCGGATGAGCCTGATGTTCCTCATTGCCGTGGTATTTCTGGTGGCAGTGCTGGGCAGCATCATGGTGGTGACCTTAAAGATATTCAACCAGGTCTTTCACAAATATGACGACCTGAACGCCAGCGTCCAGGAGAACATTTCCGGCATAAGGGTGGTAAAGGCCTTCGTCCGGGAGGACTACGAGACGAAAAAATTCTCCAAGGCCTCGGCCACACTGCGGAAAATGTTCGTAAAGGCGGAAGGCCTGCTGGCCTTCAATAACCCCGCAATGATGGTCTCCGTGTATTTCTGCGTCCTCTGCGCCTCCTGGCTGGGCGCCCAGTTCATCGTGGCCGGAGATATGAGCACCGGCGAACTCACCAGTCTTTTCAGCTATATCATGTCCCTGCTCATGGGGCTTATGATGCTGTCCATGGTGGTGGTTATGATATCCATGTCCATGGCCAGCATACGCCGTATCGGCCAGGTGCTCACCGAGGAGCCTGACCTTGCATCCCCCCAGGATCCGGTGACTGAAGTGGCCGACGGTTCCATCGACTTTGACCATGTGAGCTTTTCCTATAAGGAAGGCAGCAGCAAGTATGCCCTGTCGGACATAGACCTGCATATAAAAGCCGGGGAGACCATAGGGGTCATCGGCGGCACCGGCTGCGGCAAGAGCAGCCTGGTTAACCTCATCTGCCGCCTGTACGACGCATCCAAGGGCACGGTGAAGGTGGGCGGCGTGGACGTGCGCCGCTACGACACCGAGGTACTGCGCAACCAGGTCTCCGTGGTGCTTCAGAAGAACACCCTGTTTTCCGGCACCATTCTGGATAACCTGCGCTGGGGCGACCCGGATGCCACCGAGGAGGACTGCATCCAAGCCTGTAAGGCCGCCTGTGCCGACGAGTTCATTGACCGTATGCCCGATGGCTACAATACCCACATAGAGCGGGGCGGGGCCAATGTCTCCGGCGGTCAGAAGCAGCGGCTGTGCATAGCCCGGGCCCTGCTGAAGAAACCCAAGGTCCTCATTCTGGACGACTCCACCTCCGCCGTGGATACCGCCACCGACGCGAAGATACAAAAAGCCTTTGCCCAGCAGATACCCGGCACCACCAAGATAATCATAGCCCAGCGTATCTCCAGCGTGGAGCATGCCGGCAGGATATTGGTGCTGGATAACGGCCGGATAGACGGCTTTGATACCCACGAGAAGCTGCTGGAGACCAACGCCATCTACCGGGATATCTATGAGTCCCAGGTCAAGGGCGGCGGCGACTTCGACCAGAGCGCGTGAAAGGAGGTATTTTCATGAACAAGAAAAAAGCAATGCCCGGCGCCGGCAAGGTGCTGAGCCGGGTAATGAGATACATGCTGCACTACTACAGTCTTCCCTTTATTCTGGTAGTGCTGTTCATACTGCTGTCGGCAGTGGCCACGGTCCTGGCGGCCACCTTCCCCCAGACCCTGGTGGATGACTATATCACCCCCATGGTGCAAAGCGGTTCCCGGGACTTCAGCGGCCTCAAGTCCGCCATATTGCAGCTGGCCGCTTTGATGGCCCTGGGCACGGTCTCCGCCTTTGCCTACAACCGTATCATGGTAAACGTGAGTCAGGGCACCATGTGCCATCTTCGTGACGAGCTGTTTCACAAAATGGAGCAGCTGCCCATCAAATATTTCGACACCCACTCCCACGGGGACATCATGTCCGTATACACCAACGACGTGGACACTCTGCGCCAGCTGCTGAGCCAGAGCATACCCCAGGTGATAAACTCCTGCATCACCATGGTTGCCACCTTTGTGACCATGCTGCTGCTAAATCCCCTGCTCACCTTCATCTCTCTGCTCACAGCCCTGGTAATGCTTACCGTCACCAAGAACTTCTCCCGGCTTTCAGGCAAGTATTATATCAAGCAGCAGCAGGCCCTTGGCGCCGTGGACGGCTTCATCGAGGAGATGCTGGACGGTCAGAAGGTGGTAAAGGTCTTCTGCCATGAAAGCGCCGCCATGGACGGCTTTCACAAGGTGAACGAGGAGCTGCGCATCAGTGCCGACAAGGCCAACAGCTATGCCAACATGCTCATGCCTGTCAATGCCAACATCGGCTGGCTCAGCTACGCCCTGGTTGCAGTGATGGGAGCCGTTCTGGCCATCAACGGTCTGGCCGGAGTGAGCCTGGGCACTGTCATCGCCTTTGTGGGGCTGAATAAGAGCTTCACCCAGCCCATCTCCCAGGTGAGCATGCAGGTGAACTTTGTTGTCACCGCCGCCGCCGGAGCCCATAGGGTCTTTGACCTGATGGACCAGCAGCCGGAGGAGGACCAGGGCTACGTGGAACTGGTCCGGGCCCGGGAAGACGAGAACGGCAATATTACCGAGACTCAGGAGCGCACCAAGCTCTGGGCCTGGCGGCACCCCCACAAGGCCGACGGCAGCGTCACCTACACGAAGCTGGAAGGCGCCGTGGTCATGGATGACGTGGACTTCGGCTACGAGCCGGGGAAGACAGTGCTGCACAACATAAGTCTTTGGGCAAAGCCCGGACAGAAGATAGCCTTTGTCGGGGCCACCGGCGCCGGCAAGACCACCATCACCAACCTGATAAACCGCTTCTACGATATAGCCGACGGCAAGATACGTTACGACGGCATCAACATCAACAAGATAAAGAAGTCCGACCTGCGCCGCTCTCTGGGCATGGTGCTTCAGGATACCCACCTCTTCACCGGCACCGTCATGGACAATATCCGCTATGGGCGGCTGGACGCCACCGATGAGGAGTGTATAGCCGCCGCAAAGCTGGCCAATGCCGACGGCTTTATCCGCCGTCTGCCCGACGGCTACGATACCATGCTCACCGGGGACGGAGCCAATCTGAGCCAGGGCCAGAGGCAGCTGCTGTCCATAGCCCGGGCCGCCGTGGCAGACCCTCCCGCCCTGATACTGGACGAGGCCACCTCCTCCATAGACACCCGTACCGAGAAGCTGGTCCAGGACGGCATGGACGCCCTGATGGCCGGGCGCACCACCTTCGTCATCGCCCACCGGCTCTCCACCGTGCGCAACGCCGACTGCATCATGGTCATGGAGCAGGGACGCATCATAGAGCGTGGCACCCACGAGCAGCTCATGGAAAAGCAGGGCAAGTACTATCAGCTCTATACCGGTCATCCCGCTCCTGCTGCGGTGTGAAAGGCATAAAAAATTCCGGGTATTGATACCCGGAATTTTTTATGCCCGTCTTTTCAAATCTTGGGCTTGGTAGTATAATTCCCACATGAATCTATAAACGGGAGTGATAAACATGATAAACGAGAATTGCTATAAGCTTGGAGCCGAGCCCTCCGTCATCCGCAGCCTCTTTGCCTACGGCCTTCAGCAGGCGGCTCTGGTGGGTCCTGACAAGGTCTATGACTACTCCCTGGGTAACCCCAGCATCCCCGCTCCGGCCGCTGTGAACGCATCTATAATGGATATAATAAGCAGCATGGACTCCATCCAGGTCCACGGCTACACCATGGCCGCCGGGCTGACAGATGCCCGCAAAGCCGTGGCAGAGGACCTGGAGCGCCGCTTCGGACTGCCGGTAAAGGCCGAGGAGCTGTTCTTTACCTGCGGAGCCGCCCCGGCTCTTATCTCGGTCATAAAGGCTCTGGCTGTGGGAGAGGACAGTGAGATAATGCTCCTGGCCCCCTTCTTCCCGGAGTATGTGCCCTTTGTGGAGCAAAACGGCGCCAAGGTTGTTATCGTTCCCCCGGACACCTCCTCTTTCCAGATAGCCCTTGACAAGCTTGAAGCCCTTCTCAGCCCCCGCACCCAGGCCGTCATAGTAAACTCCCCCAACAACCCCTCCGGCGTTGTATACTCCCGGGAGAGTCTGGAGGCCCTGGCCGCTCTGCTGGAGCGTAAGGGAGCAGAGTACGGCCATCCCATATACATCATCGCCGATGAGCCCTATCGGGAACTGGTCTATGACGGAGTGGAAGTGCCCTTCATCCCCTGCATATATAAAAACACCGTCGTCTGCTATTCTTACTCCAAGTCCCTCTCCCTGCCGGGTGAGCGTATAGGCTATGTCTATGTGCCCGGCTTTGCCCGGGACTCCCGGGAGCTTTACACGGCCATTTCCGGGGCCGCCAGGATAATGGGCCATGTGTGCCCCCCATCCCTGATGCAGCTGGTGATAGGCCGCTGTGCCGCTGAGAGGCCGGACCTGGCCGCCTATGATGAGAACCGCCGTCTGCTCTACGGCAGTCTCACGGCCATGGGCTATGAGTGCGTAAAGCCACAGGGCGCCTTCTACCTGCTGGTGAAGGCCCCCGGCGGAGATTCCATGGCCTTCTCCGAAAAAGCCAAGCTTCAGCAGAATTTGCTGCTGGTGCCTGCCGACGGCTTCGGCTGTCCCGGCTATCTGCGGCTCAGCTACTGCGTGGCCAAGGACATGATAGAGCGCAGCCTCCCCGCCTTCAAGGCTCTGCTGGACTGAGGGCCAGAGCTTTCAACATATTCAGGTCAAAAGCAAAACCGAGGCTCCCATAAAATGGGAGCCTCGGTTTTATCTTTTATACAGGTCCTGCCGCACTCTTTCCCGAATGTCCTTTATTCCTCGTGGGCGGCGCAAAGCCAGGAGAACACCTTGTCCTTATCCACGCCTACTCCCTCGGAGAGGAACACGGCCAGTTCGTTCATGTTCAGTTCTTTCATGTGCTGGAAGTTCGTAGCTCCGGCCTGCTGTCCGTCGCCGGAACTGCGCCCCTCGGTATAGCCGCAGTTATAGCACATCTCTATATTGTACTTACGGTGGGTGTCAACAGTCATTTCACTGCCGCAGCGGGGACATTTCATGGGCAAAGCCTCCTTTTCATCGTTTATATCATCTTAGCCTGTATTCCCGTCTTTTTCAAGTAAAATCTTTCCTTTTCGATTTTTTCCGGCTTTTTTTGCTCTTCTCTTCAGTATTCCCCGGGCTGGGCGTGGTACAGCTTGCCGGATATGACTATCTGGCACACCTCGGAGCTGCCCTCGGCAATGGTGAGCATCTGGCAGTCCCGAAGGTTCCGCTCCACCGGGGAGAAACGGCTGAAGCCCCCGGCGCCGTGGAGCTGGGCCGCCGAGCGGCAGACCTCCACGCACATCTCCGAGGCGAAAAGCTTCAGAGCTGCCACCTCCATGGTGGCCCGCTGCTGGTTCTGGAACATGTCCGCAACGGTGTACATGGCGTTGCGGGCCATGAATATCTTCTCGTACATTCTGGCCACCTGGAAGGACACTCCTTGATAGGAAGCCAGGTTTCTCCCATAGCGGCTGCTGGTGCTGGTATGGCTGATGCTGCACTCCATGGAGCACTGGGCCATGCCCACCGCCAGGGCTGCCATATCCAGCCGGCCCTCGTTCAGCAGCACCTTCATAAGTGAATAGGCCTCATTCTCCCTGCCCACCAGGCACTGAGCGGACACCTTGCAGTTGTTCAGCCGGATGGTCCCGGTGGGAGAGTTGTTCATCCCCGTAAGTGGCACCCTCACCAGATCCTCCAGACCCGGAGTCCCGGCATCCACATAAAACAGGCTAACGTCCCTGTAACGGCTGGAGCTGGCGCTCTTGGCCGCCACGATATAGCCGTCGGCCGCCCCCGCATTGGTTATCCAGCACTTCTCCCCGTTGAGCACCCAGCCGTCTCCCACGAAGCTGGCAGTGGTGTCTATGGCCAGGGCCTCGGAGCCCCCGCTGGCCTCGGAGAGGGCAAAGGCAAAGAGCGTCTCCCCTTTCAGCGCCGCCGGCAGCAGCTTCTCCTTCAGCTCCTGGCTGCCGTAGAGGGATATCAGGTTCATGCACTGGATGTGGGGGCTCATGCTGAGGGCCAGGGAGGGCAGGCCCCTGGCTATCTCCTCCAGGATTATGGCGCTCTCCGTGCTGCCGTACTTGGCCCCCGGTCTCAGGTGCCAGAAGCACAGGTCCAGATAACCCTCCTTTCCCAGCTGGGAAAACAGGCCTCTGGGAAAGCCTCCGCTGAGTTCCAGGCTCCCCGCCTGGGGTATTATGTTTTTGTCCACAAAGCTGCGCAGTTCATTGCGCAGTTCTCTTTGTCTCTCGCTCAGCTGAAACACGGTTTATTCCCCCTTCTTTTCCTGGGCCGTAGCCGTTATCACCATTTTGGCGTAGGAGAGCTTTTCATCGTATAGCTCGACTTCCAGTACTGCGCTGCCGGAATTATTGGCCTGCATTCTGCTCTCCAGCCGCAGGCCCTCGGCGGCCTCCAGAGGCCGGAAGGCCATAAAGGTGCCGTTGGTCAGGCGGTAATTGGCAAGCCCCAGCTGCCGCAGATGGCTCTCCGCCGCCGACAGCAGCAGGTCGTTCTCCAGATGCCCCATGCCCCCCAGGGCGCTGGGCGGCACCTGCACCCGAAACACTGCGTTGTAGTCCTGGGATACGGTCACATCCCTGGATAGGAAGCTGTCGGTAGTGCAGCTCCCCGGCTCCGGCTCGGAGCACATATAATATCTCAGCAGGTCGATGGCACTTATCATGCCCATCATCCGCTTCCCCTCCAGTACCGGGGCCACGAACTGCCCGCTCACCACAAAGCGGCGGGTCACATCCCTGACGCTGTCTTCGGTGGACACGGTCTCCAGGTCCTCGCTGTCCGCCAGCACTGAGCTGAGTTTCTGGGAGGGGTTGGCTGTGGCGGCCTTCCACATGTCCAGAGCTCCTATCAGCTCCAGATCGTCGTCCACCACGGGGTATTGCTGGGCCAGACTGCCCTCGGCATAGTGCCGGTGCCAGTCCGCCACTATATCGTTATAGTACATGTAGTCCGGCGCCTGCATCCAGGCCGAGACCTTGTCGCCGCCGGGCTGCAGGCCGGACTCGTCCAGTTCCGAGTCAAAGAGCCTCACCAGAGCAAAAGCGCTCTGAGGGGAGGTAAACACCAGCAAGCCCCGGCGCTCCGCCAGGTTGGCCAGCACCCAGCTGGGCCTGATACCCCCGGTGAGCAGCAGGTTTGCCCCCCGCTCCAGTATCTCCGTCTGCAGCTCCGGCCTGTCTCCGCAAAGGCAGAGGCAGGCGGAGGGCTCAAGCCCCTCCATCTGGCGCAGCAGATCCTGACGGGAGCCGTCGCATATTATAAGGCGGCGTATCCTGCGGTTCAGGTTGGCCTTCCCGGCGCTGACGCTGAGGCCCAGCATCTTTGCGGTGTCGGCAGCGCTGACGCTTTTTTCATAGCTGGGCTGCTGCACGCTTATGCGCACCGTGCCTGCCTTGGGCTTGACCATCACCATGCCCAGCTGCTCGGCCTCCTTCACCGCCTTGTAGGCCGTTCCCTCGCTTACCAGCAGCTTTGCCGACAGCTCCCGGACGGATATCCGGCTGCCCTCCGGCAGGGATTCTATATATTTCAGCACCATGTCGTTCTTAATGGAAATCTTGGCCGCCCCCTGATTATAACAGTTTAAAACAGTTTTCAAAATTCTCCCTGTTTCTTCCTGAAACTGTACTATAACATTTCAAATTTTGTGAAAAAATAGACACCGTTTTTTGAGTATACCGCTGAAACTGACCTGGACACACATGTTACTGTTGACATCTGTGTCAGTATTGTTTATAGTTTAACCAGCGGCAGATAGAAGAAACTGAATCAGCATTAATACACTGTGTATCTGTATTATAACAGACGAGCTGATTTTTGCAATAGTTTTTTCATCTGTATCAAAAATTTAGTTTTAACTAAATCTTAAACATGGAGGTCAAAACAATGTACAAGTTCACCGAAGAACAACTGATGATCCGTGACATGGTAAGAGAATTCACCGCAAACGAGATTGAGCCCAGAGACAGAGCCATGGACGAGAACGGCTTTGACTGGGACCTGATCCCCAAGCTTGTTGACGCCGGCCTGATGGCCATCCATATGCCCGAGGAGTACGGCGGCGGCGGCGGAGACACCATCACCAGCGAGATAGTCATCAACGAGATCGCCAAGGGCAGCGCCTCCATCGCCCTCTTCCTTGATGCCCACTGGCTGGCAGCCGACATGATCCTCCTCCACGGCACCGAGGAGCAGAAGAAGAAATACGTACCTCTGTGCGCTGAGGGCAAGGTTTTCGCCTTCGGTCTCACCGAGTCCAACGCCGGCTCCGATGCCGCAGCCATCAAGTCCGTTGCTGAGAAGCAGCCCGACGGCAGCTACATCCTCAACGGCGGCAAGGCCTGGATCACCAACTCCGGCATAGCAGACTACTACCTCATCATGGCCAAGACCGATCCCACTGCCGGCAACAAGGGCATTTCCGTCTTCATCGTCCCCAAGGAGGCCGAGGGCCTGACCGTCGGCAAGTTCGAGAAGAAGATGGGCATGCGTGGTTCCGGTACCTGCGAACTGAGCTTCGACAACATCAAGCTCCCCGCCGATTCTCTGGTTGGTCCCGAGGGCCGCGGCTTCATGATAGCCATGCAGGCTCTGGACGGTGCCCGTATCTCCATCGGTGCCATCGCCTCCGGTCTTATGCAGCATGCCATGGACAAGGCCATCAAGTACGCCAAAGAGCGTGTCACCTTCGGTAAGCCCATCTACAAGCATCAGGCTGTTGGCTTCAAGTTTGCAGACATGGCCGCAAAGATCCGCGCCACCGATCTGATGATCTGGGACACCTGCGCCATGAAGGATTCCGGCGTCCGCTTCTCCACCGAGGCTGCCGAGCTGAAGCTCCTGGCTTCCCGCTGGGCCTGCGAAGTCTGCGACGACTGCATCCAGATCCACGGCGGCAACGGCTACAGCCACGAGTTCGACGTGGAGCGCTTCTACCGTGATGCAAAGCTTCTGGAGATCGGCGAAGGCACCAGCGAGATCCTGCGCATGGTCATCAGCGGCGCCGTCATCGGCAGATAAGTCCACCCCTTTCAAAGTAAACCTATATAGTTAAGGAGACAGAACTCCAATGAAGATTCTGGTATTCGTAAAACAGGTCCCCGACACCGACGATGTAAAGCTGGACCCCAAGACCGGCAACATCATGCGTGAAGGTGTGGCCAGCAAATTGAACCCCCTGGATGCCAACGCCGTTGAGGCCGCCATCCAGCTCAAGGAAAAGTACGGCGCCACCGTCTGCGCCATCAGCATGGGACCCCCTCAGGCTGAGGAAGTTTTGAAAAAGGCCCTGGCTCTGGGCTGCGACGAGGCCTACCTCCTCTCCGACCGGGCCTTCGGCGGTGCGGACACCCTGGCCACCTCCTACACTCTGGCCATGGCCGCAAAGAAGATCGGCGGCTACGACCTGCTGCTCTTCGGCCGCCACGCCGTTGACGGCGACACCGCTCAGACCGGTCCCGCCACCGCAGCCCAGCTGGGCATCCCCCAGATAACTCTGGCCTCCTCTATCGACGTGCAGGACGGCTATGTCATCTGCGACCGGGTTTTGGAGGACAGCGTGCAGAAGGTCCGGGCAAAGCTGCCCGCCCTGGTCACCGTCACCGCGGAGATCAACCAGCCCCGCTACCCCAAGCCCATCAACATCATGAAGGCTCTCAAGAAGCCCCGTTTCGTCTGGAATGCGGAAGACCTGGGTGCAGACAAGACCCGCACCGGCATCCCCGGCTCTCCCTCCTCCACCAAGGAGGTCCTGGAGCCCCCCAAGCGGAACGCGGACACCAAGTATTTCTCCGGCAGCGGAGAGGAAATCGCAGCTCAGATTGCAGACATGCTGCATGACGAGCATCTGATATAAGGAGGCGGCATCCATGGCAAAAAGTGATTACAAAGGAATATGGGTGTTTGCCGAACAGCAGAACGGCAAACTCAACGGTACTGTTCTGGAGCTGCTGGCAAAGTCCCAGGAGCTTAAGGAGCACACCGGGGAGGAGATAAGCGCAGTGCTGCTGGGCAAGAACGTCTCCCATCTGGCCGACACACTCTTCGCCTACGGCGCCGACAAGGTCATCCTTGTGGAAAACGGCGCTCTTGAGAACTACAGCGCCCGCCCCTATGAGGCGGCCCTGACTCAGGTGGCGGAGAAGTACAAGCCCTCCATCATCCTCTACGGCGCCACTTCCCTGGGCCGCGACCTGGCCCCCAGGCTCATGGTCTCCCTGAACACCGGCCTGACTGCCGATGCCATAGACCTGGGCTTCGATAAGGACGAAGTGTTCTATCAGACCACCCCCGCCTACGGCGGAAGCATCCTGGCCCACATAGTAATACTGGAGGCCCGTCCCCAGATGGCCACTGTGAGACCCATGATGTTCGAGCCCATAGAGCCCCGGGTGGGTGCAAAAGGCGAGATCATCACCGAGACGGTGACCGTGGAAGCGGACCCTGACTACGAGGTGCTGGAGACGGCTCCCAAGCAGGATACCGGCGATTCCATAGAAGGCGCTCAGGTCGTGGTTGCCGGCGGCCGCGGCATCAAGGAAGAGTCCGACCTGACCGCGCTCAAGGAACTGGCAGAGCTTCTGGGCGGCAAGCTGGCCGCCTCCCGTCCTCTGGTGGACAACGGCTGGCTGCCCCATGAAAAGCAGATCGGCCAGAGCGGCGCCGCCATCAAGCCCAAGTACATCTTCAACATCGCCATTTCCGGTTCCGTCCAGTATCAGGTGGGCATGCAGAATTCCGGCTGCATCATCTCCATCAACCACACCAAGGGCGCTCCCATCTTTGACATCTCCCATTACGGTGCAGTTGCCGATTACCGCAGCGTCGTCCCCGCTCTGGTGGAGGAGATAAAGCGGAGAAAGGCCTGAGCCGAGTTTCAATCAGTCATCCCAAAATTAAGATAAACTTTTGAAGAAGGAGATCTTATCATGAGCGAACGTAAATTCATCATCCCCGAGTACGGCCCCTTTGCCGGTATGCGCGTTGTCTGCTCCGGCTCCCTGGTGGCAATGCCCTTTGCAGCAACCATGCTGGCTGACTTCGGCGCCGAGGTCATTCAGATAGAGCGTCCCGGCGTGGGCGACACCCTGCGTATGCTGGCTCCCTTTGCCGACGTAAACGGCACCAAGGTTTCCACCGCCTGGGCTCAGGATGCCCGTAACAAGCTGGCCATGAGTCTGGAGCTGAACCTGAAGCACGAGGAAGTCAAGGATATATTCTATGGACTTATCAAAGAGGCCGACATCTTCATGGAGAACATGGTCTGGCTGGAAAAGCTGGGCATCTATGATGAAGAGCTGCTGAAGGTCAATCCCAAGCTGGTCATCGTCCACGTCAGCGGCATGGGCCACAAGGAGTTCGGCGGTATCCCCTCCGTCTGCAACCGTGCTTCCTATGACATGATAGGCCAGGCCTTCTCCGGCTGGCTGTACCTCCAGGGCGACGCCGATCGTGATCCCGCCATTGCCAAGCCCTACACCAACGACTACGTCTCCGCTTTCGCCACCCTCTTTGCCGCTCTGGCAGGTTACACCTATGCCCAGAAGACCGGCAAGGGCCAGGTAGTTGACGTGGCACAGTTCGAGGCTATGGCTCAGTACATGTGCGGCACCTACACCACCTACACCATGTCCGGCAAGGTCTCCGAGCGTTCCGGCAACTTCAACCCCGCCTTCCAGCCCTACAACCTCTTCAAGTCCAAGGACGGCTTCCTGGTGGCCCTGGGCGCCTTCGGCCCCGGCGTGTACAACCGCTGCATCCCCGCCATGGGTCTTGACCTGGAGTACTTCAACTACAAGGATTGCTCTTCCGGCCCCGCTGCCGTGGCTTCCGAAAAGGGCCAGGAGCTGAACAAGGCCGTCATCGACTGGTGCGCTTCCCACGACGCCAAGGAGATCGAGTCCATCATGGAAGGCGCCCGTGTCCCCTGCGCCACCGTCAATACCGCCAAGTCCGCTTACGAGAACGAGCACTTCCGCTCCCGCGGCGACTGGGTCAAGTATGTTGACCAGACCACCAACAGCGAGATCGAGGCCTTTGGCATCGCTCCCAAGATGAGCGTCACTCCCGGTAAGGTATGGCGCGGCGCTCCCTCCATGGGTCAGGATACCGAGACCATCCTCAAGACCATCCTGGGCTACGACGATGCAAAGATCGCCGACCTGAAGGCCAAGAAGCTTATCTGAGTCTGATTTTGAATTCCCTGTTTCTCATTTTACAACACAAGGTGCCGGGCTGCATAAGCAGCCCGGCATTCTTTATCCCTATGCTTCAAATCCTCTTTAAAGGCTCTCTAAGTCCCACAGCTTCATCCGTACTGTCCAGACATGCAAATTACTTATCCTGCTTTGAATGTTCTCTGCGGTCTCCTCCTAGCTTCTGCTGCCCATCAGATAGGGCTGTCCCTCTTCCATTATAATCTGGACCAGGGTGTCATTCCTGTAAATCGCCGCGCCCTTGGTACGCTCCAGCAAGTCAAAAAAGGCCCGGCACTGTGAACTGCTCTCCCTTGTCAGACAGTATGATATACTGGATAGCAAATGCCAAAGACGCCATAGCTAATTTACGCTCTCTGTTCAATACATGATGACAATAAACTCCCCCAGGCAGTTTACCCTGCCTGGGGGAGCTGCTTACTGAATAAAATGTGCTTTTGCCGGAAGCTTTTTATTGTATGTCTCGCTTCCCCTAAATTTACTCTATGGGTAGTAAGTAATGGATGTAACCATATCATTTTCATCGTATGTGAAGTGCAGAGAGTTATCCCAAAAATTACGGTAACCGTTGTCATATAGCCAGTCCCCTGTCTCTCCGTCATTTGTTTCAGGGTACACAATGCTAGGGCACTTTCTGTAGGCATGGATTATTTGCTTTCTTAAAGAACCCACATGGATGTCGTGACGTATTTTCAGATCCGGGCTGTAGAGAATAAAACCCACTGCGCCACAGTCTTCGGCCCGCACTTCTGCGGGATCTCTGGATTCAAACATTATTGCAAAATCTTTATAGTGGTATCTTCTGCTGTATAGCTCTCCCCCCTTGTATTCCTCATCGACATA